>DATJPS010000023.1:0-16087 GCA_035506255.1 Candidatus Omnitrophota bacterium | reverse complement strand
AAGAATCGTCCCAGGTACCGTAATCCCCCGCGATCCGGTTCTGATTATCGATCTCGGCGTTTAGCGCCTGGTTGAGATCGTCAACGCTGCCTGATATCTGCGCTCTTTCAAGGGAAATGAACCCGCCAAGAAGAAAGTAGCGCGCGATGAAATACAGCAGGGCGAGGAAGATCACCAGCACCAGACTGACGGTAAGCGCGGTCCTCGCCCTAAGCGTCACCAGCGCGCTCCTCCAGCAGATGGTTTACGTTGAGCATCCACATTAAAAAACAGAGAGAGGCCCAGTTAACGGAAAAGGAAAGGGAGTGAGGGCTCGAGGTAAGCTGATCGGCAGGGATAAGATTGGGCGACAGGCCGATCTTTAATTCATCGGATGCGACCGGGGCGGCGGCCAGGGTAGCGACCGCGGAAAGGCCATCATCCGTTTCCATGAACCGTTTTCTCCAGGCCCGCAGAGTGTCGGCTTTTACCCGCATTTCCCGGCTGATGCGATTCAAGGGCTTGCCGGAGCGGTATTCGGCCAGGAATTTGTTGACGGTATCTTCGTTGGCGTGCAGGCCGTAGAGTTTGGAATTGGCCCTTTCCGAAAATGTCCTGCCGCAGGACTTGCAGAGGTAGCGCGCCCGTCCGCCCTGTTTGGAGCGATAGACGCCGAACTTGACGATATTATCGCGTCCGGTTTCGTTGTAAAGCCGGCATTCGGGATTTAGGCAATAAAGATCGCTCACGGCCGGATTATATCATACTTTTCAAAAGTAAATATTTAAGATATAATTTAATCATTATGGCAAAAAACATCACCCTGATCCCCGGCGACGGAATCGGCCCCGAAGTCTGCGAAGCTACCCGGCGTTGTGTTGACGCGACCGGAGTGAAGATCAACTGGGAGATCGCGGAGGCGGGAGCCGACGTCATCGACAAGTACGGCACCCCTCTGCCCAAAGAAACGCTCGACTCCATCCGGAAGAACAAGGTGGCGCTCAAGGGCCCCATCACCACCCCCATCGGCACCGGGTTCCGCTCGGTCAATGTGGCGATCAGGAAGGAATTGGACCTTTATACCTGCCTGCGGCCCTGCAGATCTTACAAAGGCGTCCGCAGCAAATATCAAAATATCGATCTGGTGGTGGTAAGGGAGAATACCGAGGACCTCTACGCCGGGATCGAATTCGAGGAAGGGAAACCGGAAACGAAAAAATTGATCGCCGAGATCGAAAGCCTGTCGGGCAAGAACATACGCGAGGATTCAGGGATCAGCATCAAACCGATCTCCATTTTTGGCACCAAGCGGCTGATAAAGTTCGCTTTTGATTACGCGGTGAAACATGACCGGGAAAAAGTGACCGCCGTTACCAAAGCCAACATCATGAAGTTCACCGACGGCCTGTTCTTCGCCGCCGCGCGGGAAGTGGCCAAGCAGTACGAAGGTAAGATCGAGTATGAGGAACGGTTGATCGACAACATGTGCATGCAGTTGGTGCAGAAGCCGGAGCTTTACGACGTGATCGCCCTCCCCAACCTTTACGGGGATATCCTTTCCGACCTGTGCGCCGGCCTGGTGGGAGGACTGGGCGTGGCGCCCGGCGCCAACCTGGGCGACGGGATCGCGGTATTCGAAGCGATCCACGGCAGCGCGCCAAAATATAAAGGGCTTAACAAGGTGAACCCCGTGGCGGTCATGCTCTCCGCCGTGATGATGCTCGAATACATCGGGGAAGCGGACGCGGCCCGGCGGCTCGATCGCGCCATTTCAAAAGTGATCGCGGAAGGAAAGAGCGTGACTTACGATCTGAAGCTTGACCGCAATGACCCGACCGCGGTCGGGACCTCGCAGATGGCCGATGCCATCATCGCCGCTTTATAAATTTACGGGTCCTGTGCTTTTTTGACTTAATGCGGATCGCTTTCGTTCTTTTTAATTTCCGAACGGGCCGATGCCAGGTCTTTTTGACCGGTTTAATCACTTTTTCCCCTGTATATGTCTCATAGGTCGTCTTTGACAGGTCGTTGATCAGCAGTCTGGCCTCCCTCTGCTTCTTGAATCCCCAGGTGAAGATAGAAAGGATATAGTTGCCGGACTTTGAATAAACGATCCCGGCATCATTGAGTATCCCTCCCAGGTTGCCGGTCTTGTCCGCCACCACCACCCCCGCCGGAACCCCCCGCCAGATCCCCCAATGGTATCTCTGGTGACGCATGAAAGAAAGCATGTCCTTCTGGTCGGCGGGAGAAAAGCCGTCGCCCCGCGCTATCATCGATATCAATTTTGCCATTTCATAAGGCGAGGTCAGGTTCACTTCCGATGACGGCGGCTCCACCAGCATGGTGGGATCGGTAACGCGGGTCGCTTTCAATCCGTTCTCCTCAAGGTACTGATTGATGTTCTTCATTCCGAAGTTCTCTACCAGGATGCGGGTGGCAACGTTGTCAGAAAGGACGATCATCAGCCGGGCCAGGTTCCAGACGGTATAGTCGGTATCGGCTCTCATCCATTGTAAAACTCCCGACCCGCCGACCCGGTCGCTCTCTTTATACCTTAATTTTTTCTGGAGCAGGTCGGGATCGGAATACGCTGCATGGAAGATGGCGCAGAGGACGGGGACCTTGGCGACGGAAGCGGCGGGGAATTCCATGGTGCCGTTGACCTGCACGCCCAGGCCGGTCCGGGCATCGATGAAAACATAACCCACCCTGCCGCCCTTTGCCCTATCTATCGCCGCCGATATCTTTTGCGACATTACATGCTGTTTGGCCGCATCGAATGCGGCGATCGACGGCGTCGCCGCGCTCAGCGCCGCAACAATGCACAATAAAAATACTGCTCGACGTACCATTACTGGCATATTATAGCAAATCGGGCGGGCTCCGCCTTGCATTCCCCCCTCCCCAGTCTTATAATGTACGCATTATGAACGAAGAAAAACGCGAAATGCTCGCCAAAATAAGCTCCGACCTGACCGCCGCGATGAAACAAAAGGAAGAGCTTAAGCTTTCCGTCCTGCGGATGATGAAGAGCAAGGTCCTTTACGTGAACGCGCGCGGAGACCTCCCCGACGCCGAGATTATAAAGATCATTGCCAAGTACAACAAAGAGCTGAAAGAAGCGGTGGAAGAGGCCAAAAAGGTTGGAAGGAACGATGCGGCGGCGGCTACCGAAAAAGAGATCGCGGTAGTTGAGACCTATCTTCCCAAACAGCTCTCGGACGATGAGATCAAGAACACGGTGAAGAACGCGATCGCGGCGACCGGCGCGGTTTCGGCAAAAGACATGGGAAAAGTGATGAAGGAAGTGTTGGCCGCCCATCCCGGGGTCGATGGCAAGCTGGTCAACCAATTCGTCAGGGAACTCCTTAAGTAAACGATGCTCCAGGTTTTAGGGCTTTTTTTGATCGGCGCGGCGGGCGGGACGCTCAGCGGACTGCTCGGCATCGGCGGCGCCACCATCCTGATCCCCTGCCTCCTTATCATTTATAAAACCACCCAGCACATGGCCCAGGGGACCTCGATCGCCGCCATGCTCCTGCCGGTCGGCCTGCTGGCCGCGGTCAAATACTGGCAGGCGGGGAATGTAAATATTAAATTCGCGCTGATCATGGCGGTCGGGTTCTTGATCGGAGGTTATGTCGGCGCGATCATCGCCCAGCCTTTGCCGGACGTGTTTTTAAGAAAACTTTTCGGCGTTTACCTGCTGATCATCGCCATCCAGATGATCTTCTTCAGCTGACCTCATCCACCACTGCCTACGGCAATGGCAACCCTTCTACTTATGAATGAGAAGGCCGTTTTTATATTTGATTTTTCTTTCCAACCCTCCCCATCAACGATGGGGAGGGGGGGACCATAAGCGAAGCGAATGGTGGGTGAGGTCAGCTGATCGTCGAACCGTTGGGGATGTCTTTGTCGAGCGTTAACAGTACGACCGCGCTTTTATCCGGCGTCGACGCCGCCAGCAGCATGCCGTGCGAAGTTACGCCGCGCAATGCGCGCGGTTCCAGATTGGATACCACCGCGATCTTCTTACCGATGAGCGCTTCCTTTTCGGGATAATGCAATTTAATGCCGGCGACCAGCGTCCTCTGCTCGTCCCCCAGATCGATCCCGAGCTTGTAAAGTTTGTCGGCCCCCTCGATATCCTCGACGGCCTTGATCTCCGCCACTTTTAGCTCGATCTTCTTGAATTCATCGAACGTTGCCATGATGAAAATATTACCATTTTCGCGGCCGCCTTTCAATCGCCGCGGGCCATCGTGATATAATGACGGCGGTAATGCAATAGCCTCTCCGGCATCCCTACCGCACTTATGCTCACGCTCATCCAATTTGAAGGAAAGCCGCGCCTGTTCAGGGACCCGGAAAGGGTGATCGACTGCCGCCGGGCCAACGAGATCCCCCTGGCTTTAGAACAGATGGAAAAAGAGCTGGCCCGGGGCCGGTTCCTTGCCGGATTCCTGTCATACGAAGCGGGATACGCGTTCGAGGAAGAGCTGAAAGAAGAGAAAAAATATGATTTTCCGATGTTACAGTTCGGGGTATACGCCCACCCCCTCCATGATCTCCCCCTTATCAGGGGGAAGATGCCCGAACGAAGCAAGGCACAGGGGGTCAAGAACATTTCCGTCAACGTTATCTTCCCGGATTATTCAAACCGCATCGGCGTGATCAGATCGCAGATCGCCGCCGGCAACACTTATCAGATCACTTACTGCGTAAAATACCGATTCACCTTCTCCGGAGACCCGTTCTCCTTATACCGGGAGTTGCTGAACGAGCAACCGGTCCCTTATCCCGCCTATATCCGGTCGGACGATCTTGCCATCCTTTCGCTTTCTCCCGAAATGTTCGTCCGGAAACAGGGAAGGGAACTTACCGTCAAGCCGATGAAAGGGACCTGGCCGAGGGGAAAGGATCGCTGGGATGATCTTTGGGTGAAGCGGAGGCTGCATCTTGATCCCAAGAACCGTGCCGAGAATGTGATGATCGCCGACCTGCTGCGCAATGATCTCGGAAAGATCAGCGTTCCCGGATCGGTGGTGACACCGAAACTATTCGAAGTGGCCCGTTACCGGACGCTTTGCCAGATGACTTCCACCGTTCGCGGCCGGATCTGCCACCGGACCGGGATATACGATATTCTTAAAGCGCTTTTCCCTTCCGGATCAGTGACCGGCGCACCCAAGGTGAGCGCGATGAAACTGATAAAAAACCTCGAGGGTGAAGAAAGAAGGATATACACCGGGGCGATCGGTTTTATCACGCCGGAAAAGGACATGTTCTTCAACGTCCCGATCCGCACCCTCCTCCTCCATCCTTCTCCCTCTCTTCCCTATTATGAGGGAGAGATGGGCGTAGGCGGAGGGATAGTATGGGACTCCACCGCCGAAGGCGAATGGGAAGAGTGCCGGATAAAAGCGGGCTTTCTGGTCAGCCGGTGATCTTCTTCAGATCCTCGATCCGGCCCATCAGGATCAGTATATCGCCTTCGAGGAGCAGCGTTTCCCCGTCTGGGTTCATGATCGATTCGGCGCCGCGGCGGATCGCCAGCACGGCGACGTTGAATCTTTTTTTCAAGTTAAGCTCCTTGAGGGTGCGGTTGTCGAACTCCTTGCTCGCCCGCATTTCGATGACGTCGAACTCTTTGCTGATCTCCATGTAGTCCATGACGCCGCGCAGGGTCAGTTTGTCGGCCAGCTTTACCGCCGTGTCCTGCTCCGGATAGACGATCAGATCAACGCCCAGTTTGGTCAGGATCTTGCCGTGAAGGGTCGACTGCGCTTTTACCACCACCTGCTTCACGCTCAGCTCCTTGCACAGCTGCGCCGCTAATAGATTTGATTCGATGCTCGAGCTCTGCCCGATCACTACCACTTCGCAGTTCTGGACGTTCGCTTCGCGCAGCGCGTTCTCGTCGGTCATGTCGCCGATATAGGCGTGCGTTACCAGGTCCTTGATCTGGTTGACTTTGGTCTCATCCCGGTCCATCACAACTACTTCGTGCCCCCGCATGCACAGCTCCTTCGCCACTTTCTGCCCGAACCTCCCCAGCCCCAATACCGCAAATTGTTTCTTTTCCATTTTTTTCCTCCTCTATCCGATCGATATCTCTTCTTTTGGGTACGTGATCCGTTTTTCCCGCTTGGCCAGCGTCAGACCGACGAATACCGTCAGCGGCCCCACCCGGCCGATGAACATCGTGATGCCAATGATGATCTTGCTCAGCGCCGAAAACCTAGGGGTGATCCCCATGCTCAGCCCGACATTGCCGAACGCCGAGGTCACTTCGAACATGATCTTGCCGAACTCGAATCCCTGCAAACTGACCACCGCCGCCGAGAAAATGATCAGCGCGCCCGAAAGCAGGACGATCGCCATCGCCCGGCGGACGATCTCGTGCGAGATCTTCCGTTCGAAAACCTCGGTATTGTACCGCCCCGCGATCGTCGATCGCATGGTGAGGAGCAGTACCGCAAAAGTGGTGGTCTTGATCCCACCGCCGGTCCCGCCCGGCGATGCGCCAATGAACATCAGCACGATCAAGGTGAATATGCCGGGGCCGGTCAGCCCGGCCAGGTCAATGGTATGAAAGCCTCCCGTTCTTGCCGACACCGCTTGGAAAAGGGAGGCCCAGATCTTGTCCATCAGCGGCAGTGGTCCCATGGTCCGCAGATTGGCGTGTTCGAAGAGCAGCAGCAGCGCCGCTCCGAACAGAATGAGCAGCAGGGAAGTGATGATCACGATCTTGGAATGAAGCGAAAAACGCCTTCTTTCGACGATATCCGCGATCACGGAGAACCCGATGCCTCCAACAACGATCAAAGCCATCAATGTGAGGTTGACCACCGGGTCCCCGGTAAATCCGGTAAAGCTCCGAAAACCGCCGATGATATCGAACCCGGCGTTACAGAACGCGGAAACCGCGTGGAACACCCCGAATTTAAAAGCCTGCCAGGCGCCCATCGTCGGGAGCCAGTGGAAGAAGAGGATCGCGGCACCCGCGCCCTCGACCAGAAAAACGACCGAGAAAACATAAAAAATTATCCTCACCGCTCCGCGGGTGGAGAAAAGGTTGAGCGCCTCTCTCACTGCCAGCCGCTGGGAAATGAACACTTTCTGCCGCAGCAGTATCACGATCAGGGTGGAAAGGGTCATATACCCCAGTCCGCCCAGCTGGATCAGCCCGAGGATCACCAGCTTGCCGAAAAAGGTGAATTGACCGCCGGTATCGACCACCGTTAGACCGGTGACGCAGGTGGCGGCATTGGCGGTGAAATACGCGTCAATGACCGATGTGCTACGGCCGGCGGCGGTCGAGAACGGGAGCGAAAGCAATATCGTTCCCGCCAGAATGATCAGAGCAAAACTCGCGATTATGATGATGCTCGGGTTGTGCCGGAGCTTAAAAAGAGAGGCCCCTTCCATGAATATTATGCTAACACAGTTATTTGACAGATTCAAACCTGTTTGTTACTATGGCCGAAGCATGAGAAATCTGGTGATAGTCGAATCGCCCGCCAAGGCCAAGACGCTCGAAAAGTTCCTGGGAAAGGACTATTCGGTAACGGCCTGCGGCGGCCATTTGCGCGATCTCCCCAAGAACAAGCTTGGGGTGGACGTCGACCATGACTTCGCCCCGACCTACGTCCTGATCAAGGGGAAGGCCAAGATCGTGAAGAACCTCACCGCCGCCGCGTCCAAAGCGATGTACATTTTCCTCGCTCCCGATCCGGACCGCGAAGGGGAAGCGATCGCCTGGCACCTGGCGCATATATTAAAAAACGAAAAGAAGATCCGCCGGATCGAGTTCCACGAGATCACCAAGCCGGCGGTGGTGGAGGCGGTCAAGCATCCCCGTTCCATCGACCTGAACCGAGTCAACGCCCAGCAGGCCCGCCGCATTCTGGACCGCCTGGTCGGATACAAACTTTCTCCCCTGCTCTGGAAAAAGGTAAGAAAGGGTCTTTCCGCCGGCCGCGTGCAGTCGGTTGCGGTGCGCCTGATCTGCGAACGGGAAAAGGAGATCAAGGAATTCGTCCCGCAGGAGTACTGGTCGATCCTGGCCACGCTCACCAAAACCGGCGACAAGCAGGAATTCTCCGCCAAATACATTTCGAAGGAAACCGTCCCGGACCAGATTGCGGCCGATAAGATCGTGGCCGATTGCCGGAAGGGCGATTTCACGGTGAAAGAGGTCACGAAGAAGGAACAGAAGCGCAATCCGGCGCCCCCCTTCATCACATCCACCCTCCAGCAGGACGCGTCGCGCAAGTTCTCGTTCTCCGCGCGCAAGACCATGACCATCGCCCAGCAGCTATACGAAGGCATTGATATCAAGGGCGAAGGGCACGTCGGCTTGATCACTTACATGAGGACCGACTCCGTGCGCATCAGTAACGAAGCGATCGGCGAGGTGAGAAAGTACATCTCCGACAGCTTCGGCGCGCCTTTCCTTCCCGATTCGCCGCGCCAGTACAAGACCAAGAAATCGGCGCAGGATGCGCACGAGGCGATCCGCCCCACTTCGGTGATGCGCGAACCGAAGCAGGTAAAAGAGAGCTTGACCGCCGAGCAGTATAAGCTCTATTCGCTCATCTGGAACCGGTTCGTCGCCTGTCAGATGAACCCGGCGCTGGTCGACCTGACCGCGGTAGATATCGCGGCCGGGGACCACGCTTTCCGCGCCAACGGCCAGACGATCAAGTTCAAAGGGTTCCTCGAACTCTACGCCGAATCGACCGATAAAAAGGAAGAAGAAGCGGGCGTGCTGCCGGACCTCGCGGCCGGGGAAAAACTGACACTGGTAAAGCTCGACCCCAAACAGCACTTCACCGAGCCGCCGCCCCGCTACAACGAAGCGTCGCTCATCAAGGAGCTAGAGGAGAAAGGGATCGGCCGCCCCTCCACCTATGCCCCCATCATCGGCACCATCGAGGACCGGGGATACGTGATACGCGAGAACCGGGTCTTCATCCCCACCGAGCTCGGCATCATCACCAACGATCTGCTGGTGAAGCATTTCCCGGACGTGATGGACTTCGCGTTCACCGCCCACATGGAGGACGAACTGGACGACATCCTGGAGGGAAAGATCGGCTATGTCGAGGTCCTTTCCGAATTCTACAAGCCGTTCGCCAATGACCTGGCGCTGGCCGAAACGCAGATGGAAAAGGTCAAAAAAGAGATCAAGACCGACGAGAAATGCCCGCTCTGCGGCAGCCAGCTGGTGATCCGTTCCGGCCGCTTCGGCGATTTTATGGCCTGTTCCGGCTTCCCCAAGTGCAAGTTCACCAAACCGATCATCAAGTCGATCAACGTCGCCTGCCCGCGCGAGGGTTGCGGCGGCGAAATTCTGGTGCGGCGGACCCGCAAAGGGAAAATATTCTATTCCTGCAGCAACTATCCAAAGTGCAAGGTAGCCTATTGGGACAAGCCGACCGGTGAAAAATGTCCCAACTGCGGCTCGCTGCTGGTTGAGAAAAAAGCCAAAGGCGGGATCACCGTGAAGTGCAGCAATCCCGAGTGCAAGTTCGTCAAAGAACAGCAATGAAGGATCTATTCCTGAAAAACCTGCCGCTCAAGCTCCTGGCCATCGTACTGGCGGTGCTATTGTGGGCGCTGGCCCGCGGCCATTTCCTCAGATGAAGACCGTCCGCTCCGCGCGCGAAATGTCCCTCTATTCCAAAAAAGCGGCCGCGCTCGGACGGAGGATCGCCCTGGTCCCCACCATGGGGGCGCTCCACGAGGGGCATCTTTCGCTTGTGGAGGCGGCAAAGCGGGACGCCGACCTGGTGGTAGTATCGATCTTCGTCAATCCCATCCAGTTCGGACCCAACGAGGACTTCAAGCGTTATCCGCGCGACCTAAAGCAGGACCTGAAAAAACTTTCCGCTTTTGATCCGGTGGTGGTCTTCGCTCCTTCGGCGGAAGAGATGTACGGGAAAAGCTTCTTGACCTCGGTCAAGGTAGAACGGATGGACCAGGCGCTCTGCGGCGGATTCCGCCCGGGGCATTTTGACGGCGTGACCACAGTGGTGGCCAAACTGTTCAATATTGTCCGCCCGGTCTGCGCCTTTTTCGGAGAAAAGGATTTTCAGCAGCAGGTGCTCATCAGGAAAATGGCCCGCGATCTCAATTTCGATATCGAGATCATCGCCCTCCCCACCGTGCGCGAGTACGATGGCCTGGCGCTTTCCAGCCGCAATCGTTATCTTTCGGAAGAGGAAAGGAAAGCCGCCCCGCTCCTCTACCGTACACTGCTTAACGCCAAGGAAAAGTTCCGCAAGGGAATGCGCGACGCCGACGCGCTGATCGCTCTGGTAAAGGGGGAAATGGCGGAAGAACCGCTGATACGGATCGAATATGTAGAGGTGGTCGATCCGGAAACGCTGGACGATGTCACGCGGGTGAAAGGGAAAGCGCTCATCGCCGCTGCCATCTTCATCGGCAAGACGCGCCTTATCGACAATCTCATCCTGGGAGCGAAATGAGGCGCAAAGGGTTCACCCTGATCGAACTGCTCGTCATCTTCGCCATCATCGCCGTCGCCGCCGGGTATTTTTCTTTCCGGTTCTCCGGCTTCCTCGACCGGATCAAGCTTAGTTCCGCCGCCCGCGCCGTAGTCGCCGACCTCCGGGCGGGACAGGCCGACGCCCTCTCCCGTCACGCCGAGGTCGAATTCCGGTTCGACCGCCGTGATTATACCCGTGACGGGCTGACCAGAAAGCTTCCTTCGGGGGTCGAAGCGACCGCCCCCAGTCAGATAGTTTTCGGGGCGACCGGACTTCCCGAACCGGGAAAGTTCGGGACCATCACCTTCTCCTGCGGCGAAGGCACCGTTTCGATCGTGATCTCGTCTTCGGGAAGGATCAGGACCGAATGAGGCGGCGGGGGTTCACGCTGGTCGAAGCGGTCGTTTCGTTCGCGCTGCTGGCGATATTGATATCTTCCTCGGTCTACTTGGTCAAGAACGCGATGGGGACCCGCCAGCTGACCGGGGAGCTTTGCGCCGCGATGGACCTTGCCCAGACGGCAATGGAAGAACTCCGCTCCCGGCCGTTCGAAAGCGTTGGCGGAAGCTCGTTCGCCGGCGGGAATGGGAACATTTCCGTCCGCAGCATCACTAGCGACCTGAAAGAGATAAAGTTAACGCTATATTGGAACGCCAAGCACCCGCCGATAGAGCTCTACACGATGAGGTCAAGATGAAAAAACGGGGATTTACGCTGATCGAGCTCCTGGTGGCGCTGGCACTGACGTCCATCCTGTTACTTACCGGGACCTTTTTCCTGCTCAATTATCTTAAAACGTACGATCGCGTCAGTCGGGAAGCCGGGCTGGCGCAAGTCCGGCTTTCGGTCATGCAGCGGATGGCAAGGGATATCCGTTCCGCCGACCGGATAATATCCGCCGCTCCGGGCAAGCTCACGTTGGCGGTGAAATCCGATACCATAGCCTACGACCTGCGCGACGGCAAGGTCAGAAGGACCGTCAACACCTCGTCTTCTTATCTCACCGAGAGCGGGCAGGTCGGCCGTCTTTCCTTTTTCTCCCCGTCCGGCGGGCTGGTCTCTATCTCGCTAGACCGGGATTCGACGGAGGCGTTCTGCAGAAATGGAAAATGACCGGCGCGGGGTATCGCTCATATTCACGGTCTTTATCGTTCTGATCTTGGTCGTTACCTCGGCCGCGCTTTTCGCCGCCGTCTTCGGGCTAACCTCCTCCTGCCGCTCCCAGTTGAATTATTTGAAAGCCTATTACCTGGCCGAGGCCGGTATAGAATACAGCAAGTCCCATCTTTTATCCGATCCGGGATGGTCCACGCCCGGAGAGACCGTCTCCGCCGGGAGCGGCCGCTTCACGGTCCGGCGGGGGGCAGGGAAAGATCACCTTACAAGCGATGGTTTTTCCGGCCGCGCCCATGTTATAATAAGGTTGGATGTTATCGATCATAGTCCCTACATACAACGAGAAGAATAACCTTTCCGAACTTACCACCCGCATTAAATCCCAGGTAAAGGACGCGGAAGTGATCGTGGTCGACGACAATTCACCCGACGGCACCGCCGATTTTGCCCGACATCTGGGGGTAAAAGTGCTGGTGCGCCCGACCCGCCAGGGGTTGGCATCCGCGGTGCTCGACGGGTTCAAGATCGCGCGCGGCGATATCCTCTGCGTGATGGACGCTGACCTTTCCCATCCCCCGGAGATCATTCCAGAAATGCTCGATCTGATCAAGAGCGGCCAGGCCGACCTGGTGGTCGGTTCCCGTCTGGTAAAAGGCGGCGGCTCGCTCGATTGGACCTGGTACCGCAAGCTAGCCTCCCTGATCGCCCGCCTGCCCGCCCGCCCGTTGACCACGGTCCGGGACAACACTTCGGGTTATTTTATGCTCAAGCGATCGGTGATCGACGGCGTCGCGCTCAATCCGATCGGTTTTAAGATCTGCCTGGAGGTCCTGGCCAAGGGCAAATATAAGAAAGCGGTCGAAGTGCCGATAATTTTTGCCGATCGAGGCGCCGGCAGCTCCAAGCTCGGGATGATCGAAGCGACGGAATACCTTTTCCAGCTCGGTCTGCTTTACAAGGACGCGGTCCTGGGGAAATTAAGAAAGAGAGGATGAAAATGGTCAATTATCTGATACTTGTCGTCTCGGTCCTGCTGGCGGTGATCGGTCAACTGCTGATGAAGCAGGGAATGAACCAGTTCGGGACCTTTCCGGTGACGCAGCTGCTGCAAAAACTGATCCCGATGATATTCAACCCGTGGGTTTTCGCTGGCCTGGTCTCGTTCGCCTTCTCTTCCGTCTTTTGGCTGGTGGTGCTTTCCCGCCTCAACTTGAGCCTGGTCTACCCGATGGTCTCGCTCGCTTACGTCGTGGTCGCCTTCGCTTCGATCGTTTTCTTCAAGGAGACGATCTCCATTACCCGCTGGCTCGGCATCCTGGTCATCTGTTTCGGGGTGTTATTAATTTCGCGCAGCTGATCATACTTTTTCCACTTTTCTATTATTGAAAAGAAAAGTGGATGAAAAGAAAGCAACCAGGGGGACACCCCCTGGACCCCCTTTGACCTTCGTATGCACTCGCTGCTCCGCAATTCAGGAATAAAACGAACAGTATTGTCAATTCCGCAGGACGTAATGAGCTCCGTAGCTCACCACCCCTCCCGATTGTGAAACACCCCACTCTGGTCACATCCAAATATATAATTTCAGGCGATTTCGGATACATTATTTAGGGCGGAGGACGGGAGGCCGTTAGCGAATCCCGCTAATTCTTGCGGGACGAGCTTGGGGAGGATAACGGGTCGGGGGAAAGGGAGGTGAATAATCGAAATCGCCTAGATTTTTCTTTGTTACTTTCTTTTCATCATGGAAAAAAAGTAAGAGAAAAGAAAAGCGGGATAAGGAATGTTCAGTCCTGCTTGTAGTACTTGGTGAAGTCTTCGGGCTTGATGTTCTCGATGAAGTCCTTGAACTTTTTCGATTCCTCGGCGTCCTTTTCCGCGTTGACCAGCTTGGCCTGTACCATCACCGCTTCGGAGACCATGATCGGAACGTTAAGCCGCAGTGCCAGCGCGATCGCGTCCGACGGCCGGGAATCGACGCTGTTCTTCTTCCCTTCTTTGTTAGTGTATTCGATGAGTGAATAAAAGGTCCCGTCCTTGATGTCGTTGATGACGACGCGATCGACCGTTCCTCCCAGCTCTTCTATGAAAGTGGCCATCAGGTCGTGGGTCATGGGACGCGGCGGGGTTATTCCCTGCAATACCATCGCGATGCTCGCCGCTTCAAAAACGCCGATCCAGATAGGGAGAAAGTTCATTTCTTCGGTGTCGCGCAGCAAAACCAGTGGGGACAGGTTCCGCGGATCGAATCCCAATCCGCCGACCGTCATCTGTATCATTTATTTTGCGCTCTCGACGACCTTCTTGAACGCGGCCGGATCGAACACCGCTAGGTCCGCCAGGACCTTGCGGTTGAGCGTGATCTTTTTCTTCTTCATCCCGTTGATGAACTTGCTGTAAGAGATGTTAAGCTCCCTGAGCCCGGCGTTGATGCGGGCGATCCAGAGCCGGCGGAAATTACCTTTCCGCGTCCGGCGGTCGGCCGACGCGTACTTCATGGCGTGGACCACCGCCTGCTTGGCGGGACGGAACAGCCTGCTCAGCGAACCTTTGAAACCGCTTGCCCGGTGAAGGACCTTTTTCCTGCGCCGGCGCGCTACATAACCTCTTTTTACCCTAACCATACGGCATCATCACCTTTATTCTTTTAGCGTCGGTGGGGGACAGGACCAGGTCCCTTCCCAGCGCGCGTTTTTGTCTTCCGCTCTTGCATTCGAGCAGGTGGCGGGTCTTGGCCTGCCTTCTGATAACTTTCCCGCTTCCCGTTATCCGGAACCGCTTTGCCGCGGCCTTGCGTGTCTTCATTTTTGGCATAATTATTTAGGTACTATGAGCAGTACCATGTTCCTCCCTTCGATCTTCGGCGGCGCTTCCGGTTTGCCCAATTCGGCAACCGCTTCCACCAGCCGGTATAAAACCCTTTCCCCGAATTCCCGGTGCGTCATTTCGCGCCCCCGGAAAAATACGCTTATCTTGACCTTGCCCTTCTTTTCCAGTATCTCTTTTGCCTTGCCGATGCGGACCAGCAGGTCGTGCTCGCCGATCTTCGGCGTCAGCTTTACTTCCTTCAAAACGGAGGCCTTCTGCGATTTCTTGGCCTCTTTTTCGTGTTTGATGATCTCGTACTTGAATTTTCCGTAATCCGCCAGGCGGGCTACCGGAGGCGTTGCGTTCGGAGATATAAGGATGAGATCCAACCCTTTTTCCCGAGCCCAGACCTGCGCTTCGGACGTCCTCACCACACCCCGCTGCCCCCCGTCCTCCCCGATCAGCCTGACCTCCGGAACGCGGATCCTTTCGTTTATTATATACTCTCTAACTACTTATCGCCCTCCACTGAAATGTCATTATAGCAAATTTAGGCCTTCGTGTCTATTTCTTTTCTCAGTTTGTCCAGGAGCTCGTCCACTTCCGACACCCCCAGGTCGCCGCCGCTCCGGGACCTTACCGCCACCCTCCCCGCCGCCTCTTCTTTATCCCCCACGATCAGCATGTACGGTATCTTCTGCATCTGGGCTTCCCTGATCTTGAGGTTGATCTTTTCCCGGCGGGGATCGACCTCTACCCGGATCTCCGCATCGAGCAGTCTCTGCTTGAGCTTTTCGGCATAGGCTTGATGGCGGTCGGCGATCGGAAGAATGATGGCCTGTACCGGTGAGATCCAGAGCGGGAACGCCCCGCCGTAATTCTCGATCAGCGCCCCCAGGAACCGCTCCATCGAACCGAGCACTACCCGGTGGATCATTACCGGCCGCTTCTTGGTCCCGTCTTCGGCTATATAATGTAGATCGAACCTTTCGGGAAGGTTAAAGTCGACCTGGATGGTTGGACCCTGCCACGGGCGGCCGAGCGCGTCCTTCATCTTGACGTCGATCTTGGGGCCGTAAAAAACTCCCGCCCCCGGGTCGGTCCGGTATTCTATTCCCTTCGCCTTCATCGCATTGATCAGCGCCTCGGTGGCGTGGGCCCAGTTGTCATCCGACCCTACCGAGTTCTCCGGCCGGGTCGAAAGGTAAACTTCGTAGTCAAAGCCGAAAGTCTTGAGCATCTCGAACGCGAAGTCGATCACGTTGAGTATCTCTTCCTGCAGTTTTTCCGGCGTGGTGAAGATATGGGCGTCGTCCTGGGTGAAGCCGCGCACCCGCAGCAGTCCGTGCAGCACGCCGGAGCGCTCGTAGCGGTAGACCGTGCCGAGCTCGAAGAACCGGACCGGCAGGTCGCGGTAGCTGTGCAGTTTGCTCTGGTAGATCAGGATATGGCCGGGACAGTTCATCGGCTTGAGAACATATTCCTGCTTGTCGATCTCCAGAAAATACATGTTCTCGCGGTAGTAGCCGGAATGGCCGGAAGTGTTCCAGAGATCGATCCGGGCGATGTGCGGCGTGATGACGAACTCGTAACCGCGCTTCAAGTGCTCTTTCTTGAGAAAATCCTCGATCAGCATCCGCAGGCGGGCGCCGCGCGGATGA
>DATJPS010000022.1:0-5135 GCA_035506255.1 Candidatus Omnitrophota bacterium | reverse complement strand
CGTGCATCAGCGCTTTCGCTCTGATTATTTTACCCCCATAGACATAGCCGATGCTCTGGTGCCCCAGGCAGACGCCCAGGACCGGGATCCTGCCCGCAAAATATTTGATCGCTTCACAGGAGATTCCCGCGTCCTTTGGCTCACCCGGCCCGGGAGATACCACCAGACGTTCAGGAGAAAGCTTCGCGATCCCTTCCACCGTGATCTTGTCGTTCCGGTACACCACGACCTCTGCCCCCAGCTCCTCGAAATACTGCACCAGGTTGTAGGTGAACGAATCATAATTGTCGATCATCAGGATCATGATTTTGTAATTATATCACCATCGGTGGTAGAATTGTAACAACGCCAAATGGAACTGATAGAACTGGAAAAAGATAGATGGGACAAAGCCGCCGCCGGGCTCCCCGGCAGCCAGGTGCTGCAGTCGTGGGAGTGGGGGGAGGTAAAGCGTCCGCAGGGCTGGGAGCCGCTCCGGCTCGCGGTGGAGCATCAGGGCCGGATCGTTGCCCAGATGCTGATATTGAAGCGCCCGATCCCTTATATCGGGAAAAGCCTTTTCTACGCTCCGCGCGGGCCGCTGGTGGAACCGGGTAACGGCGAAGCGCTCGATTTTTTACTCGGCACGGTGAAGTTCCAGGCAAAAAAGCACCGGGCGGTAGCGCTCAAGATCGATCCCGAGATAGAGGAAACCGATCGGGTCGGGTTGGACCGGTTTTTTGCCAGAGGATTTAAACCGCAAAAGAAGCAGGTCCAGCCGCGGGCCACTTATTTTCTTGACCTTAAACACGACCTCGATACACTGCTCCTCAACTGCGAAGAAAAGACGCGCTACAACATACGGCTGGCAGAGCGGAAAGGGGTGACGGTGCAGGAGGTGTCCGGCACGCAAGGGGTCGACATCTTTTACGATATTTACCGGGAAACGGCCGGGCGCGATCATTTTTTGATCCATCCTAAAAGCTACTACCAAAAGATCTGGTCCGCCATGGGGAGTTCCTGCATGGCCCGCATATTCGTGGCCTATTTCAAGAACGAGCCGATTGCCGCGGTCGTCAATTTCTATTTTGGCAAACGGGTCTGGTATATGTACGGCGCTTCGCGTTCCGCCCACCGCAACGTGATGCCGAACCACGCGCTCCACTGGGAGATCATTAAAAAAGCGAAAGAAGAGGGATACGAGCTGTACGACCTATGGGGTATACCTTCCAATCCGAAAGAGGGGCACCCGCTTTGGGGCGTTTACCGTTTTAAAAAAGGTTTTAACGGCAAGCTGTTGAAATTCATCGGCTGCCTTGATCTGGTTTACGATCCGGCGGCTTACTTCCTGTTCGACAAGGCGCTGGTCTGGTTCAAGAATATGAGGAGCCTGGTGCTCAAAGGAAAGATCTCCGATTCGCTCGGGGAGTGAGGGGCGCGCGATGGGGAAAAAACTGCCGGCACTTGTCTTTCTGGCCTTTTTATTCTTCAATCTCCTTTTTGCCAGCGGTCATATAGGGGCCGACGGGTTCGCAAGTTACCTTACGGCGGAAAGCATCGTATTGGACCACGACCTGTCCATCCTGGGAGTCCGCCATTTCGACGTGCCGGAACTGAGCCGCGGTGCCCATTACATCGGTTCGGTCGGGCGCGACAGCCGAAAATATTCGCAATACGGCATCAGCCTGCCCGCGATCGAAGCGCCGTTCTATTTCATCGGTAACATGGTCTCGTCGTTTTCCGGAAAGGGGCTTCACGACTATGTCTGCATGCTTTTCGTTTCGTTCGCGGATTGCTTTGTTTCCGCTCTCCTTTGTTTGGCGGTGCTGCTTTTCGCGTTTGAGCTGTCGGGCGATAAAAGGACGGCTCTGGCCATCGCCCTGCTGTTCGGTTTGGGATCGTTCTTCCTGCCGCAGATGCGTTACGGCTACAGCGAACCGTTGCTGGCGCTAGGGTTCCTGCTAACGGTGTTTTTCCTAAGCCGGCTGGAGCGCAACGGCGACGGGCGCGCGCCGCTGTTCGCCGGCCTGGCGTTTGGCATCGCGCTATTGACCAAGCATTACGTCGTCCTCTTTTACCCGTTGCTCCTGATATATTGCGTGGCAGGGTCACACCGGAATAAGCGGAACCTCTGGACCGACCTGCTGAGCTTTCACGCTTTCGTCGCGGTATCGCTGGCGGCGTTCTTCCTGCTGAATTATTACCGTTTTGGCAGCATACTGGAGACCGGTTATAAAGACATCTCGCACGATTTTATGCCCGCTTATTTCCTGCGCGGTTTTATCGGCCAGCTTTTCAGCCCGGGCAAGAGCATCTTCCTCTATTTCCCCGCCTGTTTCGCTTTTCTTTATTTAGTTCCCCAGATGCTGCGAAAGCACCGTAATCTGACGCTCCTTGTGCTGGCGGTAATCGTTATCAGCATCCTTTTCTATTCCCCGTACGTCGACTGGAACGGGGATGTGGGGTGGGGTGTTCGATACCAGATCATCCTCCTGCCGCTGATCGCGGTCATGCTGGGGGGAGTTTTGAGCAATTTGAAATTCATCTATTTCCTGACCGCGGTCGGATTTGCCGTCAACCTGCCGGCGTTGATCATAAACATGGCCGACTGGAATTATCTGGTCTTCAACGTCATCCGGAACGGAGACTTGTTCTATTACGATCCGAGGTTCTCGCCGGTGGTCGGCGGATGGATACAGCTCGCTTCGCTCGTTAAAAGATGCCTGACCGGAAATTCACTATCGGTATCCTATCTGGGGAAATTGTATCCGGTGGCCGGGTTCGACCGGATCGATATCTGGTATTTCACCATATTAATAAAAGATGGCGTACCATTTACGCTCAAGATCGCTGCGGCGGGCGCCGCCCTGGCCCTGCTGTTGGCACTATCGGTCTGCATTTGTTTGATCAAGAAAGAGACCCGGGCGAGAACGGCGTAGCGGGTCAGTCCGTAAAACGAAGCTTGATCAGCGTCCAGATGGCGATCAATCCGTCCTTCCAGCTGATCTTTTTACCCTCGTTCAAATGTCTGGGATCATAAGATATAGGGACCTCCACGATCTTTATTCCCTTTTTTAAGATCTTGGCGGTTATCTCCGGGCAAAAATCGAACCCGTCGGCCTTCAGCTCGATCTGTCTGATGGTGCCGGTCCGGAACATCTTATAACAGGTGGGCTCATCGGTTAGGCGTGATCCGTAAAGCAGGTTGGTCAATAATGAGACAAACCTTCCTCCCAGACCAAAAGATATATGCGACCATTTGTTGTGGTGCGCGCGAGAGCCGTAGACCGTCTGCACGCTATCGTCTTTCATCACCTCGAGCAGTTTGAGGTAATCCCGGGGGTCGTATTCCAGATCGGCGTCCTGGACGATCACCAGGTCGCCGGTGGCGTGGGAGAGCGCGGTCCTGACGGCGGCGCCTTTCCCACGGTTCCGTTCGTGTCGGTAAACCTTAACGCCGCCCGGTTCGATCTCTTTTAGCAGTTTCGGGGTTTCGTCGCTCGAACCGTCATCGACGACGATGATCTCTTTTTGTACCGGGTCGAGATCGACGGCCTTGACCCGGTCGATCAGCTCCGGCAGGGTGCGGGCCTCGTTATAGCAGGGGATCAGGATCGAAAGCTTCATTTTTAATATTCTACAGGCAGAAAAAATTTATGTAAAGCGGTTGACAGGCGGGGCGGGGAGGGCTATAATGTTCAATAATTGAACAATGGACACCAACGAGCTTAAACTGGTGGTGGAGATCGGCAAGAACGGCAACCTTACCCAGCGGGCACTCTCGGAACGGACCGAACTGTCGCTGGCCATGGTGAACCTCATCCTCAAAAGGCTGGTCCGCCGCGGCTACGTCAAATCGCGCGGGCTCAACGCCAAGAAAGTTGAATATTTTTTGACCCCCAAAGGTTTCGCGGAAAAAGTTAAAAAATCGTACTCCTACATCTTCAAGACCATCAACCTGGTAAAAGTGATACAGGACCAGATCCGGGAGATTGTCAGCAAAGAATACGGCTCCGGCGCCCGGGAATTCGCGGTGCTGGGCGAAGGCTCGCTTTCGGACCAGGTCATGCTGGTGCTGTCGGAAATGGACATGCAAGGCTTGACGTTCCGCCGTATCCGGCGGGCGGGGGAGCAGGAAAAGAAAGAATTGATACTGGCGACGGAAGAGGACATTAAAAAGGTGAACGGCAACCGGGTGATCAACATTGCCGAAAAGCTTTCGGATATTTACTGGGGAGTCGAATAAGGGGGAGAGAACATGAAATTGGCGGTGATCGGAACGGGATACGTGGGGTTGGTGACGGGCACTTGCTTTGCCAACCTCGGGAACGAGGTGGTTTGCGTTGACAAAGACCGCGAACGGGTGGCGATGCTCAATAAAAAGCAGGTGCCGTTCTATGAGCCGGGATTGCCGGAAATGGTGGCGAAGAACGTCGCCGCCGGTCGTCTGCGTTTTTCCTCTGATACCGTCGCTTCCTCCCGAGGGGCCGATGTTATTTTTATCGCCGTCGGGACCCCGCCAAAAACCGACGGCCAGGCCGATGTGTCAGCGGTGGCCGAGGTCGCCCGGAGCATTGCCCGCGCGTTAAAGGGCGTGAAGAAGTTCAAAGTGATCGTCAATAAAAGCACGGTGCCGGTGGGAATGGGCGATTACGTGACCCGCGTGCTTTCCGATAATAAAGTGCCGGAAAAATATTTTTCGGTCGTTTCCAATCCCGAGTTCCTGAGGGAAGGCTCTGCGATCTCCGATTTCATGAACCCGGACCGGATCGTGATCGGCGCCTCCAACAATCGCGCCTCCAACCTCATTACCGAGCTTTACCGTTCCCTCAACGCCCACATCATCTTCACCTCGGTCAAGAGCGCGGAGCTGATCAAATATGCCTCCAACTCCTTTCTGGCGACCAAGATCTCGTTCATCAACGAGATCTCCAATATTTGCGAACTGGTCGGATCGGACGTGAAGGAAGTGGCGTACGCGGTGGGGATGGACAAACGGATCGGCCGTGATTTTTTGAACGCGGGACTCGGTTACGGCGGTTCCTGTCTTCCCAAGGACGTTTCCGCTCTGATCCATATCGCCAGAAAAGCAGGCCACGACCCGCGCCTTTTAACCTCTGTCAACGATGTGAACGAGTACCAGATCGAGGCGTTCA
>DATJPS010000021.1:0-5703 GCA_035506255.1 Candidatus Omnitrophota bacterium | reverse complement strand
ACCCGGGCAATATGGAGGCCGGACATGGTCTCGGGAGAGACCTTGACCACGCGGCTCCAGCTCTTCTTGTCGGTAGAAATAAGGGCGATCGACGATTTCTCCGAATCCAGGTTAAGCCTGACCGATTTGACCGGCGAAGCCAGCCTGACCTCGAGGAACATCTCGCGGTTCTTTTCCACCACTTTGGGGTAAAGCGCGGCCTCCACCCAGGCGATCGACAGTTCTTCCGTCATGTCGGTCGGTCCGGCTTTCAGGCTGATGCCGTCGGCCTCCATCTCGTCGATCGAGAACGCGTGCGCGGTTGCGGTCAGGGAAATAACGGTCAAAGCGATCAGAGCGGCCCAGGTCCAGTTTTTCATCAATTGCCTCCTTAAATTAATTCGTGATTATAATGTTGTCGACCGCGCAGTCCACCGAGCCTTCCTGCGAAGCGGCAATGAATATCATCTGCATCCTCAAGATCGGTCCGTCGCCGAACCGGGCGGTGCCGACTCCCGGATTGGATACCGAGAAGGCGGTAAAAGGTATGGAAAAGCGCGTATAACCGTCACGCAGGATCGGGACCTCCACCCCGAAAATATCGTCCTTTGTCACTTTCCAGTTATTGTTCGGGTCCTGCTGAATGTCGCCGCTCTTATCGCTGTCCTGGTAAAGTTCGACCTTTACCTTCCCCTGCTGCGCGCTGCCGAGCAGGTCGAACTGGATCCGGGAATAATTCGAAGGATCGACGTTGATGCTGGTACCGATCCCGCCGACATACCAGTTCTTCGCCGTCCCCTGCACTTTGAGCGCGTTCTCGCCGCAAGATTCCAGCACCAGGTCCTTTTTATCCGACTTGGGATTCTTGAAGATCGAAAGCTTAACGTTGTCGAACGCGAACCATTTGGAAAAGGTGCCGTCCTCGAAATTGTCCACCAGGTAGAACGTAAGGATGCCGTGCGCCGCCACTGCCAGCCCCGCGATCAATGCGACCGAGATCAAAAGCCGTTTCATCTTTTTCCTCCCTTTATGGGCTTTTTTCTGGCGGGGGATCCCTTGGTCGAAGCTTTGTTTGCGGTCGCTTTCTTTTTCTTTTCCGGCTTTTTGCCCTCTTTTTTAGCCGGTCCCTCTACGATTATTTCCTCGAGTTCGATCACTTCTTGCGGTCCCGACTCTATCACGATCTCTTCCAGTTCGATCTTGGTCCCGACCGCGGAATCTTTTTCCGCTATCTTTTCCTTTTCGATGACGATCTCTTCCAGTTCTATTGTCGGGCAGGCGGCGTCGCCTGATAATCTGCCCATGTCAAATATGCTGCGCTGGTTGGCCTTAAGCATAAGGTCTTCCTTTTCCGCGACCAGCCGGTTCTTTTCCTGGAGCAGTTTCTCCAGCTCTTTCCGCAGGCCGAGCTCGTTCTTCTTCACTATTTCTTCCTGGCTCGCCCTCTCCCGCAGTGAGCTCTCCAGACGGAGCACGTCCTTGCGCAGCGATTCGTTCTCGTACTGCGCCGACGAGTGCATCCCCATCAGCCGGTCGTTATCTTCCTTTAATATATCGATCTCGGAGCTTTTAATGTCCTTTTCTTTCCCGTCCTTCATCTTGGAGAATATTTCGTAGCCTTTGGCCACCGAAAGGGTCGCCAGCGAAAGGGCGAAGAAACCGATCAGGGCAAAACTGAAATCGAACCCGGAATGGCCGCCTTGAAGTACGTCGCCCAGATCGGGAGCGTTCTTCTTGGCGAGCACCTGAACGCTTAACAAAAGAAGGGAAACGGAGATGATGGAAACGAGGTGGCGGGCGCGGACCTTAGAAATGAACGACATCACTTCCTCCTTATTTAAAAAATGGCGGGACCCAGAATTGAACTGGGGACGCACGCCTTTTCAGGGCGTCGCTCTACCAGCTGAGCTATCCCGCCTAAAATTTTCTAAAATTATACCACAGATCGCACGGTAAAGGATACATTTTTTTGGTTCGAGCGGAAATATATCGTTGATGTTTATTTTTTCGTCTTGACCGTGACGGTCTTCACCACTGTCTTCGCCTTGATCGGCGTGGTCTGCTGGATCATCCGCAGCGGAGGCTGTACCACCGGCGTTGGTTGTGATGGCGCCGTCGTGCTCACCGGCTCAACTTCTTTCTTCGGCATCTCTGGGCTGTATCCGATCGAGAAGTAATGCGTCGCGAATTCCGACAGCTCCGCGTAAGTGTGATACGCATAGTCGAACGTGAACCCCTTGAAGCTGACCCCCAGTCCCGCCGCCAGGTTCGTGATGGACGAGCCCGCGCTCGGCTTCTGGTCCACCCCTGCTCTCAGCTTAATGAGCGTGATCGGGCTCCATTCCGCCCCCGCGTGGAACAGGATGGTGCGGTTATATTCTAGATCGAGCGAGGTGAGCAGGTTATATTGGGGGAATATTTTAGAGACTCCACCCTGTACAGTCATCGGGATCTCGTCGCTCTGGAAGTTGTTCCCCGGGATGACGTTCTTTACGGTGAGGCCGACGTTCGTGTCTTCGTTGATCGAGGCCAGCGCCCCAAGGTCGATGTCGAATCCGGTCCCCTTCCCCGCTTCGAAGCTCGATGTCCCGCTGAAACCCTGGCTTATGATCTTGAACGTCGCTCCCAGCATTGGGGACTTGAAGATCGAGACGTTGGAAATAGGTTGGGCATAACATAAGTTGATCGCCGAGTTCGTGTAGCTCCCCTGCGCTCCCGTTATCTCCGGCGTCCCGTTCACGATCGTCGTCTCGTTGATCCCGCTTACTCCCAACCCCACATACCCGATACCGATCGTTCCGTTAAGCAGAGGATAGCTGCCGCCAACCACCGTGTACGGCACCTCGCTCATGAGGTTCCCCGCCATACTTACTACATTGAGCGTCTTTGACTGAGCCAACCCCGCCGGGTTCGTGAAGATGGCGGAGCCGTCGTTCGCGATCGCCGTGAAAGCTTTCCCTAGTCCGAGAGGCCTTGCCCCTACCCCTATATCCGTCGGGTCCAGCACCTGAGAGGCATTTGCAGATATGACCATACCAAGCATTACAGCGGCAACAAGTATTTGTCTCATCATCCGTTGATCCGTTTAAAATCCGTTGATTGAGTTATCTTATCCGTTGCTCTCATTTGATCACCGCTATCTTCCCGCCGCCGATACTCTTCCCGTCCTGTACCAACTTGAAGAGATAGACGCCGTTCCCCAGCACGTCTCCCCACGCTGTCTTCCCGTCGTAGCTGATATTGTTCTCCCCCTGCCGGGCTCCGTTCGTGCCTGAGTTATATGTTTGCTTCCACACGATCGTTCCTCCCAGGTCTATCAGGTAGATGCTCGTATCCTTGTTCGCATCCAGCCAGTACCAGAACTTCCCTGACCCGTTGTTCGGGTTGTACGGATTGGGACCGAATCTTACCAGATTCGAGGATAGAGCCCCCATTGACGTGTAGATCGTGAAATGAGTGGTCGTGAACGTGATGCTCGTGTCCGTATGGCCGATCACTTCTACGCCATCGGTCGTCCAGGAAGAGCCGTTCCACCATTCGACCTTCACATCGTCCAGCGGGCCCTCGATCGGCATCGTCACCGTAACTTGTTTAAAGAAAGTCCTGGGAGTCGCGGTGATGTCGAATACTTTTCCTCCGATCTTGTATCCCGCCGGCGCGTTAGCCGGGGCGGTCGTTTCCACAACCGAGATCGAGACCTCTTCCGTCGCTGCCCCCGCCGGCACGCTGATCGACATTCCCGGCACTCCCAGATCGGTTGAGCTGAGCTCCCGGCTCGCGTTGTATACCAGCGCCGTTGCGGCTCCGGTCGCAGTTCCGTTGGTCGCCGTGATCGTTCTAATTCCTACTTTCGATAATACAAGCGGGCCGCTGGCCACGCCGTTGATAAAGGCCGCGGCCGGGAGAGCGTCCGGTGTAACCAAACCCGCGTCTACCGCTAAAGAGGTCGTTCCGGTCACGTTCGGCTCAATGCTCCCGGAGGCATCATACGCCGTCACCGTTCCCGTGAATGTTTGTCCCGCAATGATCCCCGCCGGGACCGAGATATTGAAACGACCGATCGTCGACGGCGTGACCGGCACGAACGTCGCGATCCCTTTCACGGCATCCCGTTTTGTCGTGTCAATTGTCGATGAGAGCGCTATCGTTATTTCTTTTGTCGCCACTGCGTTCCCACCGTAACTGATCTCACCCCTTATTTCCAGGCTGGAACCGGCCACGATCAGCGGAGTCGGCCCGCCCGATCCGGTTATGTTCGAGGTGATCTCATGGCTGCTCGTTTTGGAATCGTAATACTTCACTGTGAACGGCGAGGAACTTCCCTCCGCCGTTATCAAGAAAGATTCATCCGTATCGCCGGCGTTATACAATTTAAAATAAAATGTCGCCGCTTCGTCCGTCGGCACCGAGATCGCCCTGGTTTGCGTTACCGGCATGTTCTCGTACACTCCGATGGCGTTGTAGTCCGCGCCCGATTCCAATGTCGCTACCGCCGCGTCCGGCCGGTGGTTATAGACCGTCAGAAATTCGACCTCTTTAGTAGCGCCGAACTCGGAGGTGTTGCCGGTCGTGTCGGTCTGGTCGGCGACCATGAAAGTTCCGGGTGTGATCCCGGGATAATGAAAGGTCACTTCCCAGGAACCGGTGGCGTCAGCGGTGGCAGTGGCGCCGTACGCGCTTCCCTCATCACGAAAAGCGCCGAAGAGCTCAACCTGCGCGAGCGGCGTGGCGGTTCCGGTGAAATGGAAGTTTTGCGCGGGCAGCAGATATTGGCAAGAAGTTATTTCCGGAGTTCCGATACCCTGGTTGCTTCCTCCCGTCAGGCTGATCCCCTTGCCATGGTTGACGTACGTCGCGTTCTGCGAGATCGTGTCATGGATCGCCTGGACATTATCCACGTTCACCCCATCGCGCGCTGGGCTCAACCCGTCCTTTCCATTATAGGAAATAGTATTGGATTTAATAAGGTTGTACTTTCCCCGGTACACCGTCACCCCGCACCCGCCGTTGCCCAGATCGGTATAAGGGGAGGTGGTCGTTCCGATATAATTGCCGATGATCTGATTATAATTCCAGTTAAAGACCCGGATGCCGTTGCCGCCATTCCCGGAAATGATGTTCCTCGATCCGGCCGCCGCGCCGCCGACCGTATTATGACTGCCGGACAGGTAGATACCGTTACCCGAGTTCGCGACCGCTCCGTTGCCGGAAATATTGGTCCCGATATAATTTCCGATCACCTCGTTGGACGATCCGGAAATATCCATCCCTTCGCTCACATTACCTGCAATGACATTGCGCTTACCGGCGGACGTTCCCCCGATCGTATTGTAATTTCCCTGTACCGATATGCCGCTGTTGCCGCCCACGAACCCGTTGGGGGCGGGCAGATTCCCGTCGGCCGTCGTGCCGATCAGGTTCCCCTTCACCATATTATGATCGCACCCGACGTTAATGATAATGCCGTGGGTCTGGTTGTTCGAGATCAGGTTCCTGCCGCTGCCGGTAACGTCATTGGCCCCGATGATGTTGTAACTGCTGGTCCCGGCAAGGTCGATACCACTTTTTTCCACAGAAAGGGACGGGTCTTCGTTGGGGAAAGCCGCTTCGAACGTCCCCATTGTGATACGTCCGATCTCGTTCCCCACAACTTCGTTGCTATTCGAGTTGATGATGTAGATGCCGTCGCTTTCGTTACTTCCGATGTAGTTTCCCTGCCCCGCC
>DATJPS010000020.1:0-24951 GCA_035506255.1 Candidatus Omnitrophota bacterium | reverse complement strand
TCATCGTCACCGGCAAAACAGTGGAACACCCCTTTCAGTCCGCCCCGGTTGGCCTTTTTTATCACATCGATAGTATCGGCCTGCGCTTCGCGGGAATGGATGATGACCGGTTTGTTGAGCTCTTGCGCCAGAGCGAGGAATGAACGGAACGCGGCCATCTGCTGATCCACCGGTTTCAATTTATAATGATAATCAAGTCCGGTCTCGCCGATCGCGACCACCCTCGGGTTCTTCGCCATTTCCCGGATCTGTTCGAGCGATGTCTCGTTTACCTGATCGGCATCATGGGGATGGATCCCTACCGCCGCGTAAATATTCCCGTACCTTTCGGCCAGCGCGACCGATCCAACGGACGACGGGAGATCGAACGATGCGTTGATGATCTTTGTTATACCGGCATCTTCGGCGCGTTTGAGATATGGCGCAAGGTCTTTGAACTCCGGCATGGTCAGATGGGCATGGGTATCGATGAACATTAACGGCCCCTTTTGGTTATTTTTTTCCCCCGGTCTCGGTCCGGTTCAGGCGGGGGAACAGCGGTTCGCCTTTCCTGACGGTAGTTCCTGCAATCTCCATGCCAAAAGGTTCGGCGTTGGCTTTTTCAAGGGGCAAAGCGAAATTCAGCTGGTCCCACATTTTAACGGCCGTCTGCGGCATCGTCGGGTTGACGAGAATCGCGGCGATCCTTAACACTTCGCAAAGATTTAACAGCACCGCGGCCAGCTTGTCGGTCTCTCCCGCTTTCGCCAGCGCCCAGGGCGCCTCCTTTTCTATATAGAAGTTCGCCTGGCTGATCAGCTTGAACACCTCGCCCAGCGCATCGGAAAAAGCGAGCTTTTCGATCTGTTCGTCGAACGCCTTGGGCGTAGCCTTGATCAGATCGGTCAGCTCTTTGCTCATTTCATCCGTAATTTCGGATTTCGGATTTCGGATTTCGGAATTTTGATATTTGTCCACCATCGTAAGTGTCCGGCTCAATAGGTTTCCCAGATCGTTGGCCAGGTCGGCGTTATACCGCCCGATGAACGATCGCATCGAAAAATCGCCGTCGCTGCCGAACGGGACCTCGCGCAGGATGAAATACCGCACCGCGTCGACACCGAACTCGTTCGCCAGCGCGATCGGGTCGATCACATTGCCGCGGCTCTTGCTCATCTTCTCCCCCTCCACCGTCCACCACCCGTGGCCGAAGATCCGCTTTGGCAGATCAAGTCCCAGCGCCATCAAAATGCACGACCAGGTGACGGCATGGAAGCGGACGATCTCCTTCCCCATCAGGTGGACATCGGCCGGCCAGTATTTGTTGAAACAGTCCTGGTTGTCAGCGTAGCCGATCGCCGAAATGTAATTGATGAGCGCGTCGAACCAGACATAAACCACGTGCTTGGGATCGTCCGGGACCGGGATTCCCCAGGGGAAAGCGGTCCGGGTGATCGAAAGGTCGCGCAGCCCCTGCTTGATGAATTGGACGATCTCGTTGCGGCGGGGCTCCGGCTGGATGAAATCGGGATTCTCCTCGATGTGCTTGAGCAGTCGCTCCTGGTACTTGGACTGCCTGAAATAGTAGGTCTCTTCCTTGATGATATCGGTCGCGCGGCCGCAATCGGGACAAAGTTTGCGCCCGTCCATGTCCTCGGTCAGCTCGTTCTCCGACCAGTAGGTTTCGCAGGGGACGCAATAATGCCCTACATATTCCCCTTTGTAGACATCGCCTGCGACCAGGAGATTGTGAAATATCTTCTGCACCGCTTTGGAATGGCGGATTTCGGTGGTACGGATAAAATCGCTGTAGTCGATCCCCAGCTTCTGCCAGGCGGAAAGGAACCGCTCCACGATTTGGTCGACGAACTGCTGGGGAGCGAGCCCCTGCTTTTCCGCCGCCTTCCATACCTTCTGGCCGTGCTCGTCGGTGCCGGTTAAAAAGAAAACCTCGAACCCTTTTTTCCTTTTATAGCGGGCAAGTACGTCGGCGGCGATGGTGGTGTAGGCATGCCCGATATGCGGAATGTCGTTCACGTAATAAAGTGGAGTGGTCAGGAAGAACTTCATAAGACAATTATAACATATCGGCTGGAAAGTAGCGGAGTTCGCACCGGGAGGTTTTTCCTATTGTATAGGGAATAAGATCCGTATATTGGTCACTTTTTCCAGCGCCCGATTGGCCTCTTCCGGCAGCTCCTCGTCGGCGTTCATGGTAAAGATCGGCATCGGTTGCCAGCGGTCGCTTTCCTTGTATTTTACCTCGACCAGATAACGGGATAGCAGTTTGCTCTCCCAGCCTTCGCCCGAAAGGTCATCCTCATTATATTCCGGCTTCAGGAAATATTTAAAAAGCGGCGCCACCCCTTCCAGCGACGCCCCACCGACTCTGGTCGGCCCCACCACCATCCACTGGGTCAAGGTCCGTGCGCCGCCCATTTCCGGGCTTTGGGCATGGCCGGAGGGGATGATCTGGAATCCGCCGACCTTGTCTCCGACCGAGGTCGAAATATCGATCACGCCCGGATGGTTGGCGCGGATGCGTCCCGCGCTGATGAAGCGGGAACCGGAGAACCGGCCCACCCCCGCCACCGGCCTGAGCACTTCCGCCACCACCTCGCTCGAACCGTCCGGATAAACTACTGTCACTCTTCCCCCGAACCGGTTCTCAAGATCGATCTCCTTTGGCCAGCGGGCGGGACGGGTCACCACGATCGTAATAATGTCACCGATCTTAGGGGCTGAATTTAACGGTTTATCAAAAATATAAACCTTGTTGCCGACATACGGCGAATAATCGCCTCCGAAGATCCCTTTTCCCGCGTCGAGATCGGTATAAATGGTCGAATCGGGGCTCAGGTAAGAATTATACCCCTTCGGTATGTTCAGGAAATCGCGGGGAAGGATGGAAAATATCGTCTTGGCCCCGTCCACTTTGATATGGATGGCGTTCACCGCCGAGGCCGCCACCTCGCCCGTCCCGATCCACTGCGACGCGGTGAAACCTTTCGGATTGACGGCGGCGGTGGGGTAGATCACGTGGCCGAGCGTCAGAAAGGTCTTTCCCTGGTCCAGGCTGACCTCTACCGACCCGTCCCGGGAATCGACCAGCCGGATGCGGAACGCTTCGGTGAATTCAAGGGACATGGCGGGGAGGGCAAGCAATATCAATAAGCATAATATTATATATTTAACCGCGAATTCATTCGCGGGAAGCGATCTAAAAGCCGAGAATAAATTCTCGCTTAAAATCACTTTCCTAAACATGCAGCTCTTTAAGCTCTCCGGTTTCCATGTAATAAACGCGCTCGCAGACGTTGGTGATGTGGTCGGCCACCCGCTCCAGGTAGCGGGCCATGAACAGCTGGTAAATGGCTTCCCGCGCGGAGAGCGGACGCTTCTCGATCTCCAGCAGCGCGGTATCGAACATGTTCCGGAACGCCGCGTCGACGTTCTCGTCGTCCTCCACCACCTTGGTAATGAGCTCCAGGTCCCTTTTGGATATCGCATCGAGCGTTTCTTGGAGCATCTTCTCTACCAGTTCCGCCATCTTCGGGACGTCCCCGGCGGAGGCGAGCTTCGGTTTTCCCATCAGCCTCCGCGCAAATTTAGTAACATCGACCATGTAATCCCCCATCCGCTCGATGTCGGAAATGATCCGCATGGTGGAAGCGATGATGCGGAGGTCCTTTGCCATCGGCTGTTGCGTGGCCAGCAGCTGCAGGCACTTGGTCTCGATGTCCTGGTTGAACTTGTCCACCTTGTCGTCGAGGTTGATGACCTCCTGCGCCAGGGCCTCGTCGCTCTTGTTGAACGCGATCATCGATTTCTTTATCATCTCCATGACGGTGATGCCCATCGCCATCACCTGGTCCGACAGCTCCTTGAGCTCCTGGTCGAACGTCGCCCGGATCCCTTCCTTTGTCATTTTATTCTCCTTCCGTTACCCGAACCTTCCGGTTATATAATCCTCGGTCCGTTTGTCCTTGGGGTTGGTGAAGACCTGTTCGGTCGCCCCGTACTCGATCATCTCGCCCAGCAACATGTAGAAGGTGTTGTCGGAAGCGCGCGCCGCCTGCTGCATGTTGTGGGTCACGATCAGTATCGTATAATCATTTTTGAGCACTTGCAACAGCTCCTCGATCTTGAGCGTCGCCATCGGGTCCAGCGCCGAGCACGGCTCGTCGAGCAATATCACCTCCGGCGCCACCGCCAGCAGCCGCGCGATGCAGAGTCGCTGCTGCGATTCAAGCGAGAGCGAAAGGGCCAACTTGTCCAGCTTATCCTTCAATTCGTCGAACAGCAGGACCGCCCGCAGGCTCTTTTCCACGATCTCGTCCAGCTTTTTCCGGTCGCGCTGCCCATGGACCCGCGGCCCGTAGATCACGTTGTCGTAGATCGAGAGCGGGAACGGATTGGGACGCTGGAAGACCATTCCCACTTTCTTGCGCAGAGCCACCAGGTTCACGTCCGGGCCGTAAATGTTCTCCCCGTCGATCTCCACCAGACCGTCGATCCGGATCCCTTCCGCCAGATCGTTCATCCGGTTGAACACGCGTAAAAGGGTCGACTTACCGCAGCCAGATGGTCCAATGATGGAGGTTATCTTTTTTTGCTCGATGGAAATGGTGACGTCCTTGAGCGCATGGAACACGCCGTAATACAGATTCAGCTTCTCCACTTTTATCTTGGGATTTTCGACGATCATATTTCCTCATCCACCCTCTTTCGTCCTTTGGACTCAAGAGGGTCCCCCTTCTCCACTTTGTGGAGAAGGTTGTAAATTCCAAATTCTCCGACCCTACCCTCTCCATTATAAATGGAGAGAGGGGACCATGAGCGAGCATTAGCGAGTCGAATGGTGGGGGAGGTCATCCGAACCTCCCGGATATGTAATCATCAGTCCGCTTGTCCCGGGGTGAAGTGAACATCTGGGCGGTTGCCCCCATTTCGATCATCTCACCCATCAGGAAAAATGCGGTCCGATCGGAAACGCGCGCCGCCTGCTTCACATTGTTGGTCACCAGTACCTGGGTATAGTTCTTTTTCAGTTCCCGCATCGCCTCTTCGATCTTTAGGGTGGAGATCGGGTCCAGCCCGGAGCATGGCTCGTCGTAAAGGATGATCTCCGGCTCCACCGCCAGCGTCCGCGCGATGCAGAGCCGCTGCTGCTGTCCGCCCGAAAGGGTGAACGCGGGGGACGAAAGCCGGTCCTTCACCTCGTCCCAGATGGCGGAGGCGCGCAGCGACATCTCGACGATCTCTTTCAGTTTACTTTTATCCTTCAACCCGTGAAGTTTCGGCCCGTACGCCACGTTGTCGAAAATAGAAAGAGGGAGCGGCAGAGGAAGCGCGAAGACGATCCCCACCCGCTTGCGGAGCAGATGCTTATCGATCTCCTTGAAAATATCTTTCCCGTCCAGCTTCACCTCCCCTTCGGTCCGGCAGCCGGGGTAAAGCTCGTTCAGGCGGTTGAGCGTTTTTAAAAGCGAGGTCTTGCCGCTGTTGCTCGGCCCGATCACTCCCATTATTTCCTTATGCTCCACTTCCAGCGTCAGATCCTTTAACGCATGCTTCCCTTCATACCAAACATTTAATTTTGATATCCTAATTTTCGGATTTAGGATTTCGGATTTGGGATTTTCTTCGGTTACCATGTTTTTCTCTTCCTGAACTTGGAGCGGATGTAGGCCGCCGTCAGGTTCATCACGAACACCAGCGCCACCAGCACCAGCACCGTGCTGTACTGGACCTTGAGGCTGACGTTGGGGACCTGGGTCGAAAGCACATATATATGATAAGGGAGCGCCATCGCCTGGTCGAAGATCGATTCGGGCAAGCGCGGAAGGTAGAACGCCGCCACGGTGAAGAGGATAGGGGCGGTCTCGCCCGCCGCGCGTGAAAGCCCCAATATCGTACCGGTCAGGATGCCGGGAATGGCGTTTGGAAGGACGACGCCGCGCACCGTCTGCCAGCGGGAGGCGCCGAGCGAAAAGCTTACCTCGCGGAAAGCGTTGGGGACCGAGCCGAGCGCTTCGCGGGTGGCGGTGATGATGACCGGCAGGGTCATGATCGCCAGCGTGAGCGAGCCGGCCAGAATGGATGCGCCGAACCCGAGGAAAGAGACGAACAGCCCCAGTCCGAAAAGCCCGTAAACGATCGACGGGATCCCCGCCAGGTTGATGATCGAGATCTCCACCATCCGAGTGAGCCAGTTACGTTCTGCATACTCGTTAAGGTAGATCGCGGCCAAAATACCGAGCGGGATAGAGAAGACCGCCGTTCCGATGGTCAGGAGGATGGTGCCGACGATCGCCGGGAAGATCCCCCCTGCCCGCATCCCGTCCCGCGGCATGGCGGTAAGGAATTCCCAGCTCAGTCCGGGGAGCCCGTGCCAGAGGACGATGAAGACGATGATCCCTACCGGCGCGATGATTATGAGCGTCGCCAGCAACAGCAGATTGAACGCGATCCGCTCGTACCTTCTGGTGTCCCTCATCTTCTGCTCCGGCTGCGGTTAAGGAACATGTCCGCCAATATATTGATAATGAAGCTGATGATGAAAAGGATGATGCCGATGGCGAAGAGCGAATAATAATGCAGGCTTCCCGACACCGCCTCTCCCATCTCCGCCGCCACGGTAGCGGTAAGGGTGCGGACCGGCTGGAGAAAGCTGGTCGGCATGATCGCCGCGTTGCCGGTGATCATCAGCACCGCCATTGTTTCGCCGATCACGCGGCCGATGCCGAGCATCACCGCCGCGATGATCCCGGATGAGGCGGCCGGCAATATCACCCGGTAGATGGTTTGCCAGTGGGTGGCGCCCAGCGCCAGCGATCCTTCCTTGTAGTTCTTGGGAACGGAGACGATCGCGTCCTCGATGATGGAGACGATGGTCGGCATTGCCATGAAGGCGAGCATGATCGACCCGGCCAGCGCGGTCAGGCCGCTGGGTAGATTGAACAGGTTCTTTAGTAAAGGAGCGAGAAAGATTATGCCGATGAACCCGAGCACGATGCTTGGGATCGCCGCCAGCAGTTCGATCCCGGACTTGAGGATCCCCCGGATCGAACGGGGCGCCACTTCGGCGGTATAGATCGCCGCCGCCAACCCCAGCGGGACCGCGATCACGATCGCGCCCAAAGTAACGAAGACCGAACCGAGGATCAGGGGAAGGATACCGAACTGCGGGGGATCGGAGATCGGGTACCAGTTGGTGCCGAGGAGAAAAGAGAAGAAATTCACTTCCCCGAACAGCGCCAGTCCTTCCTTCAGCAGGAATATGAATATCAGGGCGACGAACAGGATGGATGCCGCGCCCGACAGGAAGATCGCCTTTTCGATCACATATTCGAAAGGCCGTCGCATTATTTTACCGGCACGAAGTCCATCTTAAGCACGATCTGCTGGCCTTCCTTGCTCATAACAAAATCGATGAACGACTTTACCTTGCCGGCCGGCGCGCCGTTAGTGTAGAGCAGCAGGGAGCGCGATATTGGATAACTGTCGTTGAGGACGGTCTTTACCGAAGGTAGGATCGCCGGGGACCCGGCACTCTTCGCCACCGCTACCGCCTTTTCCTTAGCGGAAAGATATCCGAGCCCAAAATAGCCGATCGCCGACGGATTGCTCGAGACCTCTTCTACGATCGCCTGCGAAGAGGGCATCATCAACACTCCGGTGGCGAACTCGTTCTTGGACTTTTTATCGCCCAGCTTTACCACGTGCTCCAGGAAAAAGACATGGGTCCCGGAGTTCCGCTCGCGCGAAAGCGCCACGATCTTCCGGTCCGGGCCTCCCACTTCCTTCCAGTTGGTGATCTTTCCGGTAAAGATGTCGGATAGCTGCTGAATGGTGAGCTTACTGACCGGATTGGACGGATTGACCACCACGGTAATGCCGTCGTTGGCAACATGGAACTCTTTCGGGTCAACGCCGTTCTTTTTTGCCTGTTCGATCTCCTTGGGCTCGATCGACCTTGATGATTGCGCGATATCGGTCGACTTTGACAGCAGGGCCGCGATCCCGGTACCGGAACCTCCGCCGGTGACGGCGATCGGGATGTCGGGATTAACCTTCATGAACGCTTCTGACCAGGCCTGGCCCAGGTTGACCATGGTGTCGGAACCTTTGATCTGGATCGCTTTGCCGCTGTTCCTGCCGCAGCCGGAAACTAAGATTGCGATTAAAAGTGTGGGGAAGATAGCCAAAAACGAGAAGGATTTTATTGCTCTGAACATGAATGCCCCCCTTTTATTTGAATGACAAATTATCATGTGCTTGCGGCACAATTATAAATATCGCGAAGCGACTTCATTCATTTGACATTTATCATTGGCCATTTCCCATCCCAGCCAAATGATTATCGCACTGCTATGTTAATGGAATGTTAACTATATGTTAAATTTGGGTTAACGGGGTTTAGAAGAAGGATCTATTTGTTATACTTTAGCTTGCGCCCCAGCTTTAAAACGTCCCCCCTTTTCATTGTGCCTCCCTCTTACAATCGCTATAATAAACGCATGCCATTCAAATACGAATCGATCGTTCCCTGGGGACGGTCATACCAGGAATATATCGATATGTTCAACCTAACCATTGAAGACCTTAACCGGTCGATCCTCGGCTGCAGGGACGGGCCATCAAGCTTTAACAGCATTAAGAACAAGAACGGCCGAAAAGCGGTATCGATCGACCCGCTCTACCAATTTACCAAAGACGAGATCAAAAAACGCATAAATGATACGTATAGCAATGTTATTAACCAGACCAGGGATAACCAGGATAAATTCATCTGGACGAATATCAGGAACATCGACGAGCTCGTCCGCCTCCGGATGTCGGCCATGGAAGAATTTTTAAAGGATTACGACAAGGGTAAAGCCGCGAAAAGATATGTCTTTGCCGAATTGCCAAAACTGCCGTTTAAGGACGATCAATTCGACCTGGCCCTTTCCGCCCACTTTCTTTTATTTTATTCCGACAATTTGACGCTCGATTTCCACAAGCAGGCGATAGATGAAATGTTAAGAGTGGCAAAAGAGGTAAGGATATTCCCATTGGTTGACGTGAACGCCGAGCGGTTGCCATATGTTGAGGATATTATTGGATATTTAAGAGGCTTGGGCCGCAAAGTCGCCGAGGAACAGGTTAAGTACGAGTTCCAAAAAGGCGGCAATACGATGCTAAAAGTTTTCGGCAAGTAGGATTTAATTTAGGGGCTTTCTTGTCCGTTTTATGCACTTTCTGGAACATAGCTTGCCGCTAAAGCCAAAAACCGCACAAATATTTCGCTTTCTTACCCTGATTGCTGCCAACCGGTCTGCTTAAAGATGCGTTAGAATTAACCCCCCATTTACATTAGTTTTATCTGTTTTTAATCATTAATTTGGATAATCAGTTAGGTATGGCCATCACCGTAACCAGACCAAGCGTAATAAGCAAAATAAACCATCCTATAGGGAAATATGTAGGGAGGTATCAAACCTATCGATTCAATCCTATCGACCACAAGGTCCCCGGGGATCCGCTGGAAACCAAGTTCATCGTTCGTACCTTTGCCGAATTGAACGTTCATCCCGGGTATTGCGACTGGAATAAGATCATGCCTTATTCAGAACCGGTCATTTCCGCAATGGACAAAGTGGATGGAGAAACCATTAAGGCCGCTTACCCTGCCGGCCCCAAAAATATGCCGATCACCTATTTGAACCCGCTGTATATCGGCAATCAGCTTTTCAAAGTCGCCGCCAGCTTTTATTTGATGATGGAGCCAATAAAGATATCCTTGCTGGGATTGGCCAGCGTTCCGGCCACTTTTAGCGCAACCTTCCTGTATCTTTCGTTAAATGCATTGAGGAACATAGCCGCAGACCTGATCTCAAAACATCGTTTTTATCCAGAAGAATGGTTGAAACATCTGTTTCACATAAAGATCGGCAAGCTAACAACCTCTTTATTGGTCACAGGATTCGCTTTCCCCTTTTTGACCTTGACCCAGACCGTTATCCATACCCTGACGGGGGGATCGGGCATGGAATGGCTGGCGATCCCCTTGTCGATCACATTGATCGACGGCCTGATCAATTACTGGACCAGAAAAATGAGGGGGTTCTCCAATCAGGTGGCAAATCTGGACATGTTGCGGCCGCTGATGGGCAGCCTGTTCGCTTCTTCGCTGTTCTATCTGGCCGGAGCGGGAGAGCTGAACAGCTTTAAATACCTTTTGATCCGTAAGTTCGGCTGTGAGGTATGGTCCGGGTTTGTCGAGGCGCGGGATAAAAGAATGGAAAAATTAAGGGAGAGGAAAGCGGACCTGCAAAATGTATTCAAATTGGACGCATACTGCCTGCCCGATCCGGAAGCGATGGCGGCGATCAGCTATGTCCACCTGATAGGGGTAAAATCATTGGCAAAAGACACTTTTTCCGAGTGTGTCATTAAGAACGGGGATATGCCTAACATCGAATTGGGTATTTTAAAAGGAGTTCACCGGGCGATGACAGACGATGAAAGGATAGAGAAAACCATCCGCTTTATCTTTCCGACGGAAAAATGGAAGCCTTACGCGGACGCCATGCGCGCGAGATTCATTAAGAACCGGAAAACATACTTCGACTGGCTGAAGAAACACAATCACTTATTCTATTCTATTGTTATACCGCCTCCGGCGCCGTCCCATCCTACCCCCGTAAATAAAGCCAAGGAGCAAATAATCCATATAAAGCTTGACCCGCGGTCCGATCCGGACGGATCAGAAAAAAGCCCTTTGCAAAGGATCGGCATCCGGTCGTTCGGGGATTCGGCTCTCGCTTTTTCAAAACTGCAGCCATCGGCGCTGGAATGGGCCCTGCCGATGCTGAAAGGGTGCGGGATCGAAGTTATGGCATTCGGCATCGACGCCTGCTTGAGCAAAGCGATCTTGCTCCAGATCGCTCAGAAATTGACCGGTATACCGGGGAGAAAACTGGTGGTTTTAAAAGCAGACGGAGAAGCAGCAAAAGTCAGCGTCCACCCTCTCGCTGACGGGGCCGAGGTTAAAAACATCGACGGTGATCTTATTATCCGCAATCCCATTGCTTGACAGCATCATTCAGAAAAATACTTTTATATTCACCGGGTTTATTTGCCATAAATTAAGCAGGTTCTTGTCTCCGGATATTCTTTGCACGTGATAAAAGCTTCCGCTCCCGCCAACCTCCACCAGGTTGTTCCTATAATATGTACCTGATATCGAAGCTTTATGCCCTGAAACATCCGTATCCCCGCCATAGCAATCCGGGTCAGGAAAGGCGTCAAGCGTGGCCTCCCTTCCCAACCGCCGGTAGGAATAATCGAACTTCAGCTGTTTATCAAGGAACATCAGCCTCAAGCCTAGCAGATAGCCGGCATTGTCGCTTGCCCCATTGAACGCTTTTATGAATTCCCCGTAGTGCGAGATGCCAAAATATCTATCGTAATTGAAGCCAATGTCCCAGCTGAGCTGGCCCGAATTGTATCCGTATTTATAATGCTGTTCCGTTGTATCCTTGCCGTCGCTACCTTTAACGATCACCGGAACGGTCTCGTTCGTTTTATCTCCGCTCCGGTAATTATCATCAAGCGCTTTTGCGCCCTGGATGTTCTCGACACCGATAAAAGCGGCAGCCAATTGTAATGAGAACATGTTCCTTACGTTAGTTTTGTATCCCACCTGAATGGGGAAAAGATACGGGTTTGATTTCGCCCCTTTTGTTTCCCGCAGGGAAAATATCCCTCCATTAACAAATATCCCATGCGTATTTATAGAAGAGTAGGCCCCTTCCCACCGGATATCATTAGCGAACACCATATCGCTGGCGCGGAAAAAAGGAAAGTAAAATCTGCCGCCGGCAAGCGTAAAGTCCTTTTCTGGTGTGGTAAACACGGCATTCGCGCCCCCCAGCATGATCGAGGGAAGCTCGGCCTGCATGGTGTTATACAACGATCGCGGGTCCGTCCCGCCGGTGGCGACGCTGACGTTAAAATGCAGCCAATCTTTTATTGGTTCATATTTTGCGGCGAGCTCCATCCGGTATCTTCCCCGGTTCCGGGTCACGGCATCGCTATCTTTCCTCTCCCCTTGATACCTTAATCTAAAATCCAGATTTCCGGAGAACATATCGCTGAAAGTGAATGGTTTGGCGTCGGATCCTTTTTCGGCCGGTTTTTTCCCTTCCGGCTCTTTGCATTGCGCGGCATCAATCCGGTACAGCGCCGCATCCAGGTCTTTTTCATCGTCCGGCCGGTCCAGTATCTGAGAGAGGATAAGCCTTATCAAATCAACGTCGTCTCCTTTTATCCCCAGTCTGTCCATCAGCTCCTTCTTCTCCTGCGGCGCCATCTCCTCCCCTACGAATCTCCTGATCGCCTGCTCCATCCCTTTTTCTTTATATACAAATCTAACGGTTTCGGGGGTGCCGTCCGGCAATGCATAATCCTTTTTCAACTGATGGCCGTGATTCAACCAGCTGTAATAGTCCAGCATTCTCAGCAGCGCGGAAGCCTTGTTGATGTTCATGAAGTTATCGTTCACCTCTGATTTTTTATCTCGCCGCGTTCGGCCGTAATTTCATTTTTCGTTGTAAACATTGAGTAAATATTGAGTTAAGGCCAGATGAAGATACTGTTACCAGATCTTCCAATTTCGCCGGTGGTCCTCAAATCAACCCGCGGACCTTTTGTCCAATCTCTTCCCTCACCCGCCTGAATACATCAAGCCCCTTTCCCTTTGGGTCCTCGATACGCCAATCAAGATGCTCTTTTGCAGGGAAAAAGGGGCATGCGTCCTGGCATCCCATCGTAATTACACAATCGAACTTTTTTACCGGCAGGTCGGTGAAGCTTTTTGGCCTTTGAGCGCTAATATCGATATTGATCTCGGACATTGCTTTGATCGCATCAGAATTAACCGCTCCGGACGGCTTTGACCCCGCCGAATAGGCATCGAGCTTATCGCCGAATAAATGGCGAGCCCAGCCTTCCGCCATTTGCGACCGGCAGGAATTCTCAACACAAACAAAAAGGACCACCAACCTAGCCATTATGGCTGTCTCGGCAATAATCCGACCATCTTCCTTACCGCCTTTTGCAGTTTTATAAAGTCTTTCCCGCGCGCTTTTTGGGGTTTTATCCTGATCTTCTTCATTGTTTTGAGTATCTTGGATAGTTTCTTGGAGGATGGCAGAACGATCTTCTGTCCAGTTATGCCGCGGCCTTCGATAATTGTCCGGATCTCGGCCAGGTCCGCATCCAGCCGGATCGAGAAAATATTTATCAATTGTTTCAGTTCCGACCCGAGCAGGGAAAGCTCTTTTACGGTTTTTTGCACCAGTTTTACCTTTTCTTTATTCAGCGTTTCCCGTTTATTGTTTTCCATTTATATAATGCTTTTCAAGCATGGCCTCCAGGTGGGATTTGATCTCGCGGTTGGTCTCTTCAACCGGGTGGTTAGCGTCGATCTCGATGAATTTATATTCTTTCGCCAATTTCCCGAATTCGGTCCTTACCTTTCTCTGGTATTTGGAGAAACTGTCGAACCAATCGCGGGATAGGCCAAGGTCCATACCCGATTCCCAGTAATCCAGGTTCGAATAGGTTTTCATCGTCCGTTCTACCAGCGCCCGCCATGAAAGATGGAGATAGAACGTCACGTCCGGTACGACCGCCATTGAATAGAGCGATTTAAGCCAGTCTTTATCGGCACCCCTAACAATATCCCTTACCATCAGCGTAAATATATATCGGTCTGCAAGCACCACGTATCCCGCCCGCAGGGCCGAGATTATGCGGTTCTCCAACTGGTCGTAAAAATCGGTCGCATAGAACAGTGACATGGTGCGAGGGCTCAATACATTGCCCTTTTTGGCCTCTTCCAGAGCTTCGCCCACCAGCTGGGACCTTTTTAATCCCGCTTGCGCCACCGCGTAACCTTTTTGCTCCAACCAGCTGGCCAGCAGCCCGATCTGGGTCGAACGCCCCGACGAATCAGTGCCTTCGATCACGACCAGAAGTCCCGGCAGTTTTTTGGGATTTACCCCGGGCGGCGGCTGGCGGTAAAATTTCTTTTCGCTCATCTTCCATCCTTCTTCATATATTGCGCCAGATCGATCTTGCCGGCGATATATTTCCTGACCTCATCTTGCTGAGAAGGGATGTTACGGGTAGCATCGATAACCCTAAAGCCGTATTCCGTCACCATTTGGTCGTATTTCCCCATGATCTTCCCTTGGAAGATCTCAAAGCTCTGGTTGATGTCGTCCGAATATTTCATATCCATTCCCGCCTCGAAATATTTAAGGTTGGGACGGCCGGACATGATCCGCGCCAGCGCTTCAGGCAGGGGAACGCGGAAGTAAAGCGTAGCATCCGGAATCGCGGCAAAGCCGTATAGCTTCTTAAGCCAGCCTCCGTCGCATCCCCTTACCCCGTCCCGGGCAAAGGAAGTGAAGATATATCGGTCGCAAAGAACGATATATCCTCCTTTCAGCATCGGCAGTATTTGCCTCTCATAGCGGTCCGCGAAATCGGTGGCATGGATCAGGCTGAAGGTGGTAGGCGTCAGCAGCTGCCTTTTTTTCCCTTTCTTGGTCGCTTCTTTGACCAGATCGGATGAGTTCCATTCAGTAAAAAATAGCCGGCAGCCGAGACCGACCAGCCACTGGTGCACCAAGTGGATCTGCGTCGATTTGCCAGAACCATCCAGGCCCTCGACGGCGATCAGTTTACCTTTTATCTGGTTCGTTTCCTTTTTCATTTTCGGTCAAGGCTCACTTTGAGCCCGTAAACCTCCTCGAACATGTTTGATTTCTTTTTCAGGTCCCATTTTTCAAGCCCGATATCGCCCGCCGAATTCAGCTTCAATTCCAGCTGGTGTCCGTTCACCGCCGCGCGCACATTCTTTACTTTTTGCAGATGCTCCCGATCTAAGGCGTCCGCCAGGCGAATGAGAGCGGCCAGTTTTTTGACTTTGTCCTTTTCTTCGCCGGTAAGCGAATTGAAAGCCGGATGGTCCGGTTTAGGCATGCTCTTCCGGTGATACCTGGCAAGGTTGGCGATCAGTTTCATGTCGTTCGTTGTAAAACTCGGCAATTCCGCCTGCAATATCAGGTACAGGGAATGTTTGTGATGCCCTTTGTAATTTATATATGTTCCAATATCGTGCAATATTGATCCCGCCAGCAGCACGCGGCGCGATTCCCCGTTCAAATGGTAACGGCCTTTCAGTTGGTCGAACAGTTCCACCGCCAGTTTTGCCACATGGAGCCCATGCTCCTCGTCGAACCGGTACCTCCGGCCAAGGTTTATACACGCGTCCTCGGCAATTTCTTCCTTGCTTTCACTGCTTTTCTGCTTCGACGATATCTCGGCCGCCAGGTCAAACAGTATTCCGTCTTTGACGCCGACATACGGGATTATGATCTTCTTACTCCCGATAAGACCGCACAGGTGCTCGTATACCATCGCCGCCGGCAAAATCACGTCCGCCCGATCCTTCATCAGGCCGTATTTTTCCATTCTCTCAGCGACCGTAAGCGCCGATAGCTTATCGATCGCCCGGCGGAGGATTTTAAGGTCGATCACTCCGTTCCCGCTTGGATCATCCTCCACTCCGGCGATACGCGCGATCCTTTCTATGTTCCCTCCGGTCGCGATCATCGTTTGGCCTCGTACCTTGCGGCTCGTCAGCGATTCGATCTTATATGCCGAAAGATAATCGTTCAGGATCTTTTTGAATTTTTCCGGGTCGTTATTGAATGCCGCCAACCCCTCTAGCAGTCTCACCGCTCCCAGCGCCAGTGTTTCGGTCCATAATATCCGGTTCCTTGTGATCTGCGATACTTCCACGCTGCCGCCGCCCAGGTCGGCCATTATCCATTTGCGGTTGCCCAGCTTGACCTTATTCTTTACCGAAAGATAAACCAACCTTGCCTCTTCTGACCCCGATATCGATTCGACCTCAATACCAGTCTTTTGCCGTATCTGTTCGATAAGATAAGCGCCGTTCGTGCTTTCCCTTACCGCGCTGGTCGCCACCGCGCGGTATCGCTCCAGCTGGAGCGCCTGCATCTTCTTTCTGAACGAATCTATCGCTTTCACCGCCAGGTCCATGGTCTTTTTATCGAACGACCCGCATAGGAACACGGATTGGCCAAGCCGGACCGGGATCCTCTCCGAATTAAGAACCCGGAAATCAGCCTGATCGTCAAATTCCGCGGCGGAAAAACGGATCGCATTCGATCCGATATCGATGCTTCCCAGCCTGACCGGAAAACCGCTTTTATTTTCTTTTGCCATTTATCCTGAATTTATATCCGACGCCGCGCAGGGTCAGCAGAGATTTGCTCATTTCCGCGATCTTTTCCCTGATCCGCCGGATGTGAACATCGACCGTCCGGCTCTTTATCTCGCTCTGCTCTCCCCAAACGTTTTTAAGCAGTTGGTCGCGATTAAAGACCCGCCCTTCATTCTTTACCAGGAACTGCAGAAGGTTGAATTCTTTGACCGTCAGGTCGACCGGCCGGCCGTTTATTAAAACCTCATGCCTAGTTGGATCGATCTCCATTCCCGGACATTTGAATATTTCGTTCCCTTCGTTCATTTTTTATCGTTTTGCTCGTTGCCGCCGTGCTTTATGACCTTCGCTTCGATCATGTAGACCACTTCTTCCGCTATATTGGTGGAATGATCGACGATCCGTTCCAGATGTCGCGAAACTAACAACAAGGGAATGGCCCGTGTTACCGTTGAGGCATCCTGGGTCATGATCCCCATCAATTCATCGTGTACCTGGTCGCGCAGGCGGTCCACTTCTTTCTCGATCACCCAGATCGCGTTGGCCCTGGAAGGGTTCCCCATTATGAACGCGTCCAGTACCAGCGCGACCGATTGAACCGCCAGATCGCCCATTTTTGGAATATCGATCAGCGGCTTAAGCAACGGCTTGTCCGCCAGCTCGATCGTGCGCTCCGCCACATCCTCCGCCAGATCTCCCATCCGTTCCAGGTCGTTGACGATCCGGATCGCGGTCGCCAGGAAACGAAGATCGGACGCCTCCGGCTGCCTTAATGCCATCAATTGGACACATTTTTCATCTATTATCAGTTCAAGCCGGTCGATTTCATCGTCCTCACGTACCACCGCTTCTGCCAGCCTGCGGTCAAGCTTCTGGAGTGAATCCACTGCCTTGGTGATCAGCGTCTGCACCATCAATCCCATCCGCGTGATGGTTTCTTTAAGTTCGCTCAATTCCTGGTCAAAAGTCGTTTTATGCTCCATCATCCGAACCTCCCGGTAATGTATTCTTCGGTCCTTTTATCCGCCGGAGCCGTGAACATCTTGGTCGTGATATCGAATTCGATCAGGTCGCCCAGCAGGAAAAATCCGGTAAAGTCGGCCACTCGCGCCGCCTGCTGCATATTATGGGTCACGATCACGATCGTGTATTCTTTTTTCAGCTCGTGCAAAAGTTCCTCGATCTTGCCGGTAGAGATGGGATCGAGCGCGGAGCAAGGTTCATCAAGCAGTAAAACCTCCGGCCTCACCGCCAGCGCCCGCGCGATGCAAAGACGCTGCTGCTGGCCGCCTGAAAGCGAGATCCCCGGTTTGCCGAGCACATCCTTCACTTCGTCCCAGATCGCCGCGCTTTTAAGGCTCAATTCCACCGACTGGTCGAGTTGCCGGCGATCGCGCGTCCCGTTCAGCTTCAGCCCGGCAGCCACATTGTCGTAGATCGACAGGGTCGGGAAAGGGGTCGGTTTCTGGAACACCATCCCTATCCGGCGGCGTATCAACACCGGGTCGATCTGCGGATCGTTAATGTTCTCCCCGTCGAGCAATATCTCCCCTTCCGCGGTCGCGCCGGGGATGGTCTCGTGCATGCGGTTGAGACAGCGGACAAAGGTCGACTTGCCGCAGCCGGAAGGCCCGATGATCGCCGTCACATGATGTTCCTGGATGTACATGTTGATGTTTTTAAGCGCGATCTTGCCATCGAACCAGGCATTGAGCCCGTTAACTCTTATTTTCTTTTTGATATTATCCATATGTCACTCTCTTTGAGAACTTTCTCACCGTCAGCGTCACCGCCAGGACGATCATCACCAGCACCAGGGAACCGGCCCATGCCATCCGGTTCCAGTCGTCGAACGGGGAGATCGCGTAATTGTAGATCTGCACCGTCATCGAAGCGGTCGGCTGGTCCACCCGGAAGTTCCAATACGAATTGGTGAAAGCGGTGAACAGCAGCGGCGCGGTCTCGCCCGCCGCCCGGGCCACCGCCAGCATGATGCCGGTAAAGATCCCGCTCCAGGCGGTGCGCAGTATCACCAGTAGCATCACCTTCCATTCCGGCACTCCCAACGCCAGCGCCGACTCCTTTAACGTGCGCGGCACCATCTTTATCATCTCTTCGGTGGTGCGGGTTATGTACGGCAGCATTACCAGCGCCAGGGCGAACCCGCCGGCAAACGCCGAAAAACGCTTCATCGTCAGCACAAAAAGGAGATAGGCAAAGATACCAAAAATGATGGTGGGGAACCCGGACATCACATCTACCGCGTAACGGACAAAGAACCCCCGCTTACCCTTGCCCCACTCCGCCATCCAGATCCCTGCCAGTATGCCGACCGGAAGGCTGATGAGGCAACCAAGGGCCACGATCATAAGCGTGCCGACAATGGCGTTGGCCATCCCCCCTCCCGGCTGTCCTACCGGCGCGGGAAGATGAATGAAGAGATCAAGGTTGATGGCCGAAGCGCCTTTAATTACTACAAATGCCAGCAGCGAAATAAGGGGTATCACCGCCAGCAGCGCCGCCAGGTACACCAGCGCCAGGAAGGTCTTTTCCTTAAACTTTCTTATTGAATACGACCGTTGCTTACTATTTTCCATACCAATAACCTTGCCAAACCGTTGACTATTACCGTTATAAACAGCAGGATCAGTCCGATCTCCACCATCACCGAAAAATTGAGGTCCGAGGACGCCTCGGCGAACTGGTTGGCCAGCACCGCGGAGAGCGAATAGCCGGGAGCTAGCAGCGAATACGATATCTGCGGGCGGTTACCGATCACCATCGTTACCGCCATCGTTTCGCCGATCGCCCGGCCCAGACCCAGCACGACCGAGCCGATGATCCCGGACGCGGCCGGCGGCAGCGCCGCCAGCTTTACCGTTTCCCAGCGCGTGGCGCCGAGAGCGCGCGCCGATTCCCTGAGGTTAGAGGGGACCGCCTGCAGCACCTCGCGGGAGATCGCCGTAATGGTGGGCAGTATCATGATCGCCAGCAATACTCCGGCGTTAAGCAGGCTGAGGCCGAAGATCGGTCCCAGAATAAATATTCCCCAAAGCCCGAACACCACCGACGGAATGGCAGCCAAAAGATCGACCATGGTCGCGATCCATTCCTTGAAACGTGAATTCGTTACTTCCGCCAGGTAAATCGCGCAGCCGATCCCCAGCGGCGCCGCAAAAACGATCGCCAGTAAAGAAGAAACAAGCGTGCCGTAAATAAAAGGAAGCGCTCCATACAGGTTGCGTACCGGGTCCCAAGCGGAATTGAAAAAGAAACCGGGGCCGAATGCGGAAAGCGAAAGCCGGGATTGATAAAGGAGCATCAACAGGATCAGTAGAAAGAGCAAGGGGATGCTCCCGGCGGCGGCCAGTGTGGCCCCCCGAAATACCGCATCCCCTCGATTGCTCTTTGCCATTTGTCTTACCTACTCGACCGAAATGTTGTTGATTGCCGCCTGTACTTTGGCCTTAAGCGTTTCCGGCAGCGGCGCGTAATAAAGAGAACTGGCGGATTTTTGTCCTTTGGTCATTGCCCAGTTCAGGAAATCGACCAGCGCCTGACCCTTTTCGGAATTCGTCTGTTTTTTGTGGACCAGCAGCCAGGTGAACCCGCAGATCGGATAGGCGTCCGCCCCGGGCTGGTTGACGATCATCGCACGGAAATCGGAAGGCATTCTCCGGATCCCGCCGGCCGCCGCCGCCACCGTGCTGTCGACCGTCGGGGCCACGAATTTGCCCGCGCGGTTCTTTATCTTCGCCGTCGCCAGACCGTTGGTCTCGGCATAAGCCAGTTCCACGTAGCCGATCGCGCCTTCGTTATTCTTCACCGCGCCGGCCACTCCCGGATTCCCCTTTCCTCCCACTCCCACCGGCCAGCCGACCGACTTGTCGGCCCCGACTTTTGCCGCCCAGGCGGTCGAGACCGCGGAGAGGTAATTGGTGAAGATGTTGGTGGTGCCGCTGCTGTCTGAGCGATAAACGACCGTGATGTCCAGGTTGGGCAATTTGATATCCGGGTTGAGCGCGGCGATCTTATCGTCGTTCCACTTTTTGATCTCTCCCATATAGATCGCGGCCAGGGTCTCGCCGTCCAGCTGCAGGTCCTTGATACCCGCGTTATTCACGACCGCCACTGCTCCCGCCACGGTCGGGATATGCTGGACGTCGCCGCCCGCTTTGGATATCTCGGAATCCGACATCGGCGCGTCGCTCGCCCCGAAGTCTACAACGCCCGCCGTGAACTGGCGGATACCACCGCCGGAACCGATCGGAGCGTAATTTATCTGTACCCCTTTTTCGCCGTTATAGTCAGAGAACCAGCGGGAATAGATCGGGTACGGGAAGGTCGCCCCGGCGCCATTGAGCGTTACCGCGAACGCCTGCGTACCGAGTAGTACCATCAATGAAAGGAACAATAACTTCTTCAACATTTCCCATCCTCCTTTATAACTGCACCATGCTGTGCAGGGAAAGAACGCTGGTGGTCTTGCCGGCGCTGGCCGACGCGGCGGAACCTCCGGTCACGTTCTGCATGTCCATCGCGAGTTTGACATCCTTGCTGACGTCATAGGTCACGCCGTAGAACGAACGGTCGAGGTTGTCATTGTTCTTGGTCGTGTTCGGATCGAAGCTGTCCACCCGGGCGAACGCTCCCAACCCCGGGAGCAGACCGCCGGTAAAGCTGCCGAGCGACATTACCCCGCCCATGCTGTAACCGTTCTTGTTGGTCCCGCGGTAATATTCGATATCTGCCGTGCCCAGGTCATGCTTGTAAGCCACCAGCGCTCCCGCCAGCTTGTCGCTGCCGCTGGTCGAAAGATCGGTGTCCATGTCCGCGACATTGGCGAACCCGCCTGCGATCACCTTGCCCAGGTCGCCGCCGTCGTAGGCCGTGGTGTTGAGCCTGACGCCGACCGCTTTTTTAGCATTGGTCTCCGCCGACTTGTAACCGGCGCCGTTCAGGACCGTTGCCTGGTATTCGATATCGGGGAGGTACGGCAGGGTGACCTTGCCGAAAGCGCCGACGCCGAAATCGGCCGATGACATCAGCCCTTCGTTGTCGACAAAGCTCTTGGCGATATAACGGAGGTTGAGGATCTTATCGGCCCAGTCGATCCAGACCGTCTGCTGAAGGCCGAGCTTGGCGTTAAGCTCGAACGGGACGAACTGGAGCGATGACGGGATCCCGACCGGGAGCTCCACGTAGGCGTATTTGAGGAAATCGAACATCTGCTGGGTGCCGGAGTTGGCGGTCACGGTCTCGCCGGCGTTCCCCTTGGTAACGGTGGTCGAGGTCCCCAGTCGGCCGACGTCGAGCGTGATCCTGGCATTGGCGCCTCCGGCCAAACCTTTCTTGATGTCTACATAGGCGCGGTCGACATCAAAATTGTTTACGGCGGTGCCGGGGTTCTGCGTATATTTCTGCCAGCGGAAAAAGATGGTGCCGCCGACTTTCGCGTCGCCGTTATCGCTCTTCACCTTTTCCACTTGACCCTTAAGGTCCGCCAGCGCTTTGTTAACATCGTCCTTCAGGTCGGAAAACTTGTCCTCCATCGTTGCCGCCGCTTCGGACGATTCTATCGTCGGGCCCGGCTTTGCGACCGCTTTACCCGCCGTTTTTGCCAACGGCGATTTCTTTACCTTCGCTACGGCCTTCTTAACCGTAACTTTCTTTGCCACCGTCTTTTTCACGCTCGCGGTCTGAGCGCCGCAAACCGAGACCATGAACAATAACATCGTCAATGCCGCTACTTTCTTTAACATTTCATTCCTCCTTGTTCGTGCTTCACCAATAACTTTTTCTGGCCTGCTTTCGCCCCCATCACCTCCCGTGATATTGATATCATTTTCACAGGTATTATCGTGCAGGCATGATTAAGGAATGATTAAGTGATTGTTAAATGGAGGTAAATTGTCGGCCGGGGGCGGCCGATCAATGTCCCGGGGCGAAAAAAAAGCCCGGTAACCGCTTTTGCAATTACCGGGCCTTAAATTTAAAAGCTTAGAACTTAACTTTAGGCGCTTCTTTGGCCGCTTCCTGGGCTTTGAAGAACGCCTTTTCGGCGTCGAAACCGAACATCCTTACGAACAGCACGGTCGGGATGCTCCGGGCCTTGGTATTGTATTCCTGGACCGCCTCGTTGAACCTCATCCTCGCCACCGCTAGCCGGTTCTCCGTCCCCGCCAGCTCGTCCTGCAGCGCGCGGAAGTTGGGAGCCGCCTGCAGCTGCGGATAATTCTCTACTACCACCATCAAACGGCCCAGCGCGCCTTCCATCTGGTTGGCGGCCGCCACCTTGTCGGACATGTTCTGCGCTCCCGCCCAGGCGGAACGCGCTTTGGCGATGTCTTCCAGCGTGCTCTTTTCATGCGCGGCGTAACCTTTCACCGTTTCGACCAGATTCGGGATCAGGTCATACCTTCTCTGCAGCTGGTTCTCCACCTGCGCCCAGTTCTGCTTGACGTTCTGGTCCATCCCGACCAGATTGTTATACATCCCCACGCAGAACGCGCCAAAAGCCACGATCACGACCAGGATCACGCCGAGCCAGATCCAACCTTTCATATCTTCCCCCTTATTAAAAATCCCGTCCCGCCCCCCCGCCCCCGCTGCTTCCTCCCCCGAAACCACCCCATCCCCCGGATCCTCCTCCGCCCCAACCACCATACATTATAGCACCGGCACCGAAGATGAATCCAACCACGCCACCGATAATAACGCCGAAAATGCCATTGATGTAATAATATCCGGCCACCGATCCGATTATCCCGCCCAGCAGATGGAACCATTCCATCCGCGCGATTCGGGTGATCACGATCAATACCGCAATCGTGATCAGAATTGCGATGATCGAATTGGTATCAGGCATTACCAGCTTCTCCCCGCCCCTCCACCGCCACTGCTCCCGCCGCCGAAACTCTCAGAATCACTGCTGGAACCGCCGCCAAAATCGGAAGAACCTCCTCCGCCAGAACCGCCTGAAAATCCCCCGCCTTCTCCTGATCCCGGAGGAAGGAACGACAGGGCAAAAAATATCACAAACCCGATCGCCCCGCCGATCATCGCCCCCGTCCATTCGCCAAAGACCGCGCCCATGAAGCCGCCGAACAGCAGCCCAAAGATCCAAACCGCCAGCCGGCCGGAATATTTGGCCGAGATCACCAGCAATGCCATTGCCGCGACAACGCCGCCAATGATATAGATGAACACCATCGGTCCTTCGCCTTTTTCTTGAAGCTGCGCCGCTTTTTCTTTCTCCAGTTCGTCCGTCCCGCTGCCGCTGATCTTCGCCGCGATCGCCTTTGCCCCTCCGATCACCCCGGCGTCCATTTGTCCCTGTTTAAAATACGGGACCACGAATTCGTCCAGGATCCGGCCGGCGGTCGCGTCGGTGATCGTACCTTCAAGCCCGTAACCGACCTCGATCTCCACCCGCCGCTCGTCGATCGCCACCAGCAGCAGGATCCCGTTATCCTTCCCTTTTTTCCCGATCTTCCATTTTTCGAACAGCTTGACCGCGTATTCCTTGGAATCGAGCGGGGCGACGCTTTTGACCACCGCGATCGCCAGCTCGGCCGAGGTCTTTTGTTCTAGCGAACGGCAAACGCCATCTAGTGTTTTGACCGTATCGGGAGAAAGTACGCCGGCAAAATCGTTCACATAGCCGTTGTGATCGGGGAATTTGACCTCACCGGCAATAACAATACCGGCCAGCAGTAACAATAAAGCACAAACAGAAAATATTTTTCTCATAATGGGTATATTATACTACCGATCATTGCGCGGCGGGGAGGGTAATGATGAACCGGGAGCCTTTTCCCTCGGCGCTTTCGACCGTGACCGATCCGTTGTGGATATTGGCCACGTGCTTGACGATCGCCAGCCCCAACCCCGTCCCCCCCAGGTCGCGCGAACGCGCCTTGTCGACGCGATAAAATCTTTCGAATATCCGGGGGAGATGCTCTTCCGCGATCCCGATCCCGTTGTCCGCTACCGAGATCTCCACCTTGTCGTCGTTTTTAGCGCATCCGATCTCTATCCGTCCGCCCTCTCCGGTATAGTTGACGGCGTTGTCGATCAGGTTGAGCACGGCGCGGTAAAGATGATCTTCCAGGCCGGAAACGAACGCTTCCCCGGCGGCGCAATGTTTTTCGATCGCGATATCCTTTTTCCTCGCTTTTTCCTGGACCGTTTCCAGCGCGCGGCCGATCACCTTTTCGATGTCCACCTTCACGTACGGCCCCAGTTCTTTCCTGGATTCAAGTTTTGAGATCTCCAGCAGATCATCGATCAGCGCCGAAAGGTTGAGGGCGTGCTTGTCGATCTTCCCCAGGAAATCGCGGTTATTCTCGCGGTCGTCGATCGCTCCGCCCAGAAGCGTCTCGACGTAGTTGCGGATCGCGGTGAGCGGCGTCTTAAGCTCGTGCGAAACGTTGGCCACGAACTCGGAGCGGTACTGCATCAGCTTTTTGGTCTCGGTCGTGTCGTGGAGCACGCAGACCGCGCCCAGTACCCGGCCGCTCTCGTCCCGGATCGGGCTGGCGATGGCGATGAACGATCCGGAGATCGGGGTTATGATGTCGATCTCTCTTTCCACTTTGTCGCCGGAGCGGAGCGAAGCATCGATCAGGTCGGAGATCTCGTTGTTCTTGATCGCCTCG
>DATJPS010000019.1:0-7659 GCA_035506255.1 Candidatus Omnitrophota bacterium | reverse complement strand
AAAATAGACGATTACGTGCAGAAGCTGAACGACGCTTCGTCCATCGACCGCATCCGCAAGTACGAGGAAAAACGCCAGAAAGAACATAAGAAAAAAGAAGAGTTGGCAAAGGGGCGGCGCTTCGTGCTGAACGACCTATATATCAAAGCGGCGCTCCCGTTCGAATGGATAAAGAAGCGGATCTCGGACACCATCTTCGATTTTCTGTTCGACCTTGAAAGCCGCGTCCTGCGAGAGATATTGAAGTTCGTCCTTAAACCGAACGTCGACGAACTGCTCGGCCTGGCCAAGGAGCTGAATCTCGACCTTTCCGCCTGGAAGCTGGAGAAGATCAACATCGACCACCACGGCGACCTCCTGCTGGCCGGAGACCTCTCCCCCGAGGAAAGGGTGAGGATCCTCCTGCTCGACGAATGCAAGATTCTGGAGATCGGCCTCCTCTTCGCCGATTCGTGGTTCAACCGGCTGGTGATCCGCTTCCGCCTTTTCCGCGTCAAGGCCACGCTTAAGGAGCTCGGAGTTACTAAAGAGGAGTTCGATTTTATCAACCTGTCGGCCCGACGGATCGCCTTTTTGAAGATCGTTTCCATGCTCAAGGACTGCCACTTGAAGCGGGTGCTTTCATCGTCCCGGAAGGAATTCACTTCATATTCCCGGCGGATCGCGTCCCTCACCAAAAAGATCCGGCAGATCGACATCGACCTGCCGACCAAAGGGCTGGAATGGATCCACAAGAAATTGGAGACGCTGGCGGTCGAAGCGGCGCGCTACAAATTGGAGTTATTGCGTTCGATGGAAAAACTCGGCCATGATCCGGAACGGGCGCGGAACATCAAGTGGCTGGAAGCCACCCTTCACCTGAAACATACTTAAAACAAATCCGAAGTCCGAACATTGTATTCAATATGCCGAAGGCCTTCCTTGTTCGGATTTCTGGCATTCGGATTTCGGATTTTCATACAATACCCAGCACCTTGTGCATCTGGGGGATCACCCTCACCCTCTTCAGCTTCCGCTTGGCCACGGCGAAGAACGCGTTTATCTCCTGCATCGTAGGCCGGTGCTTGACCGGGCCGTGCGGCGTCACCGGCTGGAGTATTACCGGGATCTCGGCGTCGATCGCGGAAATGATCGAGGCCGCCTGGTCGATGTCGACCGCCTTGGTCTCTTTGGTCACCACCATTTTGACGAACAGGTCCTTTCCGTACGCCGCTTCCAGGCAAAGCTTATGTTCCGTCCAGTAAGGGCTCTGTCCGGTGGCAGAGGGAAGCTTAAAGTCCATCGATACGATGTCTACCAGATCGATCACTTCCTGAAGATGCTTGGGCAGGACACCGTTGGTCTCGAGATAGACCGGGAGTTTCAGCTCTTTTACCTGAGGGAGGAAATTCTTAAGGAAATCAACTTGCAAAAGCGGCTCCCCCCCGGTGACCGCGAGCGAATGGTGCAACCCGGCGGTCTTTAGGAAAGAGGAAACGTGCTCCAGCAGGCGGGCGGCGGTGGCCGGGTTGTTCTCGCTCACCGGGTGGTCGTGCATCACTTTATACGAAGGTGAAAGCGAAAGGGCCTGCGGGGTATCGCAGAACTGGCAGGCCAGGTTGCAGCCGGCAAAGCGGACAAAGACCTGCCGCTCCCCGATGTACGGGCCTTCTCCCTGATATGAAGAAAAGATCTCACTGATCTGGGCTTCGGTAGAGCTCACAGCGCGGCCGGGACCGCCTCTTCCCCGGCTTCCTCGTGGAGCAGATTGCTGAACGCCCCTTGCTGGTCGGCAACGTCCTCCGGCAGAGCGGGAAGATCGTTGATGTCCTTAAGCCCGAAGTGGCGCAGGAACTCGTCGGTAGTGCCATAAAGGATCGGCCTCCCCAGCGCCCGGCTCCTCCCCTTCTCTTCGATCAGCTTCTTGGCCTGTAGCGTTTCGATCACGCCGTCGCAGTAAACGCCGCGGATCATCTCCAGTTCGGCCTTGGTGATCGGCTGTTTATAGGCGATGATCGCCAGCGATTCGAGCGATTGCGGCGAAAGGGTGGTCTCGATCCGGGAATGGGAAAGCTTGTCGACGAACTCGGCGTTCGCGGGATCGGTGCCGAACGCGTAGCCGTGCGCCACCTTCACCATGCGGATCCCTCTCTGCGCCGCTTCCAGCCCGTCAGAGATACCGTTCAGGGCTTCGTCAATAACCTCCGGGCCCTCCCCCGTCAGTTCGCAGAGCTCTTCCAGCGTGAGCGGCTTCTTGGTGACAAAAAGCAACGACTCCAGTATGTTGCTAAGCCTTTTTAAGTCTAAGGTAGATCCCACTGAACCTCTCCTCCTGTAATATATTTATCATATTCCGGCGGCACAGTTCAAGGACGGCAAGAAAAGTGACCACCACCTCGATCCTGGTCCGGCGGATAAAGAGCTGCTCGAACGCCACTCCTTCCTCTGAGCGGCCCAGCATCTCCACCACTTCGTCGATCCTCTGCGGCAACGTCACCTCGTCGGCGGTTATCTGCTGCACGTTCTCCTCATCGGAGATGGTGCGGAACACCCGCTGGAACGCCAGCACCAGATCGTTGAGGTTGACGTCTTTGAGATAAAAGTCCTTCTGCACCGGCGCATCGTCTGGGCTGCCGATGCGCGAATAGATGCGGGAGAACGATTCCTTCTTCTGCTTCAGGTGGACCGCCACCTGTTTGAACCGCTGGTATTCCTTGATGTGATCGGCCAGATCGGTCTCGATCTCCTCCTCTTCCTGCTGCAGCACCACTTCTTCCGGTTTGGGGAGCAGCCGCTTGCTCTTGATCTCCAGCAGATAGGCGGCGGTGAGAATGAACTCCGAGGCCAGGTTGAGGTCGATCTCCTTCATCTTCCCCATGTATTCGAAGTAGGCGGAGGTGATCTGCGTCAGCGAGATCTCGAAGATGTCGATCTTGCCTTCGCGGATGGCGTCCAGGATCAGGTCGAACGGCCCTTCGTATTTAGGGATGGTGATCTGGAATGGCTCGGTCATAATACCCCCATCGCCGATTTGGCCTCGTTGAGCGTGACGGAGGCGATCCGCTTGGCTTCGGACATGCCGTTCCGTAAGATATCATCGAGCAGCTTGGGCTTGTCCATCAGTTCCGCACGCCGCTTTTGGATCGGGGCCAGGTAATCGAGCAGGTCGTTAAGGAACGCTTTCTTGCATTCCACGCATCCCCTCTCCCCCGCCTGGCATTCCCGCCGGATCTTGTCCACTTCCGGCTTGTTGAATATCTTGTGATAAGCGAATACGGTGCAGACGTCCGGATGTCCCTTGTCGTCCTTTTTGATACGTGCCGGGTCGGTGACCATCAAATTCACTTTTTTCTTTATCGTTTCCGGGGAATCGGCCAGCGCGATGGTATTATTATAACTCTTGCTCATCTTCCGGCCGTCCAGCCCCGGCATCACCGGTACCGCGGTCATCAGATCTTTTGGCAGCGGGAAGACGTCACCGTAAAAATGGTTGAACCGGCGGGCGATCTCGCGCGTCAACTCGATATGCGGCAGCTGGTCCTCTCCCACCGGCACGAAATCGGCCTTGTAGATGAGGATATCCGCGGCTTGCAGGACCGGGTAGCCGAGGAAGCCGTAAGTCCCCAGGTCCTTCCCTTTGATCTCCTCGATCTTGCTCTTGTAGGTGGGGACCCGTTCCAGCCAGGGAAGCGGCGTAATCATCGAGAACAGGAGGTGCAACTCACAGTGTTCGGGAACGTCCGATTGCTTAAAGATAACGCATTTTGCCGGGTCCAGCCCCACCGCCAGCAGGTCGATGGCGAGATCGTTGAGGTCCTCTTTCATCTTCTTGATATTGTCGTAGCCGGTGGTCAGCGAATGCAGGTCGGCGATGAAAAAATAGCAATGGTATTTATCTTGCAGTGATACCCAGTTCTCCAGCGCGCCGATAAGATTTCCCAGATGGAGCTTGCCGGACGGCTGAATGCCGGAAACCACCGTTTTTTGCGGTTTTGATGACATCTTATCGGTCTATTTTACCATATCCGGCGGGACATTTAAATAACGCAGGGCGTTCTCCACCACTTCTTTGAAAGTCGGCCCGGCCACCGATTCCCCCCAGATCGAGGTCTTGGGTTCGTTGACGATCACCAGGGCGACCACCGCCGGGTCGGTCAGCGGCGCCATACCGCAGAACGAAGCGATGAACCTTCCCTTGGCATAGATGCCGTGGACCGCCTTTTGCGCCGTTCCGGTCTTCCCCCCCACGCGGTAGGCGTTCATCTTTGTCCGTTTGCCCGATCCGTTGAGGACCACGTTCTCCAGCAGTCCCCTTACCTCCGCCACCGTCTTTTTTGACACCGGCTGGTCGATCTCGTTGGCGGAATTCGTCCTGACGAACGAGCCGTCAATGCTCTCTATTTTCTTGATTAGCGTGGGACGGATCCGCACGCCGCCGTTCGCCAGCGCCTGGAAAGCGGAGATGAGCTGGATCGGCGTAACCGCGATGCTCTGACCGAACGTCATCATGGCAATATCCGGTTTGTACCACTCCGCCGGCGGCCTGAGCAAACCCCGGGATTCCCCCGGCAGACCGATCGAAAGCGTTTCCCCGAACCCGAAGTCCTTCATCTTGCGGTAGAACCGGTCGGGCCCCAGCTTAAGCCCGATCTGCACCGCGCCGGTATTGATCGATTGTTCGAGCATCCGGGAAACGGAGATCGTACTGCCTCCCCAATTGATCTGGTGGGAATTCTTTATCACTTTACCGCCGATGGTGATGGAATCGAGCGCGTTGAGCTTGGTATCAAGATCGATCACCCCTTCGTCCAGGCCGGAGGCGGCGGTGATCACCTTGAAGGTGGAACCCGGTTCGTAAACATCGACCGCGAACGATTTCCAGCGATCCGGCGGGGCTTTTGCGTACTCGTTGGGATCGAAGTCCGGCTTGCCCGCCAATGCCAGGATCTCGCCGTTCTTGGCGTCCATTACGATGATGCATCCCGAAAGCGCCTGGAACTGCTTGATCGTCCTCTCCAGCGCCCGCTCGGCGATAAATTGGATCGATTCATCGATGGTAAGGGTCAGGTTCATCCCCGGCGACGCCTCTTCCCTGTCCTTTTCCCTCACCGCCAGCAGCTCGTAACCCATCGGGTCGCTTTCGGTGACGATCTGCCCCTCCACCCCCTTGAGGTACTTGTCCTGCGAAAGCTCAATCCCCGAAAGCCCTTCGTTATCCAAACCGACGAACCCGATCACCTGCGAAGCGAGATGGCCCTTCGGATAGACCCGCTTTTTTTCCGGCAGTATCGAGACCCAGGGGATCTTGGCCTCCAGCACCTTGTCCGCCGCCGCCTTATCGATCTTCCTTTTGACCCAGGCGAACAGTTTTCGTTTATCGAGCGGGCCGACCGGCTCGCCCAACAGCTTCGAAAGCGCCTCGGCGCTGGTAAAATGCCGGGGGTTGACGTAGACCGAGAACGCGTTGAGCGAGGTGGCAAGGATCCGGCCGTTCCGGTCAAGGATGTCTCCGCGGTCCACCGCCAGATTGATGATCCGTTTGCGCTGGCTTTCAGCCCTTTCTTTATAAAATCTATAATGGATGATCTGCAGGTCCACCAGCCGCGCCACGATCGCCAGCGCGATCAGGACGAAGAACAGCAGCAGCAGATAGGCCCGACGTTTATTCACCGAGCAGCTCCGACAACAGCAGGTACATTTCAATGTTCTGATCGGCACCGGTCTTCAGACGGCGGGCGGCGCGGTGAAAAGAGTTGAGGGAATTCTCCAGCTCGGCCTCGCTGAACGCGGGTGATACCGCCATCAGCCGGCCTACCAGGTACGGGCTCGCTTTGGCCGCCCGCGCGATATCGAACTTGTTGTTCATCCGCTTTTTCAGCAGCAGCTTGGTCTTGTAGAGCGTGCGGTACTGGTTGGAAAGGAATCCCATCATACTGAAAATGTCCTCTTTATCAGCGAACAGTTTGCTGAGGGAAGCGAACGCGGTCTTCTTGTCCTTGCGGAGCAGCGCGTCCGAAAGTGAAAAGATATCGTAGCCGGTGCGCGGCACCATCCTTTCCAGGTCCTCTTCCGCGATCACTTTCCGCTCGCCCAGGTAAACGGCGATCTTTTCGATCTCGGAATCGAGCGTCCCCAGGTCGAACCCGACGAACTCTATCAGCTTTTCGGCGCAGTCCCGGCCGATCTCTTTGTGATGGTCCCTCGCCCGCGACACGATCCAGCCGACGATCCGGTCCGTATCCCATTCCCCCAGCTTCTTGCACTCCACCACTTCGACCAGGTCCTCTATCCCCTTGAACGCCTTGGTGCGGCGGTCGAACTGCGGATCGACAAAGACCAGCGCGGTTCCCGCCGGCAGGCCTTTAAGCTGGGACAGCGCCCCATCCTCGTCCTGTGAGAAGTCAAAATCGTGGACCACGAAGACTTTTTGCGGGGAAAAGAGCGAAGGCATAAAGAGCTTCTCCAGCAGCTCCAGGGGCGCGGGCCCGGACAGGCTCTCGGTCTCCGCGCCCGGATATTTGGCGGTTATCCCGGCCAGTTCCTGCCTGACCAGGAACCTCTCTTCGCCATAAAGCAGATAGATAGATTTCATAATTAGTATTAGCCGGCGGAGGGGATCGAACCCACGACCTGATGTTTACAAAACATCTGCTCTACCAGCTGAGCTACGCCGGCAAGGGCCGGACTGGTAAGGAAAAGCCGGGAGAGGGAATCGAACCCACGGCCCGCGCATTACGAATGCGCTGCTCTACCAGCTGAGCTATCCCGGCATTCGGAGACTCAATGCCCCGGGCTCCCATTCGGGAGCCAAAGGGCTACCAGCGATTCATTAACAGGCGCGCGTTCTCGTTGAGCGGGATCGCCGACTTGTGATCGGGATCGACCTTCCATTCAAAGTTCTCGTTCTCCAGCTTGCCGCCGTGGTCCTGCCGGCAGGCATAGACGACCCTTACGCCGTCCGATGCCGCCGCGACCTTCCAACCGTCCTCGTAGATCTTGGTGCCGAGCGATTTGGTCATCGTCAATACGGAATTGACCGCCGCATAAACGGAGTTGCCTTTGCCGGTCTTTGCGTTCTTCACCATGTTGATCGAATCGGCGATGATGCTCTTGTCAACCGCGGGTGCGGCCGTCGGGGCCGCCGGGACCGCTTGGGCAACCTTGGTCTCGTGCTTCTGCGGAGCTTTTGCTTCGATCACGATCCGGCTCTTCACTTTATCGCTCAACCGGCCGGCCAGTAGCTCGGGCTTCAGGTCCACCACCTTGGCGTACTGCTTCTCGTCCAGGTACTTGTTCGCCAGCACCTCGGCCATCGCTTTGAGCCGGGCGTTGTCCGGCTCGATCGCCAGCGCTTCCTTTACCTCCGCCGCCGCCTGGTCGGTCTTATCCTGCTTCAGGTAAATGCGGGCCAGATAGAAATGCGATTGGAAACTCCGGGGATCGAACTGCAGCGCCTGCCTGAAATAACCGACGGCGTCGGCGAGCTCGTGGTTCTGATAAGCGCGTACGCCCATCAGGCAAAGGTCGTCGGTCGGTTCTTTGACCTTCGATGATTCCACCCACCCTTCGGTGCCGTCATCCAGTTTCACGCGGTAGAAAGGCGCCTTGTAGAGAGCGGTAACCTTCACTCCCGGCAGAAGCTGCCTTACCGTCTCGCCGTTATCAATCACCTGCGCGTCG
>DATJPS010000018.1:0-11228 GCA_035506255.1 Candidatus Omnitrophota bacterium | reverse complement strand
ACGAGAAGAAGATAAAAGGACTGCGGTCGCTCAGTTGCGTGACCGCGATCATGGCCGACCTGCAGGGGCCGCGGATCCGCACCGGCCTGTTCAAGAACAAAAAGGCCGTACTGAAGCAGGGCGACAAGGTCCGGCTGACCTCCCGGAACGTTGCCGGAGATGATTCGCTGATCCCGATCTTTCCATCTTCGGTAATGAAAGATATCCGCAAGGGAGAGTGCGTTTTCATCGACGGGGGGACGATCAAGATCCGCGTCGATTCGGTGAGGGGCGGGGAGGCGAAGGGAACGGTGATCGAAGGGGGAGAGGTGGGCGAGCATAAGGGGCTGAACCTTCCCAACTCTAAACTGCGCATGCCCGCGCTCACCGAAAAGGACCATGATGATCTCCTTTGGGCGATCCGGATGGGGGTGGATTTCGTGGCTCTTTCTTTCGTCCGCAGCGCAAAGGACGTGCTGAAAGTAAAGGAGATCATCAAGAAAAGACGTTCGAAAATATCGGTGATCGCGAAGCTGGAAAAACCGGAAGCGATCGCAGATCTGGACGAGATAATAAAGGCGTCGGATGGGGTGATGGTGGCGCGGGGCGACCTGGGGATAGAAATGTCGCTGGCCAAGGTGCCGGTGATCCAGAAAGAAGTGATCGAAAAGGCGCGCATCCTTTCCAAGCCGGTGATCATCGCCACGCAAATGCTGGAATCAATGGTGAAGGACGAGCGCCCGACGCGGGCGGAGGTCTCGGACGTCGCCAACGCCATTTTCGACGGCGCCGACGCGGTGATGCTTTCGGAAGAAACGGCGATCGGTATCCATCCGCTGGAAGCGGTCAAGATCATGGCGCGGATCGTCACCGAGGCGGAGCGTTCGATCGAATATTTCACCAACACCGATCACCGTAAATTCTCCATCGATTTTTCGGTCAGCCACGCCGCCTGCAGTATCGCCCAGGAACTGGGGGCGAAGGCGATCATCACCTTCACCGAATCGGGCTCGACCGCGCTCCGGGTATCGAAGTATCGGCCAAAGACCACGATAATCGGCATCGTGACCTGCGACGAGACGCTCCGGAAACTGTCGCTTTACTTCGGTTTACGCCCGCTCAAGATCAAGCCGTTCAAGTACATCGACCAGATGATCGAGAACGCGGAAGCGGGTCTGCTGAAGGAAAAGATCGTGGGAAAGAACGACGTGGTGGTCCTGACCGCCGGTATCCCGATCAACATCCCCGGAACGACAAACCTCATCAAGGTCCACAAGATCGGCGGGCAGCTCTTCAGATAAATGGCGGAGCTATCCGACGCGGCGGAGATCGCGAAACAATTAAAACGGCCTTCCGGCGACCGCGGCAAAGATGTCGGCGAGTTGATGAACCTTTCCAACCGCTCGCTCTATGAGCTGGCGTTCTCGATGCTCGATCTCCGCGGCGACCGCCGTTTGCTGGAGATCGGGGCCGGCAACGGGAATTTCTTTCCGCGCTTTTTCGAAATAAATGACAATCTCGTGGTCCACGCGATCGATCATTCGGATACGATGTGCGCCGAAGCGGAGCGGCGCAATCGGGAGCTGGTCGATCGGGGGCGGCTGATAATCAAGTGCGCTGACGCTTTACAAATGGACATTGCGGACGATTATTTTGACAAAGTCCTTTCCATCAACACTATTTACTTCTGGCCCTCCGTTGAAAAGCAGTTAAAAGAAGTACGCCGGGTACTTAGGACCGGCGGCCAGCTGCTGCTGGGGTTCCGGCCTAAGAGCGTTATGCTCAGCACTCCATATGTGGATGACGGTTTTGTTCTGTACGAGAAAGAACAGGTGGCCGAGCTGCTGGCCCGCAACGGGTTCAAGCTAGTGAAGGAAAAGGTCCAGAATATTACACGAAAGCGGATGGATGGTGTGGGTGGAGAGTCGGTCGATATCTGCATTCTGGCGGAAAAGATCTAAAAAGTGCGAATTGCGGAATGCAGAATTCGGATTTCGGGATTCGGATTTCGGATTTTCTGAGGTTATTCTTCTTTTTGCGGGGGAAGGATATAGCCGGTGGAGCGGCCGGCCCCTTCGGACTTGATGATCTTCTTGTCGACCATCATCGTTAACTCTATGTGAGCGGTCTTGTGCGATACGTTGAAAGCTTCGCGGTACTCGCGGTTGGTGATGGTCCCGCGCTCTTGCATCAATTGCAGGGACCTTAACTGTCTTTTATTCAATCCCTTGCCGCCCCAGGGATTGGTGATCTGCCTTTCTTCGTCCTCTTTGGCCGGGCGCGATTCGCCCGCGTCGCGGATATAACAGATGTCGTCGGTCTTATAAGGTTTTTCGTCGCCTTCAGCGATATTGATGACCGCCACTTTCTTGCCGCCGCGGTCGATCAGCTCCACCAGCGGGTTGATCTTAGGGGTGCAGTGCTTCTCCGAGATGTCATGGACCCAGGCCTTGAACTCCTCGCCGGCGTCGATGCCGACGAAATGCTTGTTCTTATCGTCCAAGCCGAGGATGATCTTACCGCCGTCGGAATTGGCGAAAGCCACGATGTCGCGGGCAAGGTCTTCGGGCGTCGGGACCAGCTTTTCGAACTCCACCGACTGTCCTTCGCCCTGCTCAAGGAGGGTGATTATCTCTTCCCAGGTCATCACCGGTATGATAACATAATCATCTGGGCCATGCAATTTATTAAAACGCTTTCCGATCTCATATTCCCCCCAAGATGCCAGGTCTGCCGCGGGGTGGGGCCGCGTTCGCTTTGTCCTGACTGTGAAAGCAAGGTCAATTATCTTTCTCCATCCGCTTTCGTCCATTCGGTCACGGTCTATGACGACGTGGTAAAGAAAGCGATCCACCGCTTCAAGTTTAAAAAAAAGCTGGAACTTTCGGAGCCGCTGGGGCGGATGATGGTGAAGTACCTTTCCCGCCACCTCAACATGTCAGGCATCGACCTGATTGTTCCCGTTCCGCTGCACCGCAACCGTTTTACCCAGCGGGGGTTCAACCAGGCGGAAGTTCTTTCCCACGAGCTGACCAGGCATTACGGCGTGCCGACGGTGTCGGGCATGCTGTTCCGGGTCAAGGAGACCGCCCCGCAATTCGACCTGCCGCGGGCGGAGCGGTTCAAGAACGTGCGGGGCGCGTTCGAGGTCAAGGGAAAGGGGATGCTGAAGGACCGCAATGTCCTGCTGGTGGACGACATCTATACCACCGGATCCACCGTTTCGGAATGCACCCGCGTGCTCAAGGACGGCGGCGCGCGGAACGTTCACGTCTTGACCCTTTCGCGCGTCCTTTAAATGTGATAAAATCATCTTGATAAATCAAACGAACGGAGGACTATAAATGCAGTTTACCATTCAGGGACACGGGACCGAACTTTCTAAGCCGCTTCGGGAGTACGCGGCGAAGAAGCTCCAGAAGCTGGAGGGTTTCTACGACGGCATCGTCAAGGCGCAGGTCGTGCTGGACGACCGCTGCCATTCCGATTCCAAGCGCTCGCAGGTGGCGGAGGTCAGCCTCTGGCTTTCGGGCAAGAAGGTGATCCGGGCGAGCGAGGCGGGGGAGGACATGTACGCCGCGATCGACCTGGTGACGGAAGAGCTGGGACGGCAGGTCAAAAAGCACAAGGAAAAGCACGTAAAGGAAAAACGCCGCGAAGGGGAAAAGATCAAGCACCTGACCCACCACCGCTTGGCCGCGGGAATGATCACCGAGACCGGGGAGCCGAAACTGGCAAAACTCAAGCGCTTCGACATCAAGGCGATGACCAAGGAAGAGGCAATGAACGAGATCGAAAAGCTGGGGCACGAGTTCTTTATGTTCCGCAATGCCGAGACCGAAGAGATCAATGTCCTTCACAAGAACAAGCTGATCGAGCCGTCGAAGATGGAGACCTGCTCCGAAGAGGAAGCGGCGAAACATCTCGCCTCGAAAGGCTCCGATTTCCTTTCGTTCATCAATTCCCGGACCAACGAGATCAACGTCATCTACAAGCGGAGATCGGGCAACCTGGGGCTGATCGAGCCGGCGCGCTGAGCTCCGATGGTCCTCAAATGGCTCGCTAACCTGATCGGCGATTCGGACGAGAAAAAGCTCGTCCTTTACCGGCCGGTCGTTGAGCGGATCAACGGGTTGGAAGAAAGCTTCAAGGCGCTCTCCGACGAACAGCTGCGCGACAAGACCGCCGAATTCAAGAAACGGATCTCCGAAGGCGAGGCCCTCGACAATATCCTTCCCGAAGCGTTCGCCGCGGTAAGAGAAGCTTCCGCCCGGAGCATCGGCCTGCGCCATTTCGATTGCCAGCTGATCGGCGGCATGGTGCTGCACAACGGCAAGATATCGGAAATGAAGACCGGCGAGGGAAAGACGCTGGTGGCGACGCTGCCGGTCTACCTCAACGCGCTGTCCGGAAAAGGGGTGCACGTCGTTACCGTCAACGACTACCTGGCAAAGCGCGACGCCGAATGGATGGGACCGATCTACCGTGCGCTCGGCCTCACCGTCGGTTTTATCCAACACGACCACAACCCTCCGGAACGGAAGATCGCCTACGGCAGCGACATCACCTACGGCACCAATAACGAGTTCGGGTTCGATTACCTGCGCGACAACATGGCGGTGACGCTCGAGGACTGCGTGCAGCGCGAGCTTAACTACGCCATTGTCGACGAGGTCGACTCGATCCTGATCGACGAGGCGCGCACCCCGCTTATCATTTCCGGCATGGTGGAGGACAAGGTCGACACTTATTTCAAGGGGGACAGCATCGTCCGCCGGCTGGTGAAGGATACCGATTTCACCACCGACGACAAGACCAAGAACGCCATCCTCACCGAGACGGGGATCAAGAAGATAGAGAAGATGGCGGGGGTCGATTACCTGTTCGACGTGGAGAACATGGAGCTGGCGCACCAGGTCCTTCAATCGCTCAAGGCGCACCACATGTACAAGCTCGACATCGATTACGTCATCAAGGACGGCGAGATCGTGATCGTCGACGAGTTCACCGGACGATTGATGGTCGGCCGGCGTTACAGCGACGGACTGCACCAGGCGATCGAAGCGAAGGAGAAGGTGCAGATCCGCGAGGAATCGCAGACGCTGGCGACCATAACTTTCCAGAACTACTTCCGGCTTTACAAAAAGCTGGCGGGAATGACCGGCACCGCAAAGACCGAGGAGGGGGAGTTCTGGAAGATCTACGGGCTGGAAGTGCTGGTGATCCCGACCAACAAGACGATGGTCCGCGAAGACATGTCCGACGTGATCTACAAGACCAAGCGTGAAAAGTTCAACGCGGCGGCGGAAGAGATCGGGCGCCTGCACAAGCTGGGCCAGCCGGTGCTGGTCGGCAGCGTTTCGATCGAGAACTCGGAGCTGATGTCCGAGCTTCTGTTCCGTAAAGGCATACCTCACCACGTTCTCAACGCCAAACAGCACGAACGGGAGGCGGAGATCGTTTCCAAGGCGGGGCAAAAAGGTTCGGTTACCATCTCCACTAACATGGCGGGAAGAGGTACCGACATTGTGCTGGGCGAAGGGGTGACGGAACTGGGGGGACTGCGGGTGATCGGCACCGAACGGCACGAATCGCGGCGCATCGATAACCAGCTGCGCGGTCGTTCCGGCCGCCAGGGCGATCCCGGCTCCACCCGTTTTTACGTGGCGCTGGAGGACGACCTGATGCGTCTGTTCGGCTCGGGCCGGGTGGCGGGGTTCATGGACCGGCTGGGGATAGAGGAAGGTACGCCGATCGAACATCCGTGGATATCAAAGGCGCTGGAGAACGCGCAGAAAAAAGTGGAGCAATACCACTTCGGCATCCGAAAGCAGATACTGGAGTTCGACGACGTGATGAATAAACAGCGCGATACCATTTATTCCCTGCGGAGAAGGATACTCGAAGGGAAGGAACTGAAAGAAAAGATAATGGAAATGCTGGAGGGCGTGATCGACGAGAAGCTATCGGTATTCCTGGCGGGCGACGAATGGGATTTCGACGGCCTGATCGCGGCGATCAACGAGATCGTCCCCATCCAGGGGCTGGAGGCGGTCAAATCGCTGGTGAAAAAGGAAGAAGTGAAGGACTCGCTGGTAGAGACCTTTAAGCGTGCATACGGAACGCGGGAGCAGGAGGTCGGCGACGTCGCCATGCGCGACCTGGAGCGGGTCGTCATGCTCAAGGTGATCGACGGCAAATGGATCGAACAGCTCGATAACATGGACAATCTGAAAGAAGGGATAGGGTTAAGGGGATATGGCGGAAGGGACCCGCTGGTCGAGTACAAGATCGAAGGTTACAAGATGTTCCAGGAGATGATGGCGGCGGTGAGGGAGGAGATCATCAGCCTGATCCTGCGCGTCCAGATCGTCAGGGGCGGGGAAGAGCTGCTGCAGAAAAAGAAGAACATCACTTACGGCGGAAGCGTTCCGCCGGCGGGGAAGGCCGCCCCGGTGAAGAACGTCGAAAAGATCGGCCGCAACGATCCCTGCCCGTGCGGCAGCGGGAAAAAATACAAGAAATGCTGCGGAAAAGACCTGTAATAAACAAGCGGAACAAAAGTAAGCGGAGAATGAATTCTCGCTTAAAACGCTTTTCTTTGACCGCGAATTTATTCGCGAGTTTTTTGACGCTTTTATGTTCATCGGCCATCGCGCTTCCGCAATATGTCCCCGGCCAGCTGATCGTAAAGTTCAAAAGCGAAGCGGTGTCGATGCCCGCGGGAAAAGTGTCGGCGAGCGCGGCGGAGACATCGATCAATATCCCCTCGATCAAAGAACTGCTCAATTCGCAAAAACTTCAGAGCGTAAAAAGGGTCTTCGGTAATTATCCCCAAACCATCGCGGGCGTCCGTTCTATGAGCAGTGCGCCGCCGCCGGACCTGGCGAACGTCTACAAGTTCACTTTCTCAAAAGACACCGACATTCCCGCGCTTGCCGGCAAATTCGGCAGGGACCAGTCGGTGGAATACGCGGAGCCGAACTATATACGCAAATTGTTCGCGCCCAACGATCCGTATTGCGTTAACTATCCATCCAATCCTAATCAGTGGGGAGTGTTCAAGACCCAGTTGATATCGAGCGAGTCGGGAATGTCTGCCTGGGACCTCTGTGCCGGTACCCCGTCGGTAGAGATCGCGATCATCGACACCGGGGTCGACTGGACGCATCCCGACCTGGTCGCGAACGTCAATACGGTGGAAGGGTGGAATTTTGTCAGCGTTTCCACCGCCGAATTGACCAGTGGATATGGGCTGGTTCCATATCCTGGGGAGGATTATTCAGGTCCTAATGCGAACTTCAAGGATGCCGAAGGCCACGGGACGCATTGCTCGGGGATCGCCTGCGCGGTGACGAACAACGGGACCGGTATCGCCGGGGCGGGCTGGCATTGCAAGATCATGCCGATAAAAGCCGGATTTGCGGCATACGATCCAAAATATACTCCTTCCGAGGAAGTTGGCGTATTGGCCGATGACGATTCCTCGAATGCGGTGATCTATGCCGCCGACCACGGGGCAAAAGTGCTCAGCATGAGCTGGGGGGGATCGGCTTCATCCCTGATCCACGATGCCATCTATCACGCGATGTCAAAAGGCTGCGTCCTGGTGGCGGCGGCGGGGAACGAAAGCACTCAATCAATAACTGATGCTTATCCGGGCGCGTATCCCGGGGTGCTGGCGGTGGCGGCGACGGATGTGGATGACTCCATATCCTGGTATTCGAATTACGGGACCTGGGTCGGGATATCCGCTCCGGGCGGCGACGCCACCGGCGGTTCGCCCGGCAGGATATGGAGCACTTATCCGGTAGCTTACGGCTCTTACACCTGGATGAGCGGCACTTCTATGGCCACTCCGCTGGTAGCGGGGATCGCCGCGCTGGTCAGGTCAAAATATCCCGCTTTATCAAGCCTGGAGGTCATTGCACGGATAAAGAACGGCGCCGATAACATTGACGCGGAGAACCCGTCGTACATCGGAAAAATGGGGGCCGGGAGGATCAATGCTTTCAGGGCGCTGGCGGAGCAGAACCCGCCGTTGGTACAGGTGCAGTCCCCGGAGGCGGGCGACTTTTTCCGCGGCGGGGACCCGGTCGAGGTCCGGTTCACCGCCACCGACGAATCCGGCGTAAAAGCGAACTCTCTTAGTATAGATTATTCGGTGGACGGCGGTACTACGTTCCCATATGCAGTGACTTCCGAAGCTCCGGTGTCGTCCCCATTTTCCTGGACCTGGCCCCGGAACGTGAGTTCATCCTCCGTGAAGATAAAGGTAAAGGTCAGGGACATTTATAATACTGAAGGGTATGGGGAAAGCGGGACTTTCAGCGTGGTCTCGACCCGGCCTGCGGTCTCGATCATCTACCCGGCGGGAGGCGAGAACATCACCGCGGAGTCGGCGCTGCGGATCCGATACACCGCGATCGCGGAGACCGGCCTTTCCGCTCATCCGATCTCGATCTATTATTCAACCGGCGACGCTTATCAAATGATCACCGGCGACGCGGCCTATATCCCCGGCACGATCGAAAGTTACGACTGGACCGCTCCTTTGCTGGAATCTTCTGCCGCTCGGGTCAAGGTGACAGCCACAGATATATACGGGCTGGTCGGATCGGTCGAGACCCCGTATTTCACCATCTTCGAGACCGAAGCGCAGAAGGATAAAACCCCGCCGGTATTGACCCTCCGCATCGTCAACGCCGACGGCTCGCTCCGGACGATCTGGAACGGGGATTACATACCGCCGCGGCCGACGTTCAAACTGACGGTCACCGACGCTCACGGGGTCGACACGTTAAATGTCCGTCTTTACCTGGACGGCGTCGCGGTCAGCGCTCCGGTGATGATCGCTAGTTCGCTTGAATGCTACCTTACTTACAGCGTCCCCTCCGACCTGGACCCGGAGAGCGTGCGCTCCCATTCGCTGAAAGCCGACGCGAAGGATATCGGCAAGAACATCGCCACGGCGGAAGTGACGGGATTAAAAGTGACGGGAGGCGCCGCCAAACTGTCGGGCCCGGTGCTGGTGGACCCGCCGGTGGCCGTCCCTTCGAGGAGCGTTTATTCCAACATCGCCTATGATCTTACGTCCGACGCCGACATTTCGATCTTCGTGATGGGAATGGACGGACAGATAGTCTGGACCAGGAAGTTCCGGAGCGGGGAGGCGGGGGGAAGGGCGGGGTACGATCAGGTCGCGTTCGACGGCCGGTCCGACCTGAACGGCGGCTGGCTGGGGAACGGGATCTATGTTTTCCGGATCGTGTCCGGCGGCTCGGTGATCGGCTCCGGCCACCTGGTAATATCCGACTGATGACGCCGCGTATTTGCTATAATGAAAGGCGGCCATGCTAGACGAACTTGTCAGGGAACAAAAACTGCTTAAGGAACACACCGCCAGGATCGGCGAATACCTCCGCATCGGCGAAAAGCAAAAGCAGCTCGAGGAGCTAAAGCAGCGGTCGCAGTCGCCCGACCTGTGGGCCGATCCCGATCGCGCCAAGAAAGTGCTTAAGGACCTTTCCCTCACCGAAAAGGAGATCAACGAATACGCGCAGCTTTCCGACCAGGTGGCGGAACTGGAGACCTTCCTTTCGATGGCGGGCCAGGACGACGAGCCTTCGCTCAGGGAAGAGTTCGGCAAGCTGCAGCAGCGCGCGGTGCGGCTGGAGCTGACCGCGCTCCTCTCCGGCCCCTACGACAAGAGCAACGCGATCCTTTCCATCAATGCCGGGGCGGGCGGCACCGACGCCCAGGACTGGGCGCAGATGCTGATGCGGATGTACGTCCGCTGGTCTGAATCGAAAGGATACAAGGTGGAGGTGCTCGATCTTTCTTACGGCGAAGAGGCCGGGATCAAGAGCGCCACTATGATGGTCTCCGGCGATTACGCTTACGGCTATCTTAAATGCGAAAAGGGCGTTCACCGGCTGGTGCGGCTTTCCCCCTTCAATTCAGACGGCAAGCGGCACACCTCGTTCGCTTCGGTGGAAGTGATCCCCGAGATCACCGAGGAGATCGAGGTGAATATCAACCCGGCCGATCTGCGAGTAGACACTTACCGCGCCTCCGGTCCCGGCGGGCAGAACGTGAACAAAGTGAGCTCCGCCATCCGGATCACACACCTGCCGACCGGGATCGTGGTGCAGTCGCAGTCCGACCGGAGCCAGCAGGCAAACCGCGAGACGGCGATGCGGGTGCTCAAGGCTAAGCTTTATGAAATGATGCTCAACGAGAGGAAAGAGAAGATCGAGGAGCTCAAGGGCGAACGGAAGGCGATCGAGTGGGGAAGCCAGATCCGCTCGTACGTTTTCCAGCCGTACACGCTGGTCAAGGACAACCGCACCGGCACCGAGGTCGGCAACGTTCAGGGCGTGATGGACGGCGACCTCGACCTGTTCATGGAAGCGATGTTAAAGTCCTCACCCACCAAAGCATAGCTTTGGTCCCCCTCTCCATCTTTGATGGAGAGGGGAATAAAATGGATTTCAGCCTTCTCTACGAAGTGGCGAAGGGGGACCGCGAGTCCCGATCAAATCGGGACGAACGGTGGATGAGGAGAAAGGGGATAAAAATGCTTGATCGTTTGACCAAAGTGATTTTCGTCGTCATTCTTTCGGCGGCGGTGATCGTGGGCGGGTGGCTGGGATACCAGCGGCATGTGGTGGAATCGGCCAGCCGTACGGTGGAGCTGGCGATGGACTGGCGCGACGTGCAGACCATGGCCGCGCTCTCCAAATATCCGGTCGACAAGCTGTTGACCGAGATCCATGCGCTCGGCATCACATCGATCGGCGTTTTTGAGGAAACGCTCTACGACGCGAACGCCCTGGGAGAGATCTATTTTGCCGGCGGCTCCGGCATTGACCGTTTCCGGGAGATCAATCCGGTCCTTTCCGACCTGGCGGCCAAAAAAGCGATCAGGCCCGACGACACGTATATCCTGGCCTACAATCCGGTGGTCCGCAAACGCTTCCAGGCGCAGATGCTGAACGCCGTCCCGAAAGGGGAGGTCAAAAGCATCGGCGAAAAAGTGATCGAAGTTAACGAACAGAACATCCTGCTAAAGGACCTGGGCTTCGGCATTTCGGAGGCGCTTAAAGGGTACCTGACCAAAAAAGGATTTTCGATAATTCCCCGGATCGCGAACGATCCCCGTTATGATATCGACGGCAAACTGGCCGCACTGGCCGGATATGACACCATTATATTTGACGGCGAGAAGATCCTCGGCTATCCCGACC
>DATJPS010000017.1:0-38540 GCA_035506255.1 Candidatus Omnitrophota bacterium | reverse complement strand
ATTCCTCTCCCCCGCCGACCGCAGCATCACCTCGATGGATGCGGTCATCATTCAGGCGGAAGCGAAAGGAAAACTGGTCTACGATCAAAAGACCACCTGGACGGTGCCGCTCTTCAGTTCGACTTCGGAAGTAAAAGAGGTATCGGAGCTGGTGGACCTGACCGATATCCGGCGCAATGGTTATCCATTGACGAAGACCGGGACGATCGAGAGCAATACTTTCCTGAATTTCGGGCGCAACGCGATTAAGTTCGAAGGTTACACCCCGGCGCCCGATCCGACAAGGATCAGCGACGAAGTTCATATCCTGAGGATCGAGCCATTCCGCGACGTGCCGATGGATCACTGGGCATTGGAACCGATCTCGCTCAGTTCAGTGCTCGGCTTGATCAAGGGCTATCCTGACAACTCCTTCCGTCCCGAAAAAGGGATCACGCGCGCAGAGCTTACCGCCCTGCTGGTCCGGACCGGCAGCATCAGCAGCCGCAAATGGGAACTGGCTCAACAGGCTAGCCAGTTCAAGGACATAAAGAGCTCCGCCTGGTACGCGCCTTATGTCAATTACGGCGTCGACCTGGGGCTGGTAACCGGTTATCCCGATAAGACCTTCCGCCCCGACCGCATCCTTAACCGCGCCGAAGGCGTTACTATCCTGGCGCGTTTCGCCCAGCTTAACGAAAAGGATGGTGTAGCGTTCAAGGACCTGAAGGAAGGGTTCTGGGCAAATCGTTTCATTTTCCCGGCAAAAGAAGCGGGCCTGCTGAAATATCTTGAAGGCTGGGATTTTGAGCCGAACAAGCCGTTCCCGCGCTCCGAGGCGGCGGAAGTGCTCTATCGCACCGTGCCGATACAGAAAAAAGTGAACGATTTTTGGAACGTGGGAATGGTCTCGGAAGGGGGGCAACTTACAAAGACCCCGACCGTGGAAGCCGGACAGGCAAAAGTGATCGAAACTCCCACCAAGGTCTTTACGCTTGAAGCTGCGCCGGTCAGCGGAGAAGCGACAAAACCTTCCACGCCGGAAGCGGTTCCCGCCCCAAAACCGGCACCGAAGATAACCGCGGGAAAAGGCGCCAGGCCGGCTACTTCTGAGTCAAAATAGAATACTTTACGCCGTCGGTAGAGACTTCAATATTGCCGTTCCGGTCCGTCCGGTAGATCTTGATCCCCATCGCTTCGAATTTTTTAAGCGTCGACGGATGCGGATGGTGATATTGGTTCTTGACCCCGACCGAGATCAACGCCGCCTCCGGCCTTACGGCATCAAGATATTCCTGTGAACTGGCGGTGCGGCTGCCATGATGTCCTGCCTTCAGGATCGTCGTCCGCAAACCGTTAGCGAACCGCATTACCCGCTGTTCCCCTTCTTTTTCCAGGTCGCCGTCAAGCATGAACGAAGTTTTTCCGTAGACCAGGCGGATCACGACCGAATTATTGTTGAGCGCCGATTCCTCGATGAACGGCTCCTGCGGGTTAAGCACGGTCGCCTTCATTTCCGGCCCCAGATCGATGTTCAGGCCGGCGCGCGCTACTTTGTACGGAATGTTCTTCCGGTCGATCGTCTTGAGGAAATCGAGATAAGCGCGGCTGGTGTGCGCCTGCCCGGAATCGAGCACCAGTCCGACCGGCAGGTCCTTCATGACCGACACCAGGCCGCCGACATGGTCGTCATGAGGGTGCGTCAGCACCAGGATGTCGATCTTGTTTATGCCGTGAGCATGGAGGAACGGGAGAACGAACCGTCTCCCCGCATCGCTGTTTTTGTATTTCGGGCCGCCGTCGATCAGCATGGTGTGGCCCGACGGGGCCTCCACGAAGATCGAGTCCCCCTGCCCCACATCGATCGCCGTGACCTTCAACTGTCTTGAGGCGATCACCGGCGCCAGCGACGATGCCAGTACCAGGATCGCCCCGGCCACCGCCGCGAACCTGATCATGTTCTTCATTCGTGCCTTCCCTTCAAAATATAGCGCCAGGACCAGATAATAAACAACGAACGCGATAAATGGAGGCGCCGCCACGTACAGGCAGGCGCCGGGAAATCCGGTAAAAGTATACACGATTTCGTTGATAAGTATAAGCATCAGATAAAGGAAGCCGTTGAGGGCGGCCGCGACCGGAAGGAATATCGCTCCGATCACGGTCGAGGCGAACCCCAGCACGGTCATGACCTCCACGCACGGCAGCACCAGAAGATTGACGAAGAACGCGACCAGGGAGAACTGGTTGAAGTTGAACATAGTGATGGGAATGGTGGCCAGGATCGGCGCCAGGCAAACCGAGGCGAGCGAAGGGAACACGCTCAGCTTTCCGGTATGGAAAGAGGACCGGATCTTTTCTTCGATCCTGGGCGCCAGGTAAAAGAGCGACCAGGTGGCAGCGAAAGTGAGTTGGAATCCCAGGTCGAACAGTACCAGCGGATCATGAACCATCAGGATGAGCGCAGATAATGCCAGCGATGTATAGGCTTCGGTATCTTTATTCGACCAAAGCCCTATTAGCGTGATCTCCCCGGTCACCGCCGCGCGAATGATCGACGGCCCGCAACCGGCGATCAGAGCGAACAGGATATTCGCCAGCGATGTCAGGATCACGCCGATGCCGATCGGGAGATCGCAGCTCCTAACGATCGCCAGGCAAACCCCGATCAGGATCGAGACCTGCGTACCGGAGGCGACCAGCAGGTGGGCCAGCCCCGCTTTTTTGTAGCTATCCTTGAGGTCCGGGTCGAGCGGGGATACGCTGGTGCCGAAGACGATGCTTCCCAGGAGCGCGTCATACGGAGCGGGGGTCGTTAGTTTGATCACCGACATGAACCGGTCGCTGATCGCCGCGATCGGGCCGGTCGGGCTTTGCTGGCTATAGTTCTTTTCAGGAACGGGAATGAAAGGCCTAAGGACGATGATCAACAGCGCGTAGCCGACCGCGATCGCGACCAGCGGCCGCTTGAACATCAGAGCGTTATCCTGTCTTTCAGCTTTTCGAACTTGCTTTTACCCAGACGCGGAACTTTCATGATATCTTCCAATTTTGAGAATGGTCTTGCCTCAATGATCTTGGCGGCGGTTGCGGGACCGATACCGGGAAGTGAATCAAGCTCGGAGGCCGATGCCGTATTGACGTTCACTTTTTGCCCGGGGACCGCGGACGCTTTTGCCCCTCCGATTGCGGGAGCGGATAGCTGACCGATATTTGGAAGAGGTTTGAGCGGGACGGTTATCTTGTCACCGTCTTTCAGCGCTTCCGCCAGGTTCACCGCCGAAAGGTCGGCGCCGGCGGCGGCGTCTCCTGCCATTCTCACCGCGTCGACGACCCGGTCCCCCGCCCGCAGCCGATAAACTCCTTCCCTTCCCACCGCTCCGCAAACATGCACAACGATCGAAGCTTCGCTCTTTTTCTCGAATATTTTACCCGGCTCGTCCAATAATTTGGAAGGTTTTTCGGGGCAGACCGCGTGGTTGAAAATATAGACCGCCCCGCCGACCGCTACCGCCACCGCCAACCCGATCACCGTTAATTTCTGTTCGCCTTTCAGTTCCATGCCGGTCAAAAAGCAATTTCAATACCGGGAAAAATGAGATTTAGTGGCCGGATCGGAGTGATTTTCGTCGCCGGGGGCGTAAAATCAGCCTTTACAATTTATTGGCGATCTTGAGGATGTCTTCGACGTAGCTTTTGGAATGCCCCTGGAATCCGTTGTTCCTTTTCACCGCGTTTGGACCTTCCAGGTAACCGGCAATCGCGAACGGGACTTTACTGGTCCCGGTGAACCGGTCGAGTAGCGATTTGATGTAACGAGTGGTCCCCATCACGTTCTGGTCGATATCGAATGGATCGGTAATGCCGAGCCCGGTCGCGGTCGAAGGGAGCAGCTGGCCCAAACCCTGCGCTCCGGAAGACGAGATGGCAAAGCGGTTGAAGCGCGATTCCCGCGCGATCAGACCGCAGACCAACTTGGGATTCACGTCATAGGTCTGGCTGTATTTGAGGATAGAATCCGAAATAGTGTCGCTTTCCCAGGGATCGATCTTCACCGCGTAACTCTGGATGAATTTCCGGATATCGGCCCCCAGGCTTTCGGTGAAGCCGGAAAGATAATCTGGCCCCGGGACCGGGACGTCGACGGTCGAATAAGTGGTCGACGTGTCATAGGTAGGCTCTGACGCGGGAACATTGGTGGTGGGGAAATTGGACGGATGCGGGACCGCCGGATGCTTGCCGGTGACCGAGCCCAGGATCGAAAAAACAAATATTAAGATTACGACGGTGGTTACTGATCCGTCCATAGCTTATTTATCGGGCGTGTTTTTTGTCTTCGTCGGTCACGCCCTTGAGCGTGAGGTTGATCCTTCCCACATCGTCGATCTCGACGACCTTCACGATCACTTTATCGCCCAGCTTAAGGGCGTCTTCCACCTTGGCGATGCGCTTGGGCGAGATCTGGCTGATGTGGATCAAGCCGTCCTTGCCGCCCGGCAGTTCGCAGAAAGCGCCGAAGTTCATGATGCGGACGACCTCGGAATTGAAGACATCCCCTACCTTAGGTTCAAAGGTAAGGTCGTCGATCCGCTTTTTGGCCGCGTCGGCCGCCGCGGGATCGCTGGTAGTGATATTGACCGTGCCGTTGTCGTCGATGTCGATCTGGACGCCGGTCTCCTCTATGATGCTCTTGATCATCTTGCCGCCGGGGCCGATCACCATGCCGATCTTTTCCGGATTGATCTTGAACGAGATCACCCGCGGCGCATACGGCGAAAGGTCGGCGCGCGGCTTCGCGATCACCGCTTCCATCTTGTCGAGGATGTAAAGCCGTCCTTCTTTGGCCTGCTCGAGCGCCTGTTTGACCAGCTCGAACGATAATCCCTTGATCTTGATGTCTACCTGGATGGCGGTGATACCTTTGCGGGTACCGGTCACCTTGAAGTCCATGTCGCCCAGGTGGTCTTCCAAACCCTGGATATCGGTAATCGTGACGTGCTTGTTCCCTTCGGAAATAAGCCCGACCGAGATTCCCGCCACGGGCGATTCGATCTTGACCCCCGCGTCCATCAGCGCCAGCGTCGAACCGCAGGTGGAGGCCATGGAGGTGGAGCCGTTGCTCCCCAGCACTTCGGATACCAGTCTAATGGTATAAGGAAAGTCTTCTTCGGTCGGGATGACCGGGAGCAGCGCCCGTTCCGCCAACGCCCCGTGGCCGATCTCGCGGCGCCCGGGCCCTCTGAGCGGCCTCACCTCGCCCACCGAATAGGCGGGGAAGTTGTAATGGTGCATGTAGCGCTTGCCGGTCTCTTCGAGATCGAGACCCTCGAGCATCTGTTCTTCGCCGGTAGAGCCGAGCGTGGCCACGGTGAGCACCTGCGTCTGGCCCCTGGTGAAGATGGCGGAGCCGTGGGTACGCGGCAGGACGCCGATCTCGCAGCTGATCTGACGGATTTCTTTGGGACCGCGGCCGTCGACCCGCTTCCCCTTGTTTAGCACCATGGCGCGCATGGCGTCGTATTCGATCTCTTCGATCACGGCCTTGATGTCGCCGGGATGCTTGGCTACGATCTCAGCCAACTCCGGATTTCCGGCCGCCGCCTTTTTGACTTCATCCACAATCTTGCCGATCTCCTCGCCCTGTTTGTCCTTATCGGACATGCAAAGCGCGGTTTCGATCCTTCCGGCCTTTTCGTGCACCAGCTTCTTCAGCCGTTCATCGATCTGGTATATATTGACTTTAACCTTGGGCTGGCCCGCCTGCTTCATCAGATCATTCTGCATCTCGATCAGCTGCCGGATCACCGCGTGCCCGGCCTTGATCGCTCCCATCATGTCCTCGTCCGACACTTCGTCGGCGCCGGCCTCGATCATGGAGACCTCTTCATAAGTCCCGGCCAGCACCAGGTCGATGGTCGATTCCTTCATCTGCGCGGTAGTGGGATTGACGACGTAATTATCGCCGACCTTGGCCACCCGCACGCCGCCGATCGGCCCTTCGAACGGGATCTCCGATATCGAGAGCGCGGCGGAAGCGCCGAGAATGGCGAGCACGTCGGGAGAATTTTCCTGGTCGACCGACAGCGGCGTCACCACGATCTGGACATCGTTGCGGAAACCCTCGGGGAACATCGGGCGGATCGGACGGTCGATCTTACGCGCGTTGAGGATCGCCTTTTCCGAAGGACGGCCCTCGCGCTTGAAGAACCCGCCGGGGATGCGTCCCGCGGCGTAAAGCTTTTCTTCGTAATCGACGAGCAGGGGGAAGAAGTCGATCCCTTCGCGCGGATTGGCGGCCATGGTGGCGGTGGCCAGGACCATGGTGTCGCCCAGGCGCACGATGACCGAGCCGCCCGCTTCGCGGGCCACGCGGCCGGTCTCGAGCGAAATTATTCTTCCATCAGGGAGTTTTTTTTCTACTGTTTTGATCATCTTAATTTGAGGCTTTCGGTGAGGGCTTCGTATCTTTTAGAGTCGGATCCTTCCAGGTAGCGCAGGAGCCGCTTGCGCTTGCCGACGAGCATTAAAAGCCCGCGGCGGCTACTCTGGTCTTTCTTGTGCGTCTTGAGATGCTCGACCAGCTGGTTGATCCTTTCGGTCAGCAGCGCGACCTGCACTTCCGGCGACCCGGTGTCGCTGTCGTGGGTCTTGAACTTGTCTATCAGTACGGTTCTCTCTTCCTTTTTCAAAATTTTACTCCTGTTCGTTTAATTCGCTTTCCAATTATAACATAATCTTTTTGGAAATGGCAATATCCTTAAGTATCCGCACCTTTAGTTCTCGTACGTCGGGGAAATGGATTTCATCTCTTATCTTCTTGATCAGATCGATCGCGACCGTCCGGCCGTAAAGGTTACCCGAATATCCGGGGATGTGCGCTTCGATCGCCACGCCGTCGGCGCCGAAAGTGGGACGCGCGCCGATGTTGACCACGCAGCGGCGGCCGAGCGCGCGCCCGGCGTAAACCCCGTGCTGCGGGATCAGCTTGTGCAAGTCGAGCTTGAGGTTGGCGGTGGGGAAACCGAGCGTGCGCCCCCGCCCATCCCCTTTCACCACTTTACCGTTCAGCCGGTAAGGATGGCCGAGATAGCGGAGGCCGCGGTCAAAATCGCCGCGCGCCACCAGTTCGCGGATCAGCGATGATTTGATCGCGACGCGATGCGCTTTTACCGGGCGGACCATCTTCACTTTAAAACCGAATTTCCTGCCCAACCGCCGGAGTTCCGCCACATTGCCCGCCCGCCCATGGCCGAACGCGTAATCAAAACCAACGAAGACCGCTTTGGCCTTGAGCCCGTCGACCAGATACTTTTTCACGAATGACAGGTACGAAAGACGGCGGAGAGCTTCGTTAAACTTGAGGACCTTTACCTTTTTTATACCCAGCCCGATCAGCAACTCCCTGCGCTCGGCCAGCGTCGTCAACAGTTTAAGTCCCCTTTCGGGAACGATATATTGCTGTGGATGGGGATCAAAGGTGGTGGCGACCGGGACGAGCCCGCAACGGCGGGCGTAATTGACGGTGTCTTTTATGATCCTCTGGTGGCCCAGATGGACCCCGTCAAAAGTGCCGAGGGCGACGACCGTCCCTTTCATATGGCTAGTGTCCGTACATCCCTTTAACGAGTAGCGTTACCGATCTGATGTAACCGGCCGCCGGGAGGAAAAGGATCTGGGATAGGAGCAGCGTGCCGACAACCCTGCCTAATATAATGTAGAATACCATGGCGCGGACATCGGAAGCCGGCCGTTTACCGCGGATCGCCTGGTCTGTAATAAAGGCACAGGTAGGGTCGACCATCAGCGTTAAAAGGATGGTGGCAATGCCGTTGACGATGGCGGAAAGCTGGGTGGCGGTAACGCGATACTCCGGCACCATCGCCCCGGCGAACAGCGCCGATAATACCCCGATCGCGTAGATCGAGACCATCACCAGATTTAGCCAGAGGAACGCCTGCGGCATTCCCTTTAGCGACAGGTTCATGAACGTTTCTTTCTTCGGAAGGCGGAAACGCTTGCAGATCTTTCCCAGATTGACCGGATGGAACGCCATGACGATCAATTTGGGGACGGAGCCAACATTTTCGAACCGCTCGATCGCCTTGGTGAATACCGAGACCGAGAACGGGGTCATGACCGCCGCGCATAGATTGCCGACGAAAGCGGCAAAGATGACCCAGCGGAAGTTGAGCACCAGCTGGCCAACATTCCCGTGCAGGACCGCTGAATCGACCATGCCGCCCAGGAACGGCGCCTGCAGCATATTGGACATCCTGGTCACCAGCAGCGTGGCATTGACGAAGGCAAGAGAGGTCGCGATCGAGCGGGTGCGCACCCCCGCCACCCTCAACGACGAGGCGGTGCATTCCGCAAAATGGATGATGCCGGTAAAAAAGCAGACGATCAAAAGCGGGTTCATCATTTATGATTATAAGCCATCGGGAACTTTATTTCCAGCGCGCAGCGGTTAATGCTATAATCACGATCAGTGAAGAAGGTCGCCGCGATCATTTTTTTTATTGCCCTGTCGGCGAATATTTGCCTGGGAGACGAAGAGATCCCCGTCAATATCAAAGCCGATACTCTTAAATATTCAGAGGACGGATCGTTCGTTACCGCCACCGGCTCGGTTGAGATCAAGCTAAAAGGTATCAAGATCACATCCGACCGGCTGGCAATGGATACCCGCTCCAACATCGTCACCGCCGAGGGGGACGTGATGATGACGGGACCGGAATACCGTTCAAAAAGCGGGGAGATGACGTTCTATGTCAGTAACGAGACCTCGTCGTTCGATGATTTCCATACTATCCTCTCCCCTTCGACCGTAAAAGGCAATCTGTACCTCGGCGCGCAGAAGATCTCGGACGAGAAAACGCGCTGGGACGGCTGGAACGCCCGCATCACCACCTGCGATCTGGCGGAAACCGGCGACCCCCATTACAAGGTAATGTCGAAAAAGGTGGAATATTATCCGGACGACAAGGTGGTGGGATGGTCGGACACTTTCTACCTCGACGGAATACCGGTCCTATGGGCGCCATACCTGGTCTATGACCTTAAAAATAAACGGAAGAAGAACTGGACGATCGGGCACAATGACGTGGAAGGTGATTTTATCAAAACCTTCTGGGACTATCCATACGGGGAGATATTGCTCGACGACATGCAGAAGAAAGGGTTCGGACACGGACTTGACTTCAATTATATGCTCGGAGGCCGCAGTTCCGGCAAATTGTATCTCTATCTGCTTAACGAGAACGATCCCCCGAACCAGAAGGATTCGGTCTTTAAGTTGAACCATACTTTCAATTTCACCAAAGATGCCACCCTTTCGCTCGGCTACGGCACGTCCAACATTTATCTCATCCCCAGCGGCCGGCTCGATCAGTCGACTTATTCCCTCAACTACGACAACAGCGCCAATAAACAGAAGTTCAGCACCGCGCTGAATTTGCTGGAGAATCGCGGCGGCAACGACGAACGGATCGGACTGACGATGAACCGGCAGGCGGACGGGGCGAACACCGGCTACAGCTTTGACCTTGACCAGGGAAAAACCGAACCGCGCTACATCCGGGCTTCGCAGCGGCTCTCCCATTCCCAGCCGTTCCTCATCAAGGACAGTAATTTCAACTTCAACGCCAGCTACTCCAACAACATCCGCCAGCCGGGAATATCGGGGGATGAGAGATTAGACCTGAACTATGACGTCACGGGAAGAGAAAATCTGTATTCGTGGAAGATATCGGAGAACCGGCACGTCAGGATGAACAGCGACCCGCTCTACGGGAATTCCGACCAGTTCACCGAAAAAAGCCCGGAGCTGACGCTGGCGTTCAACCCGCAGGACCTTAAGCTCTTCACCCTTTCCCCTTCGCTCGGGTACGGTTACTACCGCGAGGTGGCGCAGGTGCCGAATTACGGCAAACGCGATTTCGCGGCGGGAAAATACACCGCTTCGCTGGCGGCCAACCGTTCCATCCCGCTCGTCTTCGGGACCTCTCTCTATCTCGCCTACGGTGTCGATCAGTATCTTTACAGCCCGGGCGACGAGCTTTACGCCCAGACCGAGAACTATTCTCTCAATACCGCCCTGTTCGATTGTTTCAGGAACGATATCACTTTCGATCGCGGGATATCCGAGGGTAATTCCCCTTTCCTCTTCGACCGGCTGGGGACCAGATACAGCAATCTCAAGGAAACCTTGACCCTCTATTACCATAACTACATCAACTGGGTCACCACCGGGGGGTTCAATTATCAGACGAACAAATATTTCAACATCGATACCACGCTCGCGCTCAACCCCCATCCCGCGTTCTCATCGCGGTTCATCACCGGCTGGGACATCGAGAACCAGCGGTGGGAGGATCTAAGTTCCAGCCTGGGGATCAAACCGCTCGACAAGCTGACAGATAATATCGTATTGCTCAACGACCTCAATTCGGGAATGCTGAAGTCGGGAAGCAATCTGCTGGACCTGGAGATCGCGGACGAGAAGGACTGGCAGGACCACTGGCATTTCAAGATCGGCCACGTTTACGACACGTCCACCCAGCAGTTCAAACCGGTCGACGTGATGGTGGAGAAGGATCTGCACTGCTGGGTGGTAAAATATACCTATTCCGACTACCGGAAGGAGTTCAGCTTCACGTTCACGCTCAAGGCCTTCCCCGGCGAGCCGGTCGGGTACGCCGAGGGAAGAGGTTTCTATTTCGACAGTTTCGATCAGTCGTTAAAGGAGGAGATAGACAGTGCATCGCCGGTTCGTTATTAGCCTGATATTCGCCGCGCTGCTGCTGGCGGGCTGCTCCCGCACCATCACCACCATCCCGACCTACGGCTCGCAGATGGCGGTGGAGGTGGATTTCCGCGGGAACATAGACCTGAGCAAGAACCGGTATTTCATGATCATCTCCACCACCGAATCGTTCAGCTACCCGGTCCTGCCGCCGGACGGGACGACGCTCGACGAGTTCCTGGAACCGGGCGATAATCCGGTCAACGGCAACAAAGCCGATTATTTCACCAAATACTATTCGACCTGGTACGCGTATATCGTGCTCGACAACATGGGATTCTCTCTCGGCCGCGGCCCGTTCAGCATCTCGACCCCGGTAACGCGGGAACCGGTCGCCGCCCTCCCCTATATCTCCAACGTCGTCAACTTCAGCGTGCGGCTCGACCAGATCTTCGGCAATAATATACCCGATACGATCTATTTCGATATCGTCAGCGTCGATTACCCGACGAACTCGCTTAAATATCTCAAGGACCGGATCTCGCCTCCCGGCCGCAACATCAGCAAGATCGCCGGTTCGGTGCTGACGCGGGTCGACGAGACCAGGACCGATATCGATCCCAGCCTCGATATCGTCGGCTGGTCGGTGCAGATACAATGAAGAAGTTATTTCTTCCCATACTGTCCGGTCTGCTCGCCGCCCTTTGTTTCCCGAAATTCGGGTTCTTCCCGCTCGCCTGGATCGCGCTGGTCCCGCTTTTTATCGATCTTAAAGAACGCGAGGGACCAAAAGATGCGGCCGGCGCGGGCTTGGCGTTCGGCCTGGTCTTTTTCGGCGTGAACCTTTTCTGGATAAACACTTTGAACCATTTCGCGCCCGGGTTCGCCGCGCTCGGATATATTGTCCTGATCGCGGGGGAAGCGCTCTTCGTCGCCGTGCTCTGCTACGTCCTTAAATTCCTGTCCCGCTCCTTCCCCCCGCTCAATCCTCTCACTTATCCCGTTGCCTGGACATTTTTCGAATGGCTGCGGACGGCGGGACCGTTCGGCATCACCGCCGGCGAGCTCGGCTATTCGCAGGCCCCTTTCCTTCCTCTGGTCCAGATCGCCTCGTTCTCCCGGGTCTTCGGGGTTTCGTTTCTGATCGTGATGATGAACGCGGCGCTGGCCGACTCGTTCGTCGTATTCCAGAAAAAGCCGGCCGGGCGACAATTGCTGGTGTTATCTATGTCCTGTTTATTGCTTTTATCCGCTGGTTTATGGGGCGTCGAACAACTGACCGCTCCGGTCAAAAGCGATCATACTTTGAAGATCGCCGTCATCCAGGGGAACATCCCCCAGGACGAAAAGCTGGACGCCCGTTTCAACAACGAGATCTTCTCCATCCACGAAACGCTTACGCGCGGGGTGACGCAGGAGCATCCCGACCTGATCATCTGGCCGGAGTCAGTGGTGCTGTCGTACCTGGTCGACAACCGCGATCTGTTCCCGAGAGTGCGGCAGCTGGCCCGCGACTCGCGCGCCTATCTGCTGATCGGCACTCCTTTTTACACCGATACCAGCAACATCTACAATTCCCTGATCTGCGTCTCCCCCACCGGTGAGATCACCGGCCGATATGACAAACAGAGGATCGTGCCGTTCGGCGAATATCTTCCGTTCCGTCCGCTCCTCCTGCCGATATTGCAGCTGACCGGGTTTTTCCGCCAGGATTTCGACTTCGGTCCCGCCAAGGCGGAGCTGCTGGAAGCGAAGGGATTGAAGATCGGAGGGATGATCTGCTTCGAGTCGACGTTCGCCGACCTGGCGGCCGAGAGGAAAAAACAGGGAGCGCGGATGCTGCTGACCATCACGAACGACGCCTGGTTCGGCAATTCTTCTGCCCCGTACGACCATTTCGACTGCGGCGTCTTCCGCGCGGTGGAGAACCGCGAATGGTTCGTGCAGTGCGCCAATACCGGCATTTCGGGGGTGATCGATCCTTACGGAAGAGTGGTTGCGAGGACCGGCGTCAGCCAGCGGAGGGCGCTAACCTTTGAGGTACCTCTCCCCTAATATCATCGCGGCATAGTCGTCCACCGGCACGGGAGGGAACAGCAATCCGGTCGGCACCAGGCGTAAAACGCCGCGCGGGCGGTTCTCTTTGAAGTAGCGCGCGCGCGCTTCCTGGGTGGAATATTTTTCCTTCGTGAAGACGATGTTCGCCTTAAGTTCGAGCCGGAGCAGTTCTTTACCCGCCGATCTGGAATCTCCCGTGTCGCCGATGACGACCGTCTTCACTTTGTATTCGTTGGCCAGCTTGATGACGTTCGCCGCCAGTTCCGCTCTTTTTATGATCGAACGGACGATGCACCCGCCCGAAGCGTTCAATACCGCCATTCCGCATTTTTCGCGGCCGGGATCGATCGCCAGGATCAAGGCGCCACCTTGAACGAGAGCGCCAGCGGACCGGTAGAACGGATGTCGGCCGCCGCCAGGATAGTAACGCGGGTAAGCGTGCCGTACCCGCGGATCCGGCGCACCGTATCGTATATATCGGAATACGGGTACGCGCCCATCGCCCCCGGATAATCCGCGATCAGGCCCTTTTTCACGGCGATGTTCTCGGCCGAATCGATAAGCTCCTTCAACCGTTGTTCGGTATCGTTCTGGTCCAGTTTGCCGGAGATGATACCGTGCCAGATCTCATCCCCTTTATGAAAAAGCAGCTCGTTGGTGGCGACGCTGAATTTGACCGGTGCCGCCCCGCCCACGGTAATGTTCTTTACCGCCACGATCTTGAGGATGATCCCCCCTTCCATGTTCGCCAGATAACCGACGGTCGAGCGGTAATCGTCATCATCATATTTGACCGGCCCGGCTTTGATCTTTTTCAGTTCATCGTTCATCCGTCCGACCGCCGCGTTAAGGTCCGCCTCTGCTTTCCCCTTCCCCTGCCCGCCGGTGATCAGCGAACTCGACATCGTCTCCTGCGCCGGAAAGACGACCCGGCGAGAAGTTGCGATGTCCACTTCCTGCTTGAGCTTTTCCCTTATTCCCGTAAGGTCTTTGATCTCGGCCTGGTTCTTTTCCAGGTCCTTCTTTATCTGTTCCAGCTGAGAGAAACTGTCGGACAGTTCTTTCCGGGCCTGGTCCAGGTCGGACCTTGCCTGCCGGATCTGCGCCCGCATCTTTTCCAGCCCGAAGAAGGCGGTCCGCGCGTCGCGCGATACCAGAATGACGGTAGTGAAAGTGATGAGCGCGATCAGCGCGCCGGAAACGACGGTGAAGAACATGGCGGTGTAGCGCGGCCTCAGACCGAAAAGCGAAAGCCGCTTTTTGCCGAAGAATCGGCCAATGTAGTTTCCGATATAGGCGATCGCGCCGGAAACGACCGCCAGGATCAGGACCAGCTCGAGCGCGAACTGGTAGATCATATTTGCGCCGAGCGGTTGACCAGATAGCCGCCGATCCCCGCGCAGATCAGGTTGGGCAGCCAGGCGGCGACCGGAGGCGATACCCATTCCAGTTCTCCCAGCGCCATGGCGGTGAACATCAGCACGTAGTAGATGAAGATCACGATGATGGACATCCCCAGCCCGACGGAGGAAGAAACGCGGCGGGGCGAGATGCCGAGCGGCGCGCCGATCAGGGCGAAGACCAAACAGGCGAACGGGATCGCCATCTTCATGTTCAGCTGGATCTTGAAGTCGGTCACCTTTACCCCCATCTTTTCCTTGAGCGCGATGAACTGACGCAGCTCGCCGATGTTCATGTCGTCGGGAGACTTGTCCCCCACCGAAAGGTCGGCGGGAGAATATTTGATGGCGATCTGCTGTTCCTCGAACTTGATCAGGTGCTTGTACTCGCCGGAACTGTCGAGCAGATAAATGGTCCCGTTCTTGAACGTCCATTGGTCGGTGTCGGAGTTCCAGGAAGCGGAAGCGGCGTTGACGATCTGGCTCAGCTGCCCGTCGGCGAATTCGGAGACGATCACGCCCTTCATTTCGCTCCCGCTCAGGGTGCGGGCATAGAACATTCGCTTCAGCTGCCCGCTCTCCATCTCCGGGACGAAAATGTTCTCCTCGATCTTGGGAGCGCGTTTGGTCTGGACCTCGATCATCAGATTTTTAGCCGCCTTGTTGCTCTCGGGAACCACCACTTCGTAAAAGACCAGCGTCAGCAGCGACACCAGCAGGCCCATGATCAGAACCGGGACCATGATGCGGTAAAGCGAGATGCCGGAAGCCTTGAACGCGATCACCTCGGAATCCTTGCTTAATCGCGCGAACCCGAGAAGCACCGCCAGCAGCGTGGCCATGGGGAAAATATAAACGGCGACACTGGGAAGACGGAAGACAAAGATCTTGAAGGCGATAAAAAGCGGCATGCCGTAGATCACCACCGCGCGGGTAAGCTCGAACAGCACCATCGACGCCGAGAGGATGAGCGTGAACGAGAGCAGGCCGAAAATGAACGGGTCGATCAGTTCCCTAATAATATAGCGGTCGATCAGTTTGATCATTAGAGCGTGAACTGGTCCCCCAGGTACGACTTCTTGGCCTCTTCCGACGCGGCCACCTCCCGGGAGTTGCCGGAAACGAGGATCTTCCCCTTGTTCATGATGTACGCCCGGTCGGTGATAGCAAGCGTCTCGCGCACGTTGTGGTCGGTGATAAGTACGCCGAGCCCTTTGTCCTTGAGGTAACGGATGATCCCCTGGATATCGTTCACCGTTTTGGGATCGATGCCGGTGAACGGCTCGTCGAGCAGGAGGAACTGCGGGTTAGTGGCCAGCGCGCGCGCGATCTCAACTCTCCGCTGCTCCCCGCCGGAAAGGGTGAATGCCTTCTGCTTGCGCAGCCGGGTGACGCCGAACTCGTCGAGCAATGCCACCAGCCGCTTTTCGTATTCGCTGCGCGGGATGCCGCCCTTGAGCTCCCAGAGTATAAGGATATTCTCTTCGACCGTCAGTTTACGGAAGATCGAAGACTCTTGCGGCAAATAGCCGATACCCTCTTCCGACCGCTTGTGCATCGGTAAATGAGTGATGTCCTGCTCGCCGAGAAAGACACGCCCGGCATCGGGCTTGACCAGGCCGACCGTCATGTAGAAGGTGGTGGTCTTCCCCGCCCCGTTCGGTCCCAGCAACCCCACCACTTCCCCCCGGTTGACGTCGATAGAGATCTCGTCCACCACCCGGTGACCGTGATAAGCTTTTACCAGCGATTCCGCTTTAATGAAAATGTTTCAACCCCTCCATTTTATTGAACGCTTCGCCCGATCCGATCGATCCTTCGGCCAATTTTACGCCCTGGCTCATCGTTTTGGCGGCACCGGCGACATAGATCGCGGCGGCGGCGTTCATCAGAACGATGTCCGTCCGCGGACCTTTTTGCCGCTGTTCCAGTATCTCGCAGGCGATGTTCTTCGATTCTTCCACGTTCTGCACGGTCAGCATCTCTTTAGGAGCGCGTTTGAAACCGAAATCCTCCGGCTTGATGAAATAATTGCGTACTTTCCCCTCTTTCAGTTCCGAGACCTTGGTCCGGTCCGAGATCGCGATCTCGTCCAGCCCGTCCATCCCGTGCACTACCAGCGCGTGCCGCGCCCCCAGGTTCTTCAGCACTTCCGCCATCACCTCGGTCAGCCTTTCGCTGTACACGCCCAGTATCTGGTTCTGCGCTCCGGCAGGGTTGGTGAGCGGGCCGAGAATGTTGAATATCGTCCGGATGCCGATCTCGCGGCGGGTAGGGCCGGCATGTCTCATGGCGGGATGGAAGTTGGGGGCGAACATGAACCCCACCCCGACGGCATCGATGCTTGCGGCCACTTTTTCCGGCGGCAAGTCGATCCTTATGCCGAGCGCCTCCAGCAGGTCGGCGCTGCCGCATTTGGAAGAGACGGAACGGTTGCCGTGCTTGGCGATCGCCACCCCCGCCCCGGCGGCGACGAACGCGGAAATGGTGGAAATATTGAAAGTGAACGAAACATCGCCGCCGGTCCCGCAGGTATCGACCAGGGCCGGGGCCTTGGGATGGATCTTGACCGCGTATTCGCGCATTTTTCCGGCGAACCCGGTGATCTCGTCCGGGGTTTCACCCTTGATGCGCAGCGCGGTGATGAGCGCGGCGATCTGCGACGGGGTGGCCTCGCCGCTCATGATGGTGTTGGCGGTGAGGGCGGCCTCTTCGCGGGTCAGGTGGTGGCCGTCCACCAGCTTGACGATCGCTTCCTTTATCATGTGATAATTATACTATAAAACCTACGGGGGCTCACCCGGAATCGCGATCTATTGCCCGCTCTTCCGTAATAAAGTAAAATGATGGGCATCATAATGGGATTGGCAAACAACAAAATGACATGGACCCGCGCACTCTTTATTTCATTGGCCATCAACGCCATCATCTTCGGGATGTTTTTCCTGTTCTTCACTCCCTGCTTCGACACCGTTGACGATGCGATCATGTTGCTCACCGCATCTGGCGTTACGACCGGAACCCCAAGTGAATATGTTATTTATTCAAATGTCATTGTCGGGCTGGCGCTCAAGTTCCTCTACCTGCATGCAAGCAACATCCGCTGGTACCCGATCTATCTTTACCTGGCCCATTTTATCGCCATGACCGTGATCCTGTGTTCCATCATCAGGCGGAAACCCGACTGGCCGGCCGTCTTCCATTATCTGGGGCTGTTCATTATTTTCGAAATGCCGCTGCTGATGCGCCTGCAGTTCACCTCCGCCGCCTCTGCGCTGGCGCTCGGCGGATTCTGCCTTTTTATCACCACGCTCGATTCTCGGGGCGGAAAAGCCGCAGCTTATCTTGTTATTGCTTCCGCGCTGGTCGCGGGGGGCGGGCTCATCCGCATCGATTCCGTCTACCTGCTGGCTTTCCTTGCCGCGCCCGTCCTGCTGACCCTGATGATCGGTAAAAGCCGGCGGCAGGCCGTCGTTTTCGTGCTCCTGTCCGCGGTTCTGTTGACCGCCCTGGCATGCTTTGATGATGCCTACTACATGAAGGACCCGCAGTGGGCAAAATACCATCAGTATCAGATTATACGGGACAAACTGCACGGCTATCCCAAACTGGACTACAACGAAAGGAACCGTCCGGTCTTCGATCATGTCGGATGGAGCAAGAACGACGAGCGCATCTTCGCGCACGGGTTCAATTTTGACCAGACCGTTTATTCTATTGAAAAGATCACTTACGTGGAAAAGAACGCGCACAACTGGAGAAACCTGTCCGACACGATAAAGACCCTGAAGGAACCGTTAAAGGCCAACCTGCCCCCCATCATCGCAACATTGGTATACCTGATATTTTTAGCAATGGGCATCGGGAAAGAACGCCGCGGCCTCATCTGCGCGCAAGCCCTGACGGCCGTACTCATCTGCATCTGGCTTTCGCACACCGCCCGACTGCCCGACCGGGTCTTTCTCCCTGTATTATTGTTCTTAAGCCTGACGTCATTGGTCGAATCCGTCAGCGCCACGGCAGAAAAGCCGTCGCCTCAAAATAAATATCTTGTCGTGATTGTGGTTGCGCTTTTAACCTGCCTGCTGGGCGCGCAGGTCTTTTCAGCTGCCAGCCAGAGTCGCACCAACCGGACCGACCAAATATATTATTACAAAATACTGGCCGGCCTTCCGCGCGGCGCGGATGACCTTATCCTGATGAGGGGATCCGTTCTGCCGATCGGACGCACTCCTCCCTTTTCCGATCTCAACGAATACCGCGGTCTGCATTTGCTTTTCATCGACCATCTAATTAACAGTCCCTTGAACGCGGAAACGCTTTCACGGTTCCACCAGACCAGCCTACTCTCCGCTATAAATAGTGATAAACATCTTTTTATGTTGTCACGTGATCAATTCATTCCAATCTTTTATAGGTATTTTGCCGAACACCACTTGCCCAAACCGAGGTTCAAAGTCATAGCCAGTTACGATAAAGGGAAATATCTATTATCCGTAAATCGCCCGGCCGTCAGGCGCGCCGGGCCGGGCCGCTGATGGCGGTCATGATACCCTTTAATAATCCGTACATTCCTGAAAAGGCCCTGGCTTATATAAAAGAAAGCCTGGAGCAGGGACATCTTTCCGGCGACGGCTGTTTCTCGAAAAAATGTTCCGCCTGGCTGGAGGAGAGGATCGAATGCCGCAAAGCGCTGCTTACCCCTTCCGGGTCCGCTGCGCTGGAAATGGCGGCCCTGCTCGCCGATATCCGGCCTGGCGACGAGGTCATCATGCCATCGTTCGCCTATCCCTCCACTGCCAACGCATTCGTGCTCAGGGGCGGCGTGCCCGTCTTCGTCGATATCCGCCCCGACACCTGCAACCTTGATGGATCGAAGATCGAAGCTGCGATCACCGGACGGACCAGGGCGATCGTCCCGCTCCATTATGCCGGGATACCGTGCGAAATGGACACGATCATGGAGCTGGCCGAAAAACACGGCCTGCTGGTGATCGAGGACACCGCGCAAAGCGTGCTTTCCCATTACAAGCGCCGACCGGCCGGCAGCATTGGACATCTGGCCGCGCTGAGCTTTCACGAGACCAAGAATCTCATGTCGGGGGAAGGCGGGGCGTTGCTGATCAACGATCCGCGCTTCATCGCGCGAGCCGAAATACTGAGAGAGAAAGGGACCGACCGGGTGCGTTATCTTAAAGGGGAAGTGGACAAATACACCTGGATCGATATCGGCTCGTCGTACCTCATGAACGAGCTCACCGCGGCGCTGCTGCTGGCGCAATTCGAAGCAGCCGACGAGACGACCGCGCGCCGGGTATCGCTCTGGCGGGAATACCAGCAGGCGTTTTCGCAACTGGAAAAAAGCAATAAAGCGCTGCGCCCGTCACTCCCCATCGATTGCACGACCAACGGCCATATTTACTACCTCATCCTTTCCGGACCGGAAGAAAGGAGAGCACTCATCGGCCGGCTGCGGGATGACGGGATCGAAGCGACATTCCACTATGTGCCGCTCCATAGTTCCCCGGCGGGGAAAAAATTCGGCTGCGTCAGCGGCGACCTGTCGAACACCGACCGGATCAGCGGCTCCCTGGTCCGCCTCCCCCTCTGGCCGGGGATGGAAAAAGATCAGGAACGGGTGATCGCGGCCGTCGTCCGCGCGCTGGGCGATTGAAATGATCGCCGTAAAATGGGAAAATCAATAAACAGCGATGAAAAAGATACTGATCTACGGCTCCGGATTTTTTGACGTCGTCAAACTGATCGAAGCGATCAACCGGGCTTCGGCGACCTGGGAAATACTAGGATTTTTGGACGACACTCCTGGCCTTAAAGGAAAAAAGCTGAACGGGTATCCGGTCCTGGGAGGGCGGGAATTGCTGGCGGAACATTGTAAGCACGGCGAGGTCCATATCTTCAATAACGTCAACGGAACCCGCGAGGGCTGCCGCGGCGTGGCGTCGCTACTCCGCTCCTGCCGCTGCCCCGTCCCCACCCTGGTCCATCCCGCGGTCGACCTTAATTACGTCAGGCTCGGCGACGGCTGCATCGTCCCCGAAGGATGCGTGCTCGGCGCCAATGTCGCGCTCGGGGATTTCGTCACGCTCCGCTATGGCGGAATCGTCAGCCACGAAGTGGCGATCGGCGACTTCACCCTGCTGGGACCGGGAGCGGTGGTCGGCGGACGGTCAACGATAAAAGAGAACTGCGTCATCGGCGCCGGGTCGACCGTCCTGACCGGCATTACGGTCGACGCGAACAGCACGGTCGGCGCCGGAGCGGTAGTGATCCAGGACGTACCGGCCGGGAAGACCGTCGCCGGGATCCCGGCCAAAGAGGTATGACGATGAAGAAACTGATCATCAATCTGGCTCCCACCGGCATGATCCCGACCAAGAAAATGACGGGCAATGTGCCGATCTCCCCGTCGGAGATAATCGAAGATGTCGTAAGTTGCTCGGAACTGGGGGTTTCGATGGCGCATGTCCATGCCCGCGACGCGGAAGGGTCCCCCGCCTGGCAGAAGGAGATTTTCCGCGAGATCATCGCCGGCATCAGGAATAAGCGGCCCGACCTGGTGATCGTCGCCACCACCAGCGGCCGGACCTACAGCGAGTTCGAAAAGCGTTCTGAGGTGCTGGACCTTGAGGGCGCGGCCAGGCCCGACATGGCCAGCCTCACCTTGAGCTCCGTCAATTTCAACCACATCGCCAGCGTCAACAGCCCCGACATGATAATTAAACTGGCGGAAAAGATGAAGGAAAAAGGGATCAAACCGGAACTGGAGGTCTTTGACGTGGGGATGGTGAACTTCGCCCATTATTTGATAAAAAAAGGGCTGCTCACCCCGCCCTACTATTTCAACATTATCCTCGGCAATATCGCCGCAGCGCAGGCCAAACTGCTGCATCTGGGGTTGATCCTTTCCGAACTGCCGCCCGGATCGGTCTGGTCGGTCGCCGGGATCGGTGATTCGCAGCTCCGGATGAACGCGATCGGGATCGCGGACGGCGGCGGCGTGCGGGTGGGATTGGAGGACAGTATCTGGTTCGACGAGGAAAGAACGGAGCGCGCGACCAACCGGAGGCTGGTCGAAAGGATCGTAAAATTGGCGAACGCTTTTGGCCGACAGATCGCCTCGCCGGCCGAGGTCAGAAAGGAACTTGCCTTATGAACGCGGAAAAGATCGACATTTCGGTGGTCGTGCCGGTATATAACAGCGCGGCCACATTGAGGGAGTTGCACGACCGCCTTTGCGCTGTGATCGGAGACCGACTGAAGATGACGTTCGAGCTGGTCTTCGTCGACGACAGTTCGGCCGACGGTTCGTGGGCGGTGCTGGAAGAGCTCCAGCGCTCCGACCGGAGGGTCAAGGCGGTCCAGCTGGCGCGCAATTTCGGCGAGCATAACGCCACCGTATGCGGTCTGGCTTACAGCAGTGGGGAGATCGTCGCCACCATGGACGATGACCTGCAGCATCCGCCGGAGGAGCTCCCCAAACTGATCAAGGCGATCGATTCGGGAAGCGACATCGCGATCGGCTGCTTCGCCCAGAAAAAACACAGTTTGTTGAGGAATCTGGCGTCCGGGATGATAAACGCGCTCGAAACCCTGATCCTGGGCAAGCCCCGCGGCTTTCGCTTCACCACTTTCCGCGCGATGCGCCGGCAGGTGGCAAAACACATCGCGGCCGGGGCAAAAAGCCGGTACTGCTATATTACCGCGTTGATATTGAAGTATGTGGCCCAGGATAGGATGGCCGAGGTGGAAGTGGAACATCATCCGCGCAAGGAAGGAGGATCGACCTATACCCTGGCAAAACTATTCTCGCTCGCCTCCAACCTGATCGTGAACTATTCGGCCATCCCGCTAAGGCTCTCGATCTATACCGGATTTGCCGTGAGTTTCGGTTGCCTGCTCTTCGCGGTCTATCTGGTACTGCGGGTAATGATCAAGGGGGCGTACGACGTTCCCGGTTGGGCCTCGCTCGCGTTCCTCACCACCTTCCTGTTCGGCATACTTTTCCTCTTCCTGGGGATCATCGGCGAATACATATACCGGATACTGCGCGAGGTCTCGGGCAACGAACCGTTCTTCGTGAAAGAGACCCGGGGTTTTTGACCGGTGGTGGAGGATAAAGTCAGCGCGTGGCCCGGCTGACGTCGTAGACGTCGGCCACCTTGCGGATGGCGGCGCAGACCTGCTGCAGGTGCTCGATGTTCTTTATGTCTATCACCAGTTTGAGGAACATGGTCGAGCCCCGTTTGGTCTTGATGTCGGCGCTCGAAACGTTGGTCTTGGTCTCCGATATCTTTTCCAGTATGTCCTTCAGCACGCCCACCCGGTCGAATGCCTCCACTTCGATCTCCACAGGGTAAAAAATATCGGCGGTCAGGTCCCACTCCACTTTTACCAGACGCTCTTTTCCCGGATCGGAGCGCTGCAAGGTGCCGCAATCGGTCTTGTGGATGGCAACCCCTCTTCCCCTCGTCACCACCCCGATGATGTCGTCGCCGGGGAGAGGCTTGCAGCATTTTGAAATGCGGGTAAGGATACCGTCCATCCCCGCGATCCTCAATCCGTGGATGATCTTCCGCTTTCTCGGCTTGGCCTGCACGAACGGCTGCGCCTCTTCCTTTTCCACTTTCGGCGCGCCGGGTATCCGGTCGCGGACCTTGCGGGCGCTGTCGAACGCCGAAATCTCGCCGTATCCGATATCGGCGTAAAGATCGTCATGGCTCTTTGCTTTTGATTCCTTGACCAGCCAGTCGATACATTCGACCGTCAGGACCTCTTTCGGATGGAGCCGCAGTTTCTTCACTTCCTCTTCCAGCGCTTCCCTTCCGCGGATTATGCTTTCATCGCGTTTGCGCTTGCGGAACCAGCTCTTGATCTTGGCGCGGGCGCCGGAGGTCTTGACGATATTGAGCCAGTCAAGCGTGGTGTTGTCAGATTTGCCGGTCAGGATCTCCACGATCTCGCCGTTCTTGAGCGGATAGTCGAGCGGAACGATGCGGCCGTTGACCTTGGCCCCGGTGCAGCGGTGGCCCACTTCGGTGTGGACATGATAAGCGAAATCGATGGGGGTGGCGCCGAGCGGGAGCTGGATCACCTGGCCTTTTGGAGTGAATACGAACACTTCGTCAACGAACAGGTCGATCTTAAGGGAATCCATGAAGTCCCGGGCATCCTTAAGCTCGGTCTGCGTTTCCAGCATCTGCCGGAACCATGCCATCTTTTTGTCGAATTTCTTGTCCGTGTCCTCTTCCTTGTACACCCAATGCGCGGCCACGCCGTATTCCGCGATCCGGTGCATCTCTTTTGTCCTGATCTGCACTTCCACCGGCCGCGCCCCTTCCCCCATCACCGTGGTATGGAGAGACTGGTAACCGTTGCTCTTGGGAACGGCGATGTAGTCGCGGAACCGGTCGGGGAGCGGCTTCCAGGCAGCGTGGATGATACCCAGAACCGAGTAGCAGTCCTTCAGGGTGTCGACGATCACGCGCACCGCGGTCAGGTCGAAGATCTCCTCGAACTCAAGATTTTGGTCGACCATCTTGCGGTAGATACTGTAAAAATGCTTTGGCCGCCCGTAGATCTCGGCCTTGATTTCAAATTTGGCCAGCGTTTCCTGTACCTTTTCGATGAATTTTTCAATGTACTTTTCGCGCTCTTCGCGGCTTTCGCCCACCTTTTTCCTCAGGAGATTGTATGATTCCGGCTCAAGGTACGCGAACGCCAGGTCCTCCAGCTCCCATTTGAGTTTCCACATCCCCAGCCGGTGGGCCAGCGGGGCGAAGATGTCGCGGGTCTCCTGCGAGGTCTCGATCTGCTTTTCGGGAGAAAGGTATTTAAGCGTCCGCATGTTGTGCAAGCGGTCGGCGAGCTTGATCACGATCACGCGCAGGTCCTCTCCCATCGCCACGAACATCTTGCGGAAGCTTTCGGCCTGACGGATCTCCCTCGATTCATAGACCAGCTGTCCCAATTTGGTGACCCCTTCCACCAGCTTGGCGATCTCGAGGGAGAACTTGGTCGCGATATCGTTGGCGGTCACGCCCGCATCCTCAATGGTATCGTGGAGCAGCGCCGCGCAAATGGTGGGGACATCCTGCTCCAGCCCGGCCAGGATCTCGGCCACCGCCAGCGGATGGGTAATGTAAGGGTCGCCCGAAAAGCGCTTGTGGTCCCTATGCTTGTCGGCGGCAAAAGCGTAGACGCGGTCGATCAACTGGGTGTCGGCGGACGGGTCGTAACATAATATTTTGTTCTTTAGGTCTTCCAGGCTCATCTACGGTTATAACGCTGGCGGTCCATCACTCCGATGCCGGGCGGGATCGCCGGTCCCCGGCGGTTGTCGCGCGGTTTTTGCATTTGCGGCTGCGGAGCGGGCGCCGGTTTCTTGGCGATCATGATCATCTTGCACGAATTTTCGAGAAGTGAGGTGATCTTGTAAGCTTCCATCAGGTCGGTCCCTCCGCAAAAGCTGCCGTAGCCGCGGATCACCGCGCCGTGGTACCCTCCCCCGAAGATCGGCGGGAGCATGCGCGCCACTTCCGAGGAATTGATCGCTTCACGCACCTTCACCACCGGGATCGATTTGACGAAATATTTGCCCTCCGCGTCCTGCGGCATGATCTTTTCCTCGTTCATCGACAGCGCCACTGCGTACGGAGGGATCGCCGCCACAATCGCCTGAACGCCGCTCCCTTTATAGACCGCTCGATGGGTGGCCAGTTCGATCGATGCGCCGGCGTCCGCCTCCGAAGGATCCATCCCCACCGTCATCAGGTCTTCGTCCTTCAACATCCACAGTATCGCGCCTTTGCGCGTGATCACGATCTTGTCCCCCTCGCGCACGCTCAGGCTCCCTGAATCGGCGCGGACCAGTCCCTCGTCATGCAGCAGATCCCCTACCAACTGGAACTTCTCGATCATTTTAATTTCCTCCTATTTATACGTAAGCCGAAGTCAGAGCTTCGAACTCCGAAAACTTGCGAAACTCTCCGAAACGCTCAGCGATCTCGTGTTGATTGAGCCTTTTCATCCGGTCCAGGCTGAAATCCTCTATATTGAACGAAGCCATCACCGATCCCATGATGATGGAGCGCCGGACATTGGCCTCTCCAATATCGTCGGTCTTGGCCAGATAACCGATGAACCCGCCGGCGAACGAGTCTCCCGCGCCGGTCGGGTCGCGGAACGCGTCCTGCGGATACGACGGAGCGGAAAAATGGGAATCACCGGTAAACAGCAGCGCCCCGTGCTCCCCCTGCTTTATGATCACCGCTTTCGCCCCCAGCTCCAGCAGCCGCCGGGCGGCGAGCGGGATGTTGGGCGTTTCCATGAACATGCGCACTTCGCCCTCGTTCATCAAGATGTAATCGACGCGCTTGATCACCTCGTGAAGCGCTTCGCGCTTTCCTCTGATCCAGAAGTCCATGGTGTCGGCCGCCACCAGTTTGGGCGACTCGAGCTGGTCGAGCACCTTAAGCTGTATCTCCGGATCGAGGTTGGCCAGGAACACGTACGGCGTCCGCGCAAGTTCCGGGCCAAGCTTTGGCGAAAACTCGGTCAGCACGTTGAGCTGGGTATCGCGAGTGTGCGCCTGGTTCATGTCGAATTCGTAATATCCGCTCCAGCGGAAGGTCTTCCCCGGAAGCCGCGCGATCCCAGACAGATCGATCCCTTTACTCTTAAGGAACAGTTCGTGCTCTGCCGGGAAATCGGCTCCCACCGGCCCCACCAGACTGGTCGGTGAAAAAAAGCTCGCCGCCACCGAAGCGTGCACGGCCGAACCTCCCAGAATCCCTTCTTTTTTGCCGAACGGGGTCTCGACCGAATCGAGCGCCACCGTCCCTACGATCAAAACCGGCATTAAAGTCCTCCCAAAATATAAAGGATCAATCTCTGCACGATCGCCAGGAACAGGATGATCAGGAACGGCGATACGTCGTAGCCGAAAACGCTCGGCGGCAATCCCTGCCGCACCGGCAACAGCACCGGCTCGGTCAGGTCGTACACCTGCTTGATGAATATCGCCTGCCGGTTATGCGGTATAAAGGGCAATAACGCCCTCAACACGATAAGCAAATAATAGGCTGCAAAACAAATATTTATCAGAAAGCAGATCAGGTCCACTCGGAGCTCAACTCTTTTGCGCGGTTCCTTGACGCCACTATAGCATCGATCACCGCCGATTTAAAGTCCTTTCGTTCCATAACTTCCAACCCGCGGAGCGTGGTGCCGCCCGGAGAGCTCACCATATCGATCAGTTCCCGGGGATGCTTTTTGGTCCGTTTGAGGGTTTGCGCCGCCCCCAGCAAAGTTTCGACCGCCAGCTTATGCGCGGTCTCGCGGGCAATGCCGAGATTTTCCCCCGCCTCCGCCATCGCTTCCACCATCAGATAAATAAAAGCGGGGCCGGAGCCGGAAAGCCCGGTCACCGCGTCCATCAGCGCCTCGTCCACTTCCACCACTTCGCCCACTGAACGGAATATCTTCTTCGCCTTTTCTTTGTCTTCTTCCTTCACCCGCGAACCGTAAGCCAGAGCGGATATCCCGGCCTTCACCATCGCCGGGTTGTTCGGCATCACCCGGACCACGGGGTTGCCGGGAAAAACGCTTTCGAGGAACGGGATCGGTATCCCGGCGGCGATGGAAACGATCAGCTTGTCGCTTTTGACATTCAATCCCTTGACCGCCTGGCCCATTACCTGCGGTTTTACCGCCAGCACGATGATCGAAGCGGTATCGGCGGCCGCCTGGTTGTCGCCGGTGGTATTTATTTTATAAATGTCCTTCAGCTGGCTGCGTCTGATCTCCTGCACGTCGGAAGCGGTGATATCGGAAGGTCTGGCTTTTTTGGAGCCGATCAGCCCGGAAATGAGCGCTTCCGCCATCCGTCCCCCGCCCAGGAATGCGATCTTAACGGCGCGAGAAGAAGGTCTCTTTTCTCTCCTCAACCGAGGTTATCTCCTCTCCCAATTGGGCTTTGTCTTCGGCATCGACGATACTTATGCTATTGGGGGTGAACAGGAAGATGGTGTCGCCGATCTTGACCATGTGGCCGTCAATGGCGTACGCGGTGCCGCAGACGAAATCGATCAGGCGCGTCCCCTCGGACGGCTCCAGATGCTTAAGGTTGACGATCACCGGGCTGCCGCCGCGGAGGCTGGCGGAGATGTTGAGGGAGTCTTCGTAGATCTTGGGCTCGTAAACGACGATTTCCGAATCGCCTTCGCTGCCGACCGGCCTTTCCTTTTTACGCTCGCGCAGGACCGACGAGATCTCCATCTGCTTACCCTCCGGAGTTTCCGCGTCCTCCCCTTCCTCGAGTCCGATGAATGCCTTGGCGCGTCTAAAAAGGCTGTCCATAGTTATTCCTCCCCGGCAAAAATTGCTCTACCGATACGTATTATATCAGAACCTTCCTCAATTGCCAAAGGAAAATCGTCGCTCATCCCCATGCTCAGGTGGACGATATTTTTGAACCCTTCCGCGTTCAGCCGGTCCCTTATTTCCCGCAGTTCACGGAAAGACGCCCGGATCCTCTGTTCGTCGTCCGTCAGCGGGCCCATCGTCATCAATCCGGTGATTTTCAGGTTGGAGAGCCTGGAAGCGGCGCGGGCCAGCCCCAAAACTTCTTCCGGCCTTACCCCGTGCTTGCTCTCTTCGCCCGAGGTGTTCACTTCGAGCATGATCTCGACCGGATTTTTGGCCCGGTTGCCGATCGCCTCCGCCAGATGGAGGCTGTCCACCGACTGGATGACGTCGAATATCTGGAGGGCGGCGTTGACCTTATTGGTCTGCAGGTGGCCGATCATGTGCCAGCGGACGGCGGGGAATCTCCTTTTCAGTTCATCGTATTTGGTCTTGGCCTCGCTGATCCGGCTTTCACCGATATCTGTCACTCCGGCCTCGATCGCCTCGGCGATGGCGGGGATCCCGACAGTTTTGGTCACCGCCAGCAACCGCACCTCCCCCGCCCGCGCCCTTATCTCCCGCACCCTTTCCGCGATTTTCACGCTTGCATTTTAGCATAAAACATGGTAAATTAATGAAGTAAAAAATCGGAGCGGATCGCCCCGTTTCTTCCACCCAAGGATGGCTCTTCTTGGCGGGTTACCATGAAAAACCTAAGGGAGAATCGCGAATTTAAGGAGGATTATTAATGCCGGTAGTAACTATGAAAGAACTGCTCGAGGCCGGGGTCCACTTCGGCCACCAGAGCAAAAGATGGAACCCCAAGATGAGCAAGTATATCTACTCGTCGCGGAACAACATCCACGTGATCGACCTTCATAAGACCATCCCGCTGATCGAAAAGGCCTTCGACTACGTAAAGAACGCGGTGGCGCAGAACGGCACCGTCCTTTTCGTCGGCACGAAGAAGCAGGCGCAGGACGCGGTAATGGAAGAGGCCAAGCGCTGCGGCATGTTCTACGTAAACGACCGCTGGCTGGGCGGGACCCTCACAAACTTCAAGACGCTAAAGAAGACAATCGCACGGCTTAACGAGATCGAAAAGCTGGAAAAGAACGGCATGTTCGAGAAGCTCCCAGCCAAGGAAGTGGCTAACTTGAGGCGCGAACACGCCAAACTGGTCCGCGGCCTGGGCGGTATCCGTGAAATGCTCTCCCTCCCCGCCGCTATTTACATCGTCGACAGCAAGAAGGAGACCACCGCCATACTGGAAGCGAAGAAGATGGGGATCCCGATCATCGCCGTGGTCGACACCAACTGCGATCCGGACGAAGTCGAGTTCCCGATCCCGGCCAACGATGACGCCATCCGCTCGATCAAGCTCTTGACCTCCATCATCGCCGAAGCGGTGATCGCGGGCCGCGAGCTGACCAAACCGATCGAAGAGCGCGCGCCCGAGATCGCGGTCCCGATCGAAGTGGGCGAAGAGACGATGGAAGAAGCGATGGCGATATCCGAAGAGGAACGCCTGGCCTCACTGGCCCCCAAGGTGCCGGTAGTCGAGGAAGAAGAAGAAAGGATCGGGTTCTAATGGCGGAAGTAACCACCGAGAACATCGTAAAACTGCGCGAAAAGACCGGCTGCGGCATGATGGACTGTAAGAAAGCGCTGGCCGAGGCCGGCGGCGACATGGACCTGGCGGTCGATGCCCTGCGTAAAAAAGGTTTGGCCGCGGTAGGCAAACGCGCCGAGCGCACCGCCGCCCAGGGTTCGGTCGTATCCTATGTACACACCGGAGGCAAGATCGGAGTTCTGCTCGAGGTGAATTGCGAGACCGATTTCGTGGCGCGCAACGAGGATTTTCTTCAGTTCGGCAAGGACGTGGCCATGCAGATCGCCGCGCAAAACCCGGCCTATATTTTTGTTGACGAAGTGCCCGAAGGGGTGCTGCAGCACGAAAAAGATCTGATCGGCGAGCAGGCAAAAGCGGAAGGCAAACCCGAAAAGGCACGGGAAAAGATAATCGACGGTAGAGTGCAGAAATTCTACGAAGAGGTCTGCCTGATGGAACAGCCTTTTATCCGCGACCCGAAGATCAAGATAAAAGATCTGCTGGGCGGGCTGGCCGCCAAGATCGGCGAGAACATCGTGGTGCGGCGGTTCATCAGATATCAGCTGGGCGAAAAGTCTTAAATAGCAGCCTCTTATTTGGTTAAAGGGGAAAGGATTTTATCCTTTCCCCTTTTTATTTAATTCAATTATAAAGGCAGAGCTATATATCGCATCGTGCAGCGCAGCGTGGCGTAGGTCCCGAGATAGTTCGCGCCGGTGTAATCTTTGGCGGTGATCCTGGCCGAGATCGCGGTACCGGACGGGACCCTCACCGGTATCGGTAGAGAATATTCGTAATCGCCCCGGTCATCCGGCACATAAATGCTGACATAGCTCGTGCTCCCGTTATAAAGTTCGATCAGGTATTCCGGGCACTGGTTGGTCAACCAGTCAGTGTTGCCGGCGATCCCGGTTATTATTATATCAGTACCTGGAGTGAGCATGCTCATGTTGGCGGTATTGGTCCCCGAAACGGAATACATCGGTGTCGATTGAAGTGAATTATTGGTATAGGCCGGGTCCATCTCGATCCATTTGGTGCTGTCGTAATATTTAAGCCGATGGACGGTCGAATCGAAATAGATCTTGCCGGTGGCGGCGGTCGGTGCCGCAACCGATGCGAGCGTGAGCGTGTTCGAAAGATAACCGTTCCCCAACCGGTCGACGCTCCCCCGCTCCACTCCGTCTATTATTACGGAAAGTCCGTAGTTCCCGGCCGCGGTGATCGCGTTGCTCATCGTCACATTAGACGAAGTGGACAGGGAAGTGATCTTTGCGTTCCCGACGATCTCCAGCTTTTCTCCTGGTCCGGTCGTTCCGATACCCACATTGCCGGCCGAGGTTACGCGCAGCCGTTCTAGATTGTTCGTGAACAGTGCCAGCGGATGCGAGCCAAGGGTGGCCATATAAGCGTAAGACGCCTCATTGTAACCCAGGGTCAGGGCATCGGTTGCCGATGGCTGGGTGATCATCAGCTGAGGGGTCGCGGATCCCTGCAGGGTAAGCAGGTTGCTAGGGCTCGCCGTCCCTACACCGACATTGCCCGAGGGGAAGACCGCGGCATAGCCCGAAGTGGAAGCAGCATACAACCCTACGCCGCTGCTGGAGTTTAAAAAATAACCGCCGTAACCGCCGCCCGATTCCGTACCGAATACCCCGCGGCCGCTGAGACCGCCCGCCGAACCGTAAACACCGTAGACCTGGCTCGGGGAACCGGTGGCAACGCCGTACACGCCGGCCGATCCGTTAAAATTGGCCGCCGCGGACCCGTAGACTCCGTAATTCGGCCCTACTGCCGAAGTATCTGAGGCTGTGCCATAAACGCCGTAGCCGCCGTAAGCGTTTGAGACCGAATTGATCCCCCGCGTCAGGGTCGTACTGACATCAAGACCATATAACGGAGCAGTCGTCCCAATCCCCACTCTGCCAGAAGAATCAACCCTTGCCACTTCCTTTGAGGTCTTATCCTGGATCGATAGCGCAGAACTGCCGTCCGAAGAATCCAATATCATCTTTACGTTGGCGGAAAAAGCGGAGGCAGAGGCTAAACCGATCAGCACAACGATCAAAACATATTTTTTCATGTTATGCCCTCCCTATCGGATCACAACGGCAGTTCCATATATTTGAGACGGAACTCATCTGCCCTATTATGTGTATGCGACCCTAAGATCGTCATCGAGATATCGGTCCCCGCACTGACCTTGATCGGTATAGGAAAGACCAGCGGAGGCGGACCTTTGATCGGATCCATGTAAGTATTGTACTGGAAATAATAATTCAAATAAGCCTTCCTTACCCCACCCACATAGAGAGTCGCTTCGATGGTTGTGCTGTTGTTGATCCATATGTCGCCAACGCTCGTCAACATCGACATCTCCGTAATTACGATATCTCTTGCGGGCGTGGCAATATCGTAAGCCGTAGGCCCGGCCCCAGTATATAGAGCCTGGATAACATAATCTTTTACTTCTCTTGTGCTATAGGCAGGGTCGACCTCTATCCATTTGGTCCCGTCATGGTAATTCAATCGGCTGGAGGTAGAATCGAAATAGACCTTGCCCGGTGCGGCGGAGGGGGCCGACATCGATGCCAGCTTAATATCGCCGTTCACTTCCAGCGTCGATACCGGCAACGAAGTGCCAATGCCCACATTTCCCAGCGAGTTTATCCTCGCGACTTCCCTGGAGGTGTTGTCCTGTACCAGGAACGCGGAGCTGCCATCGTTCGAATCTAGGATCATCTTTAAATTAGCAGAGAAAGCGGATACGGCGGCAAGGATGACCAGTATGATAGCCAACGCGAATTTTTTCATTTCATTCTCCCAGGAAAAATCTTGGCGCAATTATATCATAGAAAAATGGCGTTTAGAGCGGCAATTCTATATATTGCAACGAAAAACGGTCAATATAGAGATAGGCCAGCATATAGATGGAAGCGCCCACCTGCGTCAGCCTGACGCCGACGGTAGTGTTCGCCGGGATCCTTTACAGCGGAAGTTCGATATAATTCACGGTGGCTCCGGTACAAATACCAGTAGCAGCTCCGTACGTTGTTCCGTATTGGGATATTCGGATCTTGATCTGGTTACCACTGGCTACATAAACGGGAATGGGCAATTGATAGGTGAATCCCCAAGGCACGCAAAACGAGAGGCCGGAATAATCGCTCATATAGGTACTGTTCGGGCAAATGAAGCTGACCAGCACATTATTACTCCCGTCAAGTAGTTCAAAGTAAAGGTTCCTGACCGTGTTCGAGCAGGAGACATGGAAACGCCCTATGATCGTCGTTATAATGGAATTGTTCGCAAGCACGGAGCCAATGTTGGCAGTATAAGTGTTTGTACTGGAAATGTCTCCGCTAAAACCGCTGGTGTTAAGGGATTTTGTCGGTTTAGTGGTATACATAGGGTCCACTTCTATCCACTTGGAGCCATCGTGGTAATTAAGACGGCTAGTGGTAGAATCGAAATAGATCTTCCCCGCCGCACCTGTCGGCGCTGACGTAGCGGCAAGCTTAATGTCGCCGTTGACATCAAGGACCGAGGCGGGAGCGGTAGTGCCGACCCCAATGTTGCCATCCTTGCTTATGACCATTCTGGCCGTTGCGGTACTGCCGGACGTCGAAGCGGTGCCAAACACTATCTTTTTCGTCGATTCCGGACGGATGGCAAGATCTCCGGCCAATGTCCCGGTGATATGATAGTTGTTGCCTCCGGCCCTCCCGATCTTGGCGTCGTTGTTTATTACTTCACTTGTTCCGTACACTATGTTCGCGTTGGAGTCTGAAATATGCATAACATCGATCGGGTTGGTCGTCCCGATACCGACCCAACCGGTCCCTCCCATGACCGACACATAATCACTCCCGGCGTTAAGATCCTTTATCCTGAAAGTGCCGCCGGTCGGGTACAGCGCCCATTGACGGTTGGCCGTTTCATCGAACCTTACCGCAACCCCGGTATCACCACCGGCACCGGAAAGTTCAAGCACGCTCACCGGGTTAGTCGTCCCGATGCCGACATAGCCGGTCCCTCCCTTGATCGACAAATAATCACTCCCGGCGTTAAGATCCTTTATCCTGAAAGTGCCACCGTTCGGGTACAACGCCCATTGACGGTTCGCCGTTTCATCGAACCTGATCGCGACCCCCGTGTCCGCACCGGCACCCGAAAGCTCCAGGCGACAGGCAGGATCCGTATTTCCAATACCTACGTTGCCATTTGTCTTGATCCTCATTTTTTCGGTGCCGGTGGCGCTACCGTTCCAAAAAGTCAATGGTCCAAAACCGAGCAGGCGGATCTCATTGTTGGTGTTCCGGGTCAACCCGAACACCCTTTCAAAAGTGTCGTCCGCGACCAGGCCATCACCCTGATCGGAGACACCGGAAAGTATGTATTTACCGTACGCCTTGGCGGTCCACCCGGCTTCCAGCGACCCGGAGGATTTGATCGTCGCGATAATGTTGGCATCCGAATTTTTGATGTTCAGCGCGGAAGACCCGTTCTTACTGTCAAGGCCAACGTTCACATCCGCCGCATAAACAATGGACAACATCACGGTTAGCATGCCAATAGCCGCAAGAAATTTTCTGTTCAATATCGATCCCTCCGTTGCCGATCCTCTTTCATGGAATTATATCATCAGAAAGAAACATTCGAACGAACTATTTGGCGAGCCTGACTTCCAGCGCCTTCAGGCGTGACTGCAGGTCCTGATTTTCGGCTTTTATCTGTTTAATCTCGCCGCTTTGATCATTTATCTGCTTCTGCTGTTGTTTGATCACTCCCAGCAAATATACCGGCAGTTTGTCATACTTGACCCCTTCGATCGATCCTGCCGAATTAAGGGCGGTCAGGTCCTTGACCTGTTTTGCCACTTCCTCCGCGATCAGACCGACGTCCTTCTGGCCATTGTTCTTCCAGATGAATGAGACCGGCCTCAGCTTCAGGATATTATCCGTCTCGATCGGCAGGTCTTTGACATCCTTTTTATACCTGATGGATGACGGGTTGGTGTTGGTCAGGATGCTCCCGTTCGAATAGACCGTTCCGTTGGAAGAGAGAGTAGACACGTATAATTTCCCCTGGAAATATCCGGCATAGGTCGCGCCATACGCATTAACACCAGTATCGCCGTTAGCATAAACCCCGGTGCTCGACCCGTACAATTCCGCCCCGAACCCACCACCGGAACCGTAGATCGCCGTGCCGGAACTTGTCGTGACCTGCAACTTGCCGCTCGAAGGGGAAGCGTTGCCGATCCCTACCCTCAGGCCGCTGAAATCGACCGTCATCAGGTCGACCACTCCCGGTTCGGTAAAGTTCAACTTGTTCGACGATCCCTGGTTTATTGAAAGCGTCTTGGCCCCGTTCTTCTGGATCACCAGTCCGGCGTAGGCATCGCCATTCGAAGTATAAATATGCAGGGGAGATAAAGGATTGGTGGTACCGATCCCGATATTGCCGTTACGATTGACCCGCATCCTTTCCGTTCCAGCCGTCGAAAAAAGTATGCTCCCGTTATAAGTACCGCCGGAAGTGCTGGTCCCGGCTTCCAGGCTAAGATTGCCGGCAGGATAACTTCCTCCCGTGTTACTGCCCGATCTGATGATCAGCGGGGTCCCGGAGCCGGAGGAATCGGCCCCTTGTATGGTCCGGCCAAGCGCATTGAACCCGAGCTTAATGTTCCCCACCACCTCTAGAAGTGCTCCCGGATTGGTCGTCCCAATGCCGACATTTCCATTCAAGATCTGAACCGTCCCATTCTTGAACACAAAGCCCGAATTTGGATCGTCGCCATTTATTTGCTGGTATACGTTGTTCGCCACATTACTGTAATCCCCCAAATAAACGCTTCCGGCGCCGCATTCAATATACGAGTTCATTCCGCCGGTCGAGATATCCAATTTACCTCTCGGGGCAGTCGTCCCTATGCCAACATTTCCGCTAAAATAGCTGTTACCGTTAAAATAACCGGCGAAACCCGAAGAGGAGGAGCCGTAGATCCCTAATCCGGAACTGGACCATCCCCATACCCCGTAACCGGAATTACTGACACCACAGACCCCGGTAGAAGAACCTAAACTATAGATACCATAATTGGCGGCGCCATTGTCGTTGACGCTTATCTTCGATAGCGGATTGGTCGTCCCGATCCCTATGTTCCCCGTTCCGCCCTGAACGGTAAGATAATCACTCCCCGCGTTCAAGTCCTTAATTCGGAAAATGCCTCCGTTCGGATATAGGGCCCACTGGCGGTTCGAGGTTTCATCGAACCGGATCGCGACCCCGGTATCGCCTCCGGACCCGGAAAGTTCCAGCTTGCTTATCGGATTAGTCGAGCCGATACCGACGTTATTGGGGATAAAGACCGGACTGCCATAAATATTGGTCCCTCCGGTAAAGTCGCCGGCATAATTGAGCGTCAACTGGTTGCCCGGAGCATGCACCAGCGCCCTCCCCGCCCCGGGATCGCCGCGGCCGTGCGTATTATCGCTCAGCCTGAAATCGGTCGCCCGGTTGTGAAGTAAATAGAAATCCCCGATGCCGGTGGAATCGACAGAAGCGACCGTATTTCGCGAAGAATCCTTGATCACCAGCGAACCTGGGGAATTATCGAGAATGACATTGACATCGGCGGCAAGGATCGGGTGAGAAACAATAAAAAGCGACAAACACGCGACCAGTGCGATATATCTTTTCATTAATGCCCTCCGAACGGTCGATTTCGGAGGATTATATCATTTTTAATCTGAATATATCGGGTTATTTCCGCCCGCCGGCCTCCAGTGCCTTTATCCGGGATTCGAGGGTTTGTTTGTCCGCCGCCAGGTCGTCCACTTTTTTCTGCAGCCCGGCGACCGTCTTTTGCTCTTCCTGGATCGCTTTTATCATGACCGGTATCAGCTTTTCATAATTTATTCCCCAAAGCTCTTTCGCTTCGTCGGACGGTTTGTACACCGCCTCCGGAATCACCTTGTACAGCTCCTGGGCGATCAGCCCGATATCCTTTTTTCCTCCCGGTTTGAACGAGATCCCCTTCCCTGTCATTTCGGCGTTCCGGAGGAAATATTCCTTCGGCTTTAACTTTTCGATATCTGCCAACCCCTTGCCCAGATCTTTTTGGCCCGCCTTGATCCGATCGTCCGAGGTCTGGATGGTCCCGGTCGAAGCCCAGATCTGGTACCATCGCTTACCGGATTTTCCGCATGTATTTATCGCATCCGAGGCCGGGACCACATTGCCGGCCACGGTGAGCATGTCGGTCGGAGCGGTGGTCCCGACGCCCAAATAGCCCAGCCGGCACTGAAGCCAGCTGTTCCCGTCAGGATTTAAAAGGATATCCTGCGTATTATCGCCGATCATCAGCGCGTTGGCATAATTGTTAGTGATGTTGTTCCCCATGGTGACTGAGCATTGATTGCTGGCCGTGGTGGACCAACCGAAAGCAGCGGAATAATCCCCGGTCGCCGCCGTCAAAATCCCCGTGGCGGTGGATGCCATCCCGTTCGCCGTAGATTGCCAGCCAAGAGCGGTCGACATATTCCCCGCCACCGAAAGCACTCCGGTCGCCACGCCACAATAACCGGCCCTCGACGCGACACCGAGAGCGATGCCGCTCTCCAAAGTAGCTTGAGAATTATGTCCCAGAGCGACCGAGTACTTGCCGACGTTCGCGTTGTCCCATTGGCTGCCGTCCACGTATCCGGCGCGGAACGCCGCTTTCCTCGGATACCAGATCATCCTGACCCCGGAGCCCGAAGTCGAAAGTGAAGTTCCTTGCGTATCGTTCCCGATATCTCCAACGATCCCCTTGGCCAGGATCCCGCCGTCGGACGCTAAGCTCAGTTTAAATTCCGGTGCAGTAGTGCCAACGCCAATATTGCCGGAGCCCGCGTTCACCGACAGCGCATGATTCGCGCCCACCTCGAAAGTGACGGCAGGATTGGCCAGACCGATCCCAACGTTACCGTTATTGAATATCGCGGCGTATCCCGAAGTCGAAGTCGCATAAAGACCGACTCCGCTGCTGGTGTTGGAAAAATAGCCGCCATAACCACTGCCCGAATTCATGAAATAACCACCATAACCGCTATTCGGCTGTGCGCCATAGACCCCTCGGCCCTGGGCACCGGTCGCGTATCCGTAAACGCCATAAACCTGCGCCGTCGATCCGGTAGCTTGGCCGTAAACGCCGGCCGAACCGCCCATATTCGATGCCGCCGAACCGAATACACCGGTATTGGACGAACCGCCGGTCGAAGACGCGGTGCCATAGACCCCGACGCCGCCGATAGCGTTGGTGCTTGAATTTACCCCTATCGTTAAAGTTGAGTTGATGTCCAGAGACCAACTCGGAGTTTTACCGATCCCGATCCTGCCCAAAGAATCGATCCTTGCCACTTCCTGCGTATTCCCGTTCAGTACGGTCATCGCCGAGCTTCCATCAATTGAATCGAGGATCAATTGGATATTGGCGGCACTGGCCAGGGATGGGATAAATGCGGTCAGAACAATGGCAACAATAAATAATTTTCGCATTTTCACCTCCGCTTGCTTCCGAAAAATTATACACCCGTTTTTTATCTAGATTTTCGTGATTTTAAATTAATTCCTTGCATTTCAACGGATTTCGAACCGTCAATCCCGCCGTTTTTATGCTATATTTATCCCATGCCGAAAGCCTATCTTATCGACGGCAACTCTCTCGCCTACCGGGCGTTCTACGCCCTTCCTGACACCATGCGGACCTCCACCGGGATCACATCGAATGCGATATATGGCTTCACCACCATGCTACTCAAGACGCTGGAGGACGGTCCGGATTTCGTGGCGATCGCGTTCGACCGGCCGGAGCCGACCTTTCGCCATAAAGAATACAAAGAATACAAAGCGACCCGCGATAAAGCGCCCCCCACTCTCCACGAACAGATGCCATACGTCAAAGAGATCGCCGAAGCGCTCAGCATCCCGGTCTTCGAGTTAGCGGGGTTCGAGGCCGACGACGTGATCGGTACGCTCGCCCGCGAAGCGGAAAAAGAAGGATATAAAGTGACCATCATCAGCGGCGATCTCGACCCACTGCAGCTGGTGGACGACAATATCAAAGTGCTGACCACCCGGAAAGGGATCACCGACACCGTCCTTTACGGGGAAAAAGAGGTGGAGGAACGGTACGACGGGCTTAAACCTTCGCAGTTGATCGACTTCAAAGCGTTAAAAGGCGATACTTCCGATAATATTCCCGGCGTTCCTAAAGTCGGGGAAAAGACCGCGATCGAACTGTTGAAACAATTCGGGACGCTTGAAGAGATATACC
>DATJPS010000016.1:0-18768 GCA_035506255.1 Candidatus Omnitrophota bacterium | reverse complement strand
GACCATCCGGTTGACGAGACTCTTTATCCTCTCGTCAGTGGTTTCAAGGCCCGCCTGCCCAATGCTCAAGATGGGATCGGTCATGGCGGTATTATAACATTCAAGAAGTAAAAATCAACCTTATTTTATAACTGAAAAAGGGCGGTTTGACCTTCGGGATCAGCGCTTCTTTTCTTTCTCGTCCTCGCGCATGCGGGTGATCAGCTTTTCGCGCTTTTCAGCCATGCGGTCGAGCTGGAAAACGAAGAATAAAACCTCCGCCACCAGGACGTAAAGTTCGGGCGGGACCTCGGTATCGAGCTCGATCTTCGAGAGCAGTCCGGCCAGCTCCTTGTCCTCGTAAAGCGGGATCTTGTTGTCCTCGGCCAGGCGTATGATCTCGTCGGCGATCGGCCCTCGGCCGGTGGCCAGGATCACCGGCGCTTTGTCTTTATCGACGTCGTAGCGCATGGCGATCGCGGCCTTTCGGGTCGGGAGCGCCTTTTTCTCCGGGTTCTCTTCCGCCGGGGAAATGTCTATTTTTCCTTCCGCCATTTTATTCCTCTCTCCTGCTCAAGCCTCAAGGTCGATCTTCTTGAGCTGCGCTTCCAGATTGGGCAGCATCGGGATCAGGTACGGGCTGACCTTGCACATGGCCGGGTCCACTTTGACCTGATAACCGGTCACGGCGAAGTTCTTTTCCGCCAGCTTTTTCTGCAGTTCCGCAAACTCGGCGGCAATCGATTTGCGCGCTTCGTCGCCATGTTCTTTTTCGTTAAAAACAAAGATAATGTAAACCTTTTTCCCTTTGACGATCATGGAGCAGACCATCTTTCCCAGATTGGTGGTGAGGAGCGATAGTACCACCTGGGTATTCTCGTAATCGATGTCCGCTTTCTTGTCGCCCCCCTCGCGGGTGACCACGATCTCCACGTTCTTCAGCCCTTTCGCTTCCAGGTTCGGTATCTGCTGGTACTGGAAATTCACCTCTTCCCTTCCCTTTTGCGAAAGCAGCGCCTGGGCGGTAAGGTTGTCGACGATACTTCCCATTTTACTGCTGGCCTGGGAGAGGCTGGCCTGCAGCACCTGCGCTTCGGCCGAATCGGAAACATTGGACTGCTGTTGTACGCCGTCGAGCAGCGCTTTCATGCCGCGGACATTGTTCATAAAATCCTGCAGGGAAACCGAATTATCGCCCGAGAACTGGTATTTTTCTGAAAGTTCCTTCACCGAATCGTCGAACGAACCGATCAGTCCGGCAAGTTGCGAAAGGAGCGCCGGGTTCATCAATCCCTTGGCGACGCCGAGCGCGGTCCCCAAGTTCCCCATCGATTCCTGCAGCGCCACCAGCTGCGCGGCCATCTGCGGATTATCGGCCATGAACTGGCCCAGCACCGACAAAGCCTCGGGAGAATCGATCCCTTTCATTGTCAGCATGATCGCCGCTTCCTGCACATTGGTCCCCTTGTTCGTCCCTTCCAGCATCGAGAGTACTTTAACGAAATTGGCGCGTGAAAGCTCCATGCCGTCCTTAAGCATCATCGACGCAAGTTTGACGTTGAAATCGGTATCGGGGATCTGGATCTGCATCAGATGTGAGCGGAGATCTTCTATCGTCAGGGGGCGCGAAATAGTGGCGGCGGATTGAGCCGCCGGGGTGGACGCGGCCTTTGCCGGCGTCGATACCGCGGTCGATGCGGAAGCCGCGCTGGAACTTGATGTTGCGCTAGACTGGCTTGAGCGCACGCTCCCCGAAGACTGGGTCGTGGGGGAAGAACTGACCGGCGTGCTTTGGCTTTTTCCGGTCGGCCAGATTATAGGTTTTCCGGGGTGGATCCCGCCGGAAGATGTTTGCATATCGCCGCCCATAAGCTAATTGATCACCTCTCCAATGATTATATCGCAACCAGCGGGGAAAAACTTGTTATTTTTTGGAGTTTACTTTTTGGGCTTTTCGGTCTTTGCCGCAGGTGCCGCTTTAGCTGCCGGGGCCGCCCCCGCTGGAGCTGCTCCCGCTGCCGGGGCTCCCGCCGTTGCCGTGCCCGCCGCCGGGACTGCGCCACCCTCAGGTGTCGGTGCTCCGGGGACCGCCTCCGCCACTGCGGCCGGCGCCACTTCCTCTTCCTTGGTCGGCGAGGACACGGTCGCGATGATCTCCTGAGCGGCAGTTAGATATTCAACGCCTTTTATCGGCTTGAGGTTCGAAACGTGGACCGCGTCCCCGATCTTGAGCTCGCGGATGTCGATCTCGATCTTGCTCGGGATATCGGCCGGCAGGGCCTTGATCTCGACCTCACGGAGAGGATGTACCAGAATGCCGCCGTCCGATTTGACCCCTATCGCTTCGCCGATAAGCACGATCGGGACCTCGGTGCGGATCGCTTCGTCCATGCGGATGCGGTAAAAATCGACGTGACGGACCTTTTTGGAAAGAATGTCTTTTTGGACCTCGTGCATGAGTACCGGCATGCTGTCGCCGCCTACTTTAAGATTGATGATGATGTTCTTGCTATGGGAATTTACCAGAAATTTGCTGAAAAGCTTCTCTTCCACTTCCACCGGCATGGAGTCCATCCCTTTGCCGTAAACGATGGCCGGGATGATCCCTGCGTCCCTGAGGGATTTTGATTTTTTTCCCAGTTTTACTCTTGCTTTTGCTTCGAGGTCGTACTTTTCCATGACGTGGTAATTATATCTTAATCCGAACGGACTGTCAATGAGTGGTACGGGACCCTTGACCCGCCGTGCACCACATATTGCTCCGGCCTCTGTTCCTCTTCCAGTTTCCGCTTAAGCCGGTTCTCTTTGTACCATTTCAGGATGTCGCCGCAGATGTGGGCCGTGACCCGGTCGCCGTGCTCGCCGTGCGCCACGAACGCCGCGATCACGATCTCCGGGTCGTTATACGGCGCATAGCAAACGAACCAGGCGTGCGGCAGTCCCGGGTTCTGCGCGGTACCGGTCTTGCCGGCGGCGGGAAGCCCGGGGACATAGGCCGCGATGCCGGTTCCGCGCCAGACCACATCGTGTAGCGCCTGGCGCAGAAGCATTTGGTTGCGCAATGCCAATGGCAGTTCCGCGATCATTTCCGGTTTAGCCTCGTATTCCTTTTTACCGTTGTCGCCGATCACCTCTTTGACGACATAGGGTTTATACCGTTTGCCGGATCCGATCATCCCGTACATGCACGCCATCTGCAGCGGCGTCACCTGGATGAAACCCTGCCCAATCCCGATATTGATCGAATCACCGTCGTACCACCCCTCGCCGAACCGCTCTTTCTTCCAGGCCGCGGTCGGGATGAAGCCGCGTTTTTCCTGCGGCAGGTCGATGCCGGTCTTTTCTCCCAGCCCGTAGATCTGGGCGTATTTCTTGATCAGGTCGGGGCCAAGCCGCCGTCCGAGCTCATAAAAGACCACGTCGCACGACCAGGTGAGCCCTTCGATCGGCGAGATCCGGCCGTGGCCGGAGCCTAGCCAGCATTTTGCTTTCCTCTGGCCAAGGCTGTAATACCCGGGGCAATAGAAGATCTCGTTCTCGTTGGTTTTCCCTTCTTCCAGCGCGGCGGAAAGCGTCACTACTTTGAATGTCGATCCTGGAGGATAGGAAGAGAGCGCGCGGTTCATGAAAGGGTGGTTGGCCTGGCTGATGCTTTCCCACTTCCGGCTGGCGTCGTAATCGGGATGCGAGGCCATCGCCAGCACTTCCCCACTTTTCGGATCGAGAACCACTACCGCCCCTTCGTTCCCGCCCAATGCCTGTTCGACCTGAAGCTGGAGGTCCATATCGATCGTCAGTACGATATCTTTGCCGTTCACCGGATCAATGACCTCTTTTACTTTGATCGGGCGGCCGTACGCGTCGACCTCGATCTTTTTCCCGCCTGATATCCCGCGCAGGTATTCATCATAGCTTTTTTCCACTCCATCCTTGCCGATGATGTCCCCTTCGCGGTATCCCTGGGACTGAAGGTCCGCCAGCTCGCCGGGTCCGATCTCGGCGATAAAACCCAGTACATGCGACGCAATTCCGGGATAGGGGTACGAACGCATCGGAAGGCACACCACTTCCACTCCCGGCAGATCGGGCCTCCTCTCTTCGATGCGGGTCACCACCGCGGGAGAAACATCGGTCGCGATCAGTATGCCGTCGAAGAACGGGGTCTTTTTCTCGAAGTAACGGCGCTCGATCTCGTCCCTGGTGGTGGAAAGCAGTTCGGCCAACAGACCGAAGACCGCATCCTTCCTTTCCCTCGGCATGAAGTGCGGGATCATGTAAACGGAAAAGACCGGACGGTTCTTCAATAATATCTTCCCGTTGCGGTCAAAGATCACGCCGCGCGGGGCCAGGATCGGATTGACGCGCGCCGCGTTGTCTTCCGCCACTTTGGAATAGTAACCTCCGCTCAGCACCTGCAGGTAGAACAGCCGCGCGAACAGCACGAGGAAAAATAGAACGAAAATACCGAGGAAGAATCTGGACCTGCTCATCGGCCCCGGTTTCCGAGGAAGTAATTTATCGCCAGCACCAGCAGGCCGTTGGCGAACGTGACCTTGATCAGGGAGAATATCAGCGAAGGATACATCACCCCCTGGAAGATCCTCATCCCGATGGCGACCACGATCACCGACAGCGGCGCCGCGATCAGGGTCAGGGTCATCGCCAGCGCGTCCTCCTCGAACGCGAAGAAACGCTTGAGATATACCGCCAATCCGCCGACCACCGTGTAACTTAAAAAGTTAAGGAACCCGGGATAAAAGAGCGCGTCCTGCACGAAACCGGAGAACGATGAGAAGAGGATGGTCCCTTCCGGACTGTTGTAGATCGCCAGCTGAACGACCAGAGCCGGAAAAAGATCGATGCCCAGCAAACTTTTGATGATCAGCGCCGCGAGGAAACATACGATCACGCTAATTACTGACATATGAACACCACGTCAAGCTTGGAAAAATCGACCGCTGGCTCGACCTCGATCTTCTGGAAAAGGTCCTCGACCTTCCTTTCCACTTTGCATACCCTGCCTACCGGCAGACCGCGGGCAAAGCTGATGCTAGCGCTCGAAACGGATACCGCTTCCCCCACCTCCACGCTCGCGTTCTCGGAAATATAATCCACTTTCATCACCGGCCCTCCCCTGACCACCCCGAATGTGTTGGTCCGCTTCAGGACCGCGCTGATGGTGGTGGCGGGATCGGTTATAAGCGTCACGATGGAAGTGAACTTTGAGACCTCGCTTATCTTCCCCACCAGGCCCTGCTTGCAGATAACGGTCTTCCCGGCCGTCACTCCGTCGTCTTCCCCACGGTTAATAGTGATCGCCAGATCCCCGCCTCCCCGGCTCACCACCTCCGCCGGTAAAAGCGAGAAACCGTACGGGTTGGATCCCCGGAAAGACATCGCGGACCTTAATGTCTGGTTCTCGCTCTTCACGCTTTCGAGCAGCAGCAATTGCGCTTCGTTCTTTTTGATCCTTTCCTTAAGTTCCTGGTTCTCGTTCTCCATCCGCTTGGCGCGGAGGAGAAAAGTGGAAGCTTTGAGCGTGCTTTCGGCCGTTTTCTTGGAGATCAGCTCCAACGGATAAGCGGTGATCTGAACGAGGGAACGGGCAAAAGCCACCGGAGGGAATTTTTCCACCTGGTACACGTTGAGCAATAATGCCAGCGCCAGCAGGACCGCGAACGCGAACCGGGCGAACATTTAGGCGGCCTTTTTAGGCATTATCAGTACTTTTTTAAGGGTGTCGATCTCTTCTAGGATCTTGCCGGTGCCGAACGCCACGCACGAGATCGGATCGTCCACCACGTAGACCGACATGTCGGTCTCCTGAGAGAGGTGCTTGTCCAGCCCGCGGAGCAGCGAGCCGCCACCCGCCATCACGATGCCGCGGTCCATAATGTCCGCCGCCAGTTCCGGTGGGGTCTTCTCCAGCGTGGTGCGGACCGCGTCCACCACCATCGCCACCGGTTCCGCCAGCGCGTCGCGCACTTCCGAAGAAGTGAGGGTGAGAGTTTTGGGAAGGCCGGTCACCAGATCGCGTCCGCGGACCTCCACCGTCCGTTCTTCGGGGAGCGGGTAAGCGGAGCCGATATCGATCTTGATCTGCTCGGCGGTCCGTTCGCCGATGAGGAGATTATAGTTTTTTCGGCAATGCGCAACGATCGATTCGTCCATTTCGTCGCCCGCCACGCGGATGGATTTGGAAACTACGATGCCGCCCAGCGCCAGCACCGCCACTTCGGTGGTGCCTCCGCCGATATCCACGATCATCGACCCGGCCGCTTCGGAGACCGGCAGGTTGGCGCCGATCGCCGCCGCCATCGGTTCCTCGACCAGATAAGCTTCGCGCGCTCCGGCATGCAGTGCCGCGTCAAGCACCGCGCGCTTTTCGACGCCGGTAATTCCGGAAGGAACGCCGACCACGATGCGCGGACGGACGAAGGCGGAACGGTTATGGCTCTTATTAATGAAGTGACGGAGCATCATCTCGGTGACCTCAAAGTCGGCGATCACGCCGTCGCGCATGGGACGCACGGCGACGATGTTGGCCGGGGTGCGGCCGAGCATGCTCTTGGCCTCGTTGCCGATGGCCAGTACTTTATTGGTATTCTTGTCTATGGCGACGACCGACGGCTCGCAAAGGATGATCCCTTCGCCGCGGGCGAAGACCAGCGTGGTGGCGGTCCCCAGGTCGATGCCCAGGTCCCTGGAAAATTTACCGAACACAAAATCGTAAAGGCCCATTTAATTGTCCCTCCTGATTACCGCTTCGAAACCGGACGCGGTCAGCTTTTGCTCCAACAATTTAGCCGCCGAGGCGGAAGCGAACCTTCCCGCGTCGACGCGGAACAGCTTGCCGACCTTCCTGACACTGGCCGAAAAACCTTTAGCTTTAAGTTCTTTTTCCAGCGCCTGCGCGTTACTCTGGCGCGAGAACGCGCCGGCCTGCACCGCGTATTTGCCGGAAGCGGATACCGCCGGTGTCTTTACCGGCGCAGCGCTTACCGCTTTATGGGAGACCGGACGCTTTTTCCCAACTTTCTTCGGCGCGGCCGCCACTTTGGCCGGTGCCGGCTTTACCGTTTTTACCGCTTTATGCGATCTCTCCGCCGGAGCGGTCTCAAAGGTTAGGCCTTCCACTTCAAGCGTGATCTCCGGTGGAAGTACCGATTTGGCCTCTTCCGTGAGCAGATATGCCGTTGGAAGTTTTTTTGCCGGAGAAAGCATGCGCCGTCCGATCATAAAACTGATCCAGAAGCTCAATATGATGATCGCGATCAATACCACGATCAACAGCAGGTTTCTTAGCCAGTTCCACATGAGGTTTTTATTCTATCACCATCGCCAAAAAGCGTCAAATGATTCTATAGCTTTATATTCAAGGCTTTTAACGCTTCAGCGGCGACGAACAGCGAACCGGCGATAACTATAGCATGCCCCGTTTTTTTCGCTTCCGCCACCGCTTCCGCGACCGATCCCATGGTCCTGACATTAGCTTTTGATGCGGCCCGCGCCTCCTCCGCCAGTTTTTCCGGGTCGGCGGACTGCGGATGGGAGGAGTGTGTCAATATCAGGTCGGACGCGAGCGGCGCCAGGATCCCAATCACTCTGCCAGTATCCTTGTATCCCTGCATGCCGATGACGAAAGTAACAGGGGGTTCGATCCCTTCGCTTTTTAATGCCGATGCCAGAGCCTTTGCCCCGGCCTCATTATGCGCGCCGTCGATCACGATCCGCGGGTCGCGGCCGACGACCTGGAACCGCGCCGGCCAGTGCGCTTTTTTCAGCCCGGTCTCGATCGCCTTCTTACTTATATTCATGAGCTGGGCGACTTTGACCGCCACCGCCTCGTTCTTCCTCTGGTGCGGACCGATCAGACCGCTCTTGGCCTTTGAACTTTCATCCGCCCTCACGACCATGCACTCCGAGCCGTTCTGTTCGCATGTTTTTCTGATGACCGACAAGGCTTCCGGCTTTTCTTCCGCCGTCACCACCGGAACGCCCTTTTTGATGATCCCCGCTTTTTCGAACGCGATCTTCTCGACGGTGTCGCCGAGATATTCGGTGTGGTCGAGGTCGATGTTGGTAATGACCGAGACCAGCGGCGTAATGACGTTGGTCGCGTCAAGCCGCCCCCCCATCCCCACCTCCACCACCGCCATATCCACTCCCTCATCGGCAAAATACTGGAGAGCGACCGCGGTCACTTCTTCAAAAGGGGTCAGTTTCAGATCGAATTCTTTTCCCAGCCGCCCCAAATCCGAAATCCGAATTCCGAAATCCGAACTATTTATTTCTTTCCCATTCACCCGGATCCTTTCTTCCCAGCGGAACAAGTGAGGGGAAGTGAACAGCCCGACCTTGTATCCCGCTTCGCGGAGGATCGAATCGAGCATGGCGCAGACCGAACCTTTGCCGTTGGTCCCGGCGACGTGGACCGATTTGAACGCGGAATGCGGATCGCCGAGCGCGGAAAGGACTTTTTGCATTCGCTCCAGGCCGAGATCAATATTAAGAGTGTCGAATTCGAGCATGGGATGATTTTATCACGAAAAACCGGGACGGATCGTTCTACATGGTTGAAATCGGGCCCGGTCCGGCACGAAAACATTTTATGCTGACAGGTATTTACTCGAACCGATCGTTCGGCCGGGCGATGCTGATATCATCCCTGGCCCTTTCCGGCTGCGGCGCACGGACCTCCCCTTCCTCCGTTGTGGCAGCAGCCGATCCGTCCAGTTTGGGATCGCGGGAAATGTCGATCGTCAACGAATTCAATCGGTTGATACCTGAGAGGCCGGTAACGGATATAAGGTTCTTCAGCGGCAACTGCGAAAGCAGCACCTATGACGATAAAGCGCACGCGATATCGATCAGCCTGAGCGGGGCTCACTCGCTGGAAAGCACGGTCCACGAAATGGGCCACGCTGTGTATCAGGTACGGCTGACTTCGGGCGAAGACGCGAAGCGCTGGGAAAGGATACACCGCCTTTCCTTATATTACGATAATTTTGAAATGGTGCGCGACCGGCGATACCTTCTGCCGGAACGGGACTCGGACCGGTGCGGCAACGCTTATCGGGCCGGGCATCCGGGGGATAACGCTTCCGAGCTCTTCGCCAGCTCCATCGCCGCTTTCCGGGTCCGCCCCGACCTGCTGGCCGCTAACATCAGCGATCCAGGCAAGATAAACGCGCATCAATACATAGACGCGCCGGAGCCGTTCAAGGCCGCGGTCGTCAGGTCCAACCACGGGTTCGGGTTAATGGTATACATTTTCCTGCGCGATCGTTTTTTCAGCGGACAGACCTTTTTGCCTACCGACCCATTCCGTGCCGAAAAGTTCTCGGAAGAATATCTCCGCGCGTACGAGTTCGGTTTTTACCCCGAAGCGCTTTGCGCCAGCGGAGGGATGGATTCTGACTTTGAGGTGCGGCAGATCTTGGAGTTCCCTAACAAGGATACCCGTTTACTGGCCGCGCTCGAACGAATGCTGACCTGCGATAACCTATTGATCGGTCAGGTACTGCTCCGGGTGATCGGAGAGCTGGGAACCACGGAAGATTGGGCGATCCGTACAGTTGAGAAGGGATTGAGCAACAGCTACGCCCCCATCAGGGAACAGGCGGCGCAGACTTTGCAGAAATTAAAATAGTTCTAAGCCCTCGGGTGCGTCTTTAGATATATCTTCTTCAACCGCTCGCGCGATACCGAAGTGTAAATTTCCGTGGTGGCGATATTGGAATGCCCCAGCATTTCCTGGACGAACCGGAGATCGGCCCCCTTCTCCAATAGATGCGTGGCAAAAGAATGGCGGAGCGTATGTGTGGTCGTCTTTTCCCGGATCCCCGCCTTCTTCACATATTTCTTCACGATGTTCCAGAGCGCCTGCCGCGTCATGCGCGTCCCGCTCCGGTCGAGGAAAAGCGCTTTCTCGTTCTCGTCCTTCACCGCTTTCGCGCGCGCGCCGCCGATGTACTTTTCCAGCGCCTGCTTTGCCATGTCGCCGACCGGCACCACCCGCTCCTTTCCCCCCTTGCCTAAGCATTTGAGGAACGAAGCTTGAAGGTTCAGGTCGAACAGGTTGAGCCCGATGATCTCCGAGGCGCGCAGGCCGGTGGCGTAGAGCAGTTCCAGGATCGCCGAATCGCGCGGTTCCCGGGCCGAGGCGCGGAGCAGGTCGAAAGTGTCCTTGATCGTCAGCGCCTTCGGCAGGCGGAGCCCGATCTTGGGGAGTTTCAAGTCCGCCGTAGGATTCTCCTTAACTTTCCCTTCACCGAGCAGGAACTTATAAAAGGATTTTAATGTCGCGTGCTTCCGCATGATCGACGACGGCGAGAAACCGGTATCGGTCAGCTTTTTTAAGTACGCCTGCACCAGTTCGCGGTCGGCGCTCCGCCCGTTGAGAAAATTGGCGTACTGCTTGAGGTCGCGCTTATAGTTCGAAAGCGTGTGTTTGGAATAACCCTTTTCGAAATTGAGGTAATCGATGAACTCGTGGATCAGCTCATCCATTGCGTGATCAGTATCCCGACGATGGTTTTATTGTCGCGGACCTGCCCTTTTTTTACCATCCGCATCGCCCTGGCGATCGGCATCACCTCAACGCGTATATCCTCGTCCTCCTCGTAATGCTGGGCGGAAAGTTCAAGGCCGCTGGCGAAAAAATAATGGAGCACTTCCGTGGAATAACCGGGCGACATGTAGGCGGAGAACACTTTTTTTATCTTCCTGGCGGTATAGCCGGTCTCTTCCGCCAGCTCCCGCTTTGCCGCGGCCGCCAGGCTCTCGCCCTTGTTGAACAGCCCGGCCGGGATCTCCAGCAGAACGCGCTCGGCCGGTTTGCGGAACTGACGGATGAGGACGATCTCTTTTTTACCCGTTACCGCCACCACCGCCACCGCGCCCGGATGTTCACAGATCTCCCGCCGGCTTATTTTGCCGGTTTCGAGACGGACGGTATCGTCGCGCAGGCCGAGCAGGCGGCCGGAAAAGATCCGCTTACTTTTTATGGTTCTTTCGCGCACTGTTCTCCCTGATGATGTTCATAAGCAGGCGGGCGCCGTTATGAAGGTCGTCCACCGCGATCCTTTCGTTGCGTGTGTGCACGCGGTCGGCCCCCACCCCCACGATCAGCGTTTTGATCCCCAGATCGTTAAAGATGTTGGCGTCGGATCCGCCTCCGGTCCGTATCAGTTTCGGCTTGATCCCGAGGTCCTTGAGCGCCCGCACCGCCGCCGTCACCACTTTGTCGTCGCGGTCCAGGCTGAACGAGGAATAGGCGCAATCAACGTTCACTTTGAGGTTGGCGCGGTTGCGGGAGCAGGCTTTCGCCAGCTGGCGCCGCATCTGCTTGAGCTGGGACTTGAGCTTGCGGATGTTGTGGCTGCGCGCTTCTCCGCGCACGACCACTTTTTCCGGCACGATGTTGGTGGCGATGCCGCCGTTGATGATCCCGATATTGGCGGTGGTCTCTTGATCGATCCGCCCCAGCCGCATTTTGGCGATCGCCTCCGACGCCACTTTGATGGCGTTAATCCCGTCCTCGGGATGGATGCCGGCGTGAGCGGCGCGTCCGATCACCTCCGCGTAAAGATTATACTGCGTCGGCGCCTTTATATATAATGTATCCACGTCGCCGCCGTCCAGCACGTAGCCGATATCGGCGTTGAGCGCGCTTTTCCTGATATCCTTCGCCCCGATCAGCCCGGTCTCTTCCTGCACCGTGAATATCAGCTGGATATCTCCGTGCGGTATCTTATTTTTCCGTAGAGCGCCCAGCACTTCCATGATCGCCGCCACTCCCGCCTTATTGTCAGCGCCCAGTATGGTCTTGCCGTCGGAAGTGATCATCCCGTATCGGACCTTGGGCTTGATATTCTCGCCCGGGCCTACGGTATCGAGGTGCGCGTTGAGTAGAACGGTGGGAGCTTCTTTGAGGGAGCCGGGGATAAAGGCGAAAAGATTTCCGATGCGGTCGCGGTAAGAGCGGATGCCGATCGCGTGCAGTTCGCGGCGGATAAAGTCCGAGAACGCGCCCTCTTTGCCCGAAAGGCTCGGCACTTTGACATAACCGATGAACCTTCTGGCCAGTTTTCTTTTGTCGATCAGTTTATCGCTTTTCATTTACTTTTTCTTTTAGCGAAATGTTCGTAACCCCCGGATTTAAGAGGCCTTATTTTACCATATTTGTCCGCTAATTTTATTCCTTTTTCTTTCGCCGCCATCTCCCCCACCACCGACGCCTTCACTTTCAATTTCATTAACCTGCTCTTGGGAACGGTAAATACCAGTTCGTATTCCTCCCCGCCGTAAAGCGCCTGATCGAGAGTGGCGCCGGCCGCGGCTGGAACTTTATCTTTGAAGATCACCGCGCCCGTGCCGCTCCGCTTGCATAGCTCGATGACCGAACGGACCAACCCGTCTGATGAATCGATCATTGAGGTCACAATTCCTGATCGCGAGAGAACACGAGCTTCTTTGAAGCGTAATGCATAATCCGTAATCCGTAATCCGTAATTTTCATAAGCAGGGCCGCCGAACCTGCCGGTGACGCAGAGCAGGTCGCCGGGCCGGGCGCCGGAACGGGTGAGCAGATATTCTTTCTCCACCTCTCCCATCAATGTGATGCTGACCAAGACCTCTTTAGGTGACGATATCGTGTCGCCGCCGATGATATCGATCCCGTGTTCTTTAGCCAGCGAATCGATCCCTTTATACAACCGTTCAACCTGTTCGACCGTGACGCGGCCGGGAAGCCCGATCGTCACCAGCGCGTGGGTCGGACATCCCCCCATCGCCAGGATGTCGGAAATGTTGGCCGCCAGCGCCTTTTGGCCCAGAGCAAAAAACCGGTCCCTCCCCTTTTTCAATTTAAAGTGGATATTTTCGATAAATGTATCAGTTGTAATCAATTGATAGATCTTAGAGGCCCTGCGGTCATGAGGTCTTGTGGTCTTGAGAACGGCCGCATCATCCCCGATCCCGATTACGACGTCAGGCCGGTGGCGCTTTTCCGTTCTTTTGAGGAGTTCGATCAGCCCGAATTCCCCGATATCATTGAGCTTCATTGATTGGGATTATAACATGTAAATGCGGGTAAACGCGGGAACGGATCAGATCGACTTATTGAAAAATTTGCCGACCGGCGGCGAGACGAGGTTGAGATCGCCGAGGGAGCCGGGATCGACCACATAGTTGATGATCCGTTCCGGATGGCCCATGCTCAGCGGATAGGACGAATAGGTAGGGACGCTCTCGCCGTAGACCACCCCCGAAACATGGTTGTCGCTGTCGTAACTGAGGTCCGAAATGAACGCGTCCTGCTCCGGGGCGTAGACCGTGCTATGGGTGAACACCTCCCCCAGCATATTAGAGATGTTGAATTTCCCCTCACGCCCCCGGCCGGTGGAACAGCTCTGCAGCACCACCACGCTGTCCTTTTCCATGAAATCGCCGAGGCCTAGTTTTTTCATCTCGCGCCGGTCCGCGAGATCGAGATAGTCCGTTTCGTCGTACTGCGCGTTGGGAGCGGAGCCGAAGTTCACCGTGCCGGGTGTCCCGTGGCCGCCGATCCAGAGGAGAGAGATCTTCTGTTTACCGCCGTACCCGGTGATCGCTGAATAAAGATCTGTCTCCTTCCCCGCCTCCACCAGCACCACATGGTACCCTTTCCCCATCAGCTCGAGCACCTTGTTGTTGGCGAACGCTCCGTTCCAGTCCTTCTTGGGAAGTACGACCAGCGCCAGCGGGCGGCCGTCGTTCTTGAAGTCCCGCCGGGTGTCGATCAGCTCCGCTACCTGTGCCGGCGTGGCTCCCCTCAGCCGTTCCGGGAACTCGATCCCCAGGTCGATCAGCGCTTTGGCGTATTCGAGCGGCAGATCGCCGCCGATCACGGCGCGGACCACTTCCGGGTCCCGGCGATAAACAGGATCGAGGTTGCGTATATTTTTCGGGTTGGCGGAAACGTACTTCAGCAGAAGGTCTTTATTCTGTTTCATCTTGTCGGGAAGCGTGGTGTAAAGGTCAGGATAGGTCTCCATCGCGGTCGAAACGATCTCCCGGTCCTCGAGGACCGGCAGCTGTTTGAACTGATCGGCGTAGCAGATCGCCGCGCCGTTCTGCCTGACCGCGGCAAGGACGATCGTGCGATCCCCCCGAAGCTTGATGTCGGCGAACTGCAGAGCGCCGCCGTTCTGTTTCACCGCTGCCATCACCACGTCCGGGTCCTTTTTCAGCGAATCGTCGGCGTACTCAAGCTCGACGCCGTTGTGGCCAACGATGTTCATGACGTAGGCCTTGTCCTTTTTCTGTTCTGGTGTGGCGTTCTTTAATGAATGGCCGAGAGAAAGGCTGTAGAGCTGGCCGGCAAAATTGCCCATCGCCTTGCCGCCGGGACCGTGCTCGGATTTGGCGCCCGCGGACTGGAACTTATTGCCCGCCGGTTGTGTAGGATCCGGTCGCTGATCGCCCTTGACGGCCGCATTCTTTATCGAACGCAGTAGCGGCAGGCTCGCTTCTATCGGACGGAAGGTCATTAAATGACTCCTTCATGCTAAATATCAATGATTCGCTTACATTATATATTCGTATCACAAGGGGGAAATCTTGCGGGATTACTAGCGGTTCCCGGACCTTAGAACTCCAGCGACACTCCGGCGTTCATCCCCAGCACCGTTCCGGCCGGGCCGAAAGAGGACGCGGAGATCCCCGCCGTAAGATCGACGAACTCGAACAACTTCAAATTGCCGTCCACGGCGCCGGTAACGCCGAATTTATTCTTTACGGTAGAGCCCTTCTGCAGGGACGGGTCTTCCCCGAAGGTAAAATCGGTCGTCTTATAGAAAACGCTCGCCAGCGTCGGCCCGGCGCCCATACGCAGGGTGTAAGGCGAATCGCCTATTGCCCCCACCGGCGTCCAGCTCAGCAACAGAGTGTTCTCCAGCGTTTTATCGCGGTTGGTGATCGCCATCGTTCTTGGATCGGCGGAATCGAGATAATCGAGATCGGTGGCAGTGAGCATACCCGCGCGGTACCCGACCCCTATCCCGACCGGCCAGGTTAGCTGCAGTTCTCCGTAAACGCCGACCTCCGTTCCGGTCGCCACCTTTTCCGTCGTCCGGTCACCCTGGCGATCCTTGGATTCAATGGTGGTATTGCCGTATGGGCTGTTCATGTCGTCCGTCGCCCGGCGCACGATCAATCCCATCGACAGATTCACTTTAGGGCGGCTCCTCGAATTTTCGACCGGTCCTGGCATATCGTTGCTCCTTATCTGCGTTCCGTCAAATGTTCATCGTCACGCCCGGGTTAATATTTCAGCAGCTCGATACGAATTGACGGTGAAAGCGGTCGCCGCGGCCGCGGCAAAGTGAAATTATCCGCGAATTATCGCTATAAATAAGTGGTGCCGTTTCGCGCCGCAATAGAAAAGGGGATCAAATGATAACCAGCCATAGTTACGCCATATCGGGAAGAGGCTCGCTGCTTTGCGAGGGGATACAGGCTCACGAGGTCCATATCATAAATTATGCGCAGGGTTCGCCGTTCGATCCCAGGATCGTCCCTGTTACCATCAAACTGGCCAGGCAAACGCATTTTAACATCAGCGGGAAAAGCGTCTACGATATCCTGGCGCCGGAAGATGTGCGTAATAAATGTTCTTTAGCGTCCGCTCTGATCTGCCAGGCGGCGATGAAACACGAAGGCCTGTTCGAACGCGCGGGCATTGCCAGGGGCTATGATGTCCCGGGACTGTCGAACGCCCCGAGCCGGTTCGAATATCACGACATCGCGCTATTGAGGGCCGGAGAGGTGGAGGTGGCAGTCGATGTTACCACCGCGCAGTTCAGCGCCGTAAGAAAGGGACTGGACAACAAAGACCGTATCTACTTCAACTCCACTCAAGTCCTGATGATAGTGGCGCGGCCGGATAAAATATATAAATTACTTCCGATCGTTTACAATGGCGGCAGATGGGCTCCGATCTGATCGGACGGCCGCTATTTTCGGAGCGCCTCGCTCGATACCTTCATCGCGCAGAACTGGCCGCACATGGAGCAAACGTCCTTGTTCTTTGAGCTTCTTTTCGAGTGGATCTTTTTCGCCTTTACCGGGTCGATCGCCAGCCGCAATTGTTCGCCCCAGTTGAGCGCCTTGCGCGCTTTTGACATTTGAAAGTCCCAATCCTTCGCTCCCGGTATCCCCTTGGCGATATCAGCGCAATGCGCCGCGATGCGCGACGCGATCACCCCTTCATAAACATCATCCGGGGTCGGCAGGCCGAGGTGCTCGGTGGGGGTGACGTAGCAAAGATAGTCGGCGCCGGAGACCGCCGCGAGCGTCCCGCCGATGGCGGCGGTGATGTGGTCGTATCCGGGGGCGACGTCGGTCGGGAGCGGGCCCAGGACATAGAACGGAGCGTTATGGCAATACTTCTTCTGCATCTTCATTTGGTTGACGATTTGGTCGTACGGCACATGTCCCGGCCCTTCGATCATCACCTGCACTCCCGCTTTCCACGCCCGCTTCGTCAGCTCCCCCAGCGTTCTAAGTTCCAGGTACTGCGCATCGTCACCCGCGTCAACGATGGAGCCCGGCCTCATCCCGTCCCCTAGGGAAAGCGTGACATCGTACCGTGCGGAAATATCCAACAAGCGATCGAAATATTGATAGAACGGGTTCTCGCGATCGTGGTCGATCATCCACTTGGCCATGAGCGCCCCGCCCCGGCTGACGATCTCCATCAGCCGCGGCTTTTTACGCAGCGCGGCGACGGCGCTTTTCGTCACCCCGCAGTGAATGGTCATGAAGTCCACCCCGTCCCTCGCCTGCTCCTCTATCACTTCGAACATGCCGTCGACCGTCATTTTTTTATCGTGCACCGCCTGGTAAACGGGAACGGTGCCGAGCGGGACCGGACAGCTTTTTATTATCCTGCGCCGGACGGCGTTGATGTCCCCGCCGGTGGAAAGGTCCATCACGGTATCGGTCTTCGCGTCGAGCGAAGCCTTCAGCTTCTTGATCTCTTCGCTCGCCTTTGGATAGTCGGCGGAGGTACCGAAATTGGCGTTGACCTTGACCCGCAATCCTTTGCCGATACCGAGCGCTTTCAGGTCCTTATGCAGGGGGTTGAACGGGATGCAGATCGTGCCGGCGGCAACCCCTTTGCGGATAAATTCGGCGGAGACCTTTTCGTCACTCGCCACCTGCGTCATTTGCAGGGTGATCTTTCCCGCGAGGGCGGACCGTCTTTGGGTGGCCATCAGGTCTGGTATTCGCGGGCTTCTTCCGTGCGCCTTGCTTCTTTTGCCAGCTTTAACGCGAGCGAGACCGCTTCCTTCGGGGAATTGACGCGATGCACTTTTTGGTCCATTTGTCCGTTGTGATGGATGAACTGCCAGGTGTTTAGCCCGATCACCGGGATCTCGTAGCCGAGGGCGAACGCGATCTCCGACAGCGTGCCGTAGCTCCCGCCGATGGCGATCACCGCCTGGCCGGATTTGATGACCAGCTTGTTCCGCGCGTAGCCGATGCCGGTAACGATGGGATAATCGATGTACTGGTTCGCTTCGTCCCTTTTACTGCCGGGGATGATGCCGATGGTGGTGCCGCTGGCGCTCTTGGCCCCTTTTGCCGCGCTTTCCATCACGCCTTTGAGCCCGCCGCAGACCAGCACCGCGCCCGCCCGGGCGATCTCCGCACCCACCTCTTCCGCCATTTTTGAGATCTCGGTCGAGGCGTGGCTTTCGCCGATAACGGTGATAAAAGTTTTTTTGTCAGGCATATAATAGATCCGAATTCCCAAATCCGAAATCCGAACATTGTAATTATATCATAATTTTGATATCATTTTATTATGACAGCGCAGACCATATCGCAAAAAATACTCGCCTCCCACTGCGGAAAAAAGGAAGTAAAGCCCGGCGAACTGATCAACTGTAAGCTCGATCTGGTGCTGGGGAACGACATCACCGCGCCGCCCGCGATCAAGGAGTTCGAGCGGATCGGCGTCAGCAAGGTATTCGATAAAAAAAAGATATATCTGGTCCCCGACCACTTCACCCCCGCCAAAGACATAAAGTCGGCGGAACAGGTGAAGATGATGCGCGAGTTCGCTAAAAAGTACGGTATCGTCAACTTCTTCGAGATCGGCTGCATGGGCGTAGAGCATGCCCTGCTCCCGGAACTGGGCGCCATCAGTCCCAGCATGCTCATCATCGGCGCCGATTCGCACACCTGCACCTACGGCGCGCTGGGAGCGTTCTCCACCGGCGTCGGCTCCACCGACATGGCGGCGGGAATGGCGACCGGCGAGGTGTGGTTCAAGGTGCCGGAACAACTGAAGTTCATTTTCAAGGGCAAATTGCAAAAATGGGTCGAAGCGAAAGACTTGATCCTCTATACCATAGGACAGATCGGCGTCGACGGCGCAAGGTACATGTCGATGGAGTTCACCGGCCCGGTCATCAAAGGCCTGTCGATAGAAGGGCGGCTGACGATGGCGAACATGGCGATCGAGGCCGGCGGGAAGAACGGGATATTCGAAGCGGACGAAAAGACGCTGGCATATTTAAAGAAGGTCAAAGCGGCCAAGGGAAGAGTATTAAAGTCCGATCCCGATGCCGAATACAAACAAGTCTATGATTGGGACGTTTCGAAGATCGAACCGCAGGTATCGTTCCCCCACCTGCCAAGCAACACTAGACCGGTGAGCAAATGCGGCGGAGTGAAGATCGACCAGTCGGTGATCGGATCGTGCACCAACGGCCGGATCGAGGACCTAAGAATAGC
>DATJPS010000015.1:0-14456 GCA_035506255.1 Candidatus Omnitrophota bacterium | reverse complement strand
GATCTGATGGGACTTCATCAATCCTTCGATCACTTCCAGATCGAACGGCGCGACATAGACTTCCGGCAATAACGGCTCGTAACCGTCCCGGTATTTCATCTTGGAGGTGGTGACCGAAAGCGCGCCGAGCGTCCGCCCGTGGAACGCACCCTGGATCGCGATGATCCCCGGCTTTTTGGCGGCGTACTTGGCCAGCTTTAGCGCCGCTTCGATCGCCTCGCTCCCGCTCTGGCAGAAAAAGTTCAGCGCGTCGGGGATCGGAAGCACTTTCCGCAGCTCTTCGCTCAGCCTGACGTACGGATCATACAGCGCGATCCCGATACAGGTATGAATGAGCGTTTTGATCTGTTTGGTCGCCGCCGCCACCACCGCCGGATGGCAGTGTCCTGTGACGCAGGTGGCGATCCCGGAAGCGAAATCGAGATACTGTTTGCCGTCCATGCCGTTAAGATAGCAGCCTTTTCCCGACTTTACCGCGAAGTCGTCGAAATACAGGCCCAATACCGGCGTTACCACTCTCTTGAACCGTTCCTTCAACTTACTCATCCAATTATCTCCTTTGATATCAGCGTACGGATTACGCATTACGGGTTACGGGTTACGGGTTACGGGTTACGATTAAGATTATACCTCACTTGCAGCCCTCCTGCAAAATTGTTATACTTCCACAAGATGAAAAAGCCGGTACTGACAGTAATTATCGTGCTGCTTTTAGCCTCTTGCGGCTTCTCAAGCTATGACCCTGACCGGATACTGGTAAAGTTCAAACCCGGCACCGTGTCATTAACGTCCGGAACGGTCCTCGCGGCCGGGAATATAAACTCAAATTCCATAAATATTCTCAACTCGAAATATCAAGCGGTCAAAGTGGAAAAGGCGATGCCCGGTGCCCGCACTCCCGCCGTCAAGGTCCGTTCCCTTTACGCCGGCAAGACGATCGAAGTGCCGGACATGAGCCAATGGTACCGGATCACATTCCCTTCCGGGAGCAGCGTTGAAACCATCGTTTCCGATTACCGGAACGATCCCTCCGTCTCGTACGCCGAACCGGACTACCGGGTAAAAGCGTTCATCGTGCCCAACGACCCGGGCTACGCGCTCTACCAGTGGGACCTCGCCAAGATCGGCATGCCCGATGCCTGGGATGTCACCACCGGCGAAGCGGCGTCGGTGCTGGTCGGGGTGGTGGACACCGGCGTCAATTATTATCACGAGGACCTGGCGGGCAAAGTGGTGATGGGGCATAATTACATCAACCCCGCCACTCCCAACAATCCCCTGGACGATAACGGGCACGGCACCCACATCGCCGGGGTCATCGGGGCGGCGACCAACAACAACATCGGGATCTCGGGGATCAACTGGAACGCCCGGATCTACGCGATAAAAGTGCTCGACCACGATGGTTACGGCTCCGTTTCCGACACCTCGGCCGGTATTACCGAAGCGACCGACGCCGGCGCAAAGGTCATAAACCTCAGCCTTGGAGATTCCAACTTCAGCCAGGCCTTTGCGGACGCGGTGAACTACGCCTATGCCAACGGATCGCTGGTGATCGCCGCCGCGGGCAACGAAGACACCAGCAACCCGGTGTACCCTGCCGCGCTTCCCAACGCTTACGCGGTCGGCGCCACCGACCAGAACGATCTTCGTTCGGTCTGGGGGACCGGGATCGCCAGTAATTACGGCGCCTGGGTCGACATCTGCGCCCCCGGCACCGATATCTATTCTACCTGGCTGGGGACCGATCAGTACCAATTCAAGGACGGGACCTCGATGGCCACGCCGCATGTTTCGGGCCTGGCATCGTTGCTGATCTCGCGGAACCCCATCTGGACCCCTGACCAGCTCCGCTCGAGGATCGATTCCACCGCCGACAACATCGATTCGCTAAACCCGGGCTTCGCGGGGAAGCTCGGCGCGGGAAGGATCAACGCCACCCGCGCGATCGGCATTCCCCGGGCCGCCATCACCTATCCGTCAAGCGAAGGCTACATCCGCGGTATCGTCCAGGTTTCGGGCATGGCTGACAGCATCGACTTCAACAGCTACACGCTCTGGGCCGGCGCCGGGACCTCCCCCTACTCATACGCGCCTTTCTATACCGGGACTACCGACGTACCGGAGGGACCGCTGGGAAGTTTCGACACCCGGAACTTTTCCGACGGGATCAAGACCATCCGGCTTACGGTGATGAACCATGAGCCGTTCACGGTGGAGGCGCGTACGGTCGTGATCATCGACAATACCGCGCCCCGCGCCCAGATCACCTCCCCCGCCGCCGGAGGATCGGCCGAGGGATCGGTGGCGGTCTACGGCTGGGCGACCGACGCCAACTTTAATTACTACACGCTCGATTATTCAAAGGACGGCACCGGTTACATCAACATCAATTCTTCCACCGCGAAAGTGGAGAACGACAAGCTTGCCGACTGGAACACGGAAGGGCTTAGCGGCAACTATATTCTCCGGCTTACCGCCGCCGACCGGGCCGGCAACCAGAGCGTGGTCACGGCCGAAGTGCAGGTGAACCCCTCCCCGACCGGCTCCGTTTTCATCAACGGGATCTCTATGATAACGCCCAATCCTTTTAACCCGGCGGTACAGGACCGAACCTACTTCAGCTATAACCTGACGCTCAATTCCGCGGTAAGCATTTATCTTTACGGCATCAACGGTGGGTTGATCTGGCAGAAGCAGTTCAATTCCGGGGAAGAAGGCGGCAAGGCCGGCTTGAACCTGGCCCCGTGGAACGGCCGGAACCTGAGCGGGGAACCGGTCGACAACGGCGTTTACCTCTATAAAATCTGCGTTCAGGACGGCGGGAACAAAAGGGTACTCGATTCCGGCCGCATGATCGTCTTCAGAAATTAAGCGTCCCCTCGAATGTCCACAGCGACCCGTTCAGGTTCTGGTTGGCCTGGTCGGGGAGGTAATTCTCGAACCGGACATATTTGGCGGTGGCGGTGAGCACCACGCTGCTTAAGATCGGGTTATCTTGCGGGATACTGAAATTAAGGCTGTAGGTATTGGTCGATTTCTTGTAGTCCGTGTCCGGCATCGTTCCTCCCGCCTGCACTTCCCCCCGGTTCAATTCCTCGTCGAACGTGTGCACGATCTCGCCCCAGTCGAACAGCCGGTAGCTGGATCTTACGGTGATATTGGTCTTGGGCCGGTTGAGGTTGTCGGTCAGGCTGGCGGTGATCTTGTTGCTGTAATCCATCGCCATCGAGAATTTGGAGATCGGGGTGAAGTCGACATGGCACTTGGCGGTCTGGTTGACGGTGGAGAGCTCGATAGTGGAACTGGTAGTGCGGTTGCGGTAATTCTCCTGCGAGAATCCGGGGGTGATGCTGACGGCGGGGACCGGCGTGATCGTCATCCCATAGTCCTGCACGAACGAATCGGTATCGTTCTTCACTTCGATCGTCCCCGAGGGCGAAGTGGCGGTATTGTAATAATAATTGTAATCGGAATTGAGCTTAACCTTGTCCAGCGACAGCATCGTCCAGTTGGCGGTATAGGTATTGGACCGGCCGCTCGACGGCAGGGTCGATTCGTTGACGGTTAGGTTCTCGCTGTACGCCCAGGCGGAGGAGAAATATGACCACGGCTGCAGCCGCACGTTGGTAGCGGTCCGCTCCGAGCGCGGGTTCTGCCCCAGCACCGTGACCGAGGGGGTCTCCTGCCGGTTGTAATCGGCGCTGGTCTGCAGCATGGGGACGGGATTGAAATCGGTGTGATAGGTCGTGTTCCGGGTCAGGGTCAGCGCCTCGGGCGTGGGCACGATGGTGGCCGCTTCGTGGTTGATCAAATTGGCGTACGCCGTCCACTTCTGGATCCGGCCGAAAGTGAAGTCTAGCGACAGGTTGTAGGAGGTGTCCCTCGACCTGCTCAGCGCGGTCACCGTCTCCACCGTGCCGCGGGTGTAGCTTTTGGGCTCCGAGTACTGATAATCGGTGCTCAGCTTGATGCGGTCGGTAAAGCCGAGCGAATTGGCGGCGTGGAGGTATTCGTTCCGGCTGCTCGCCAGGCTAAGGTTGTCGTCCGCCTGCGACCGCGAACCGTCGTACTGCTGGCTGAAGCTCAGCGGGCCCTTGGAGAATGTGGCGGGCACCACCGAGAGGCTGTAGGAATTCTGCGACGAATCGGCGGTCGGCGGGCCGCCCGCGCTGGAGGCGTCGCCGCGCGTTTCCAGATTGCGGATATCGGCCGAAACATGTAGCAGCTGGTACGGATTCGCCGAGACCGTGTAATGGCGGTCGTAATTCTTGGTGAACGCGGTCCGGCTGTTGCTCAGCGGATTGATCGTCTCCGCGTACTGGTGGCCGAACGCCAGGTCCATGATCTTGGGAGTGAAGTTGACGGCGAAGTTCTTGTAGTCCGACCCCACCCCGATCGCGGTCCCGCCGAGCGGCGCGAAATCGAACCCGATCTGCTTTCTGGAATAAGATACGTCCAGCACCCCGCCCAGCGAGCTCCTAACCCCGTACTTATAGGCGCTGCCGATGTTGGCCGCCACCGACTGGCTTACCCCCTGGCTGGTGCTCTGATACTGGTAATCGACCGTCACCACGTCCTTGGTGGTAAGCGTGACGTAGAAAAAATTTATCATGCCGGAAGTGTAGTCGATCGAATAATCGGCGTCACGGTTGCGCAGATTGCCGTTCACGTACACCGTTTCCGAATTCTCGATCAGCGGCACGTTCTGCAGCTTTGCGATCCTGGTGGTGGGCGGGCTGAAATTGGTGTACGACTCCGAAGTGCTGACCGCCGACACCACCCGGTCGTTGGACGAGCGGGCGAACGCGCCGTCGAACTGCAGCAGATCGCCAAACTTGAACGCCCCGTCGAAACCGGTCACGTCCTGGTTGATCTCGGACCCGTTGGAGGAAGAGGAAACGACGTACTGGAAATAGATGGAAAAGTTCTGGCTGGTCAAAAGTTCCTTGTTGAACTTGATGTACGGCATGTCCTTATCGTAAGAGATGGAATATCCGGTGTCGCCGGCGTTGGCCTCGAACGAGCTGTTCCTCACGTAAGTGGTGATGAGGGACGATCCCGTGGACCAGACCTGGATGCTTTCCGATCCGGGAACGATGTTGCGGTAATTCTTGACGTAATACGGCCCGCGGCTGCCGTCGCCCACGCCGGTAAAGCGTCCCGCGATCGCCTTGTTATAAGTGTAAAGGATCGATACTTCGGCCGTCGCTTCGAGCGAGGTCAGCACCTTGATGGTGCCGGTGTAGCGTCCGTTCGAAACATCGGTCCGGTCGTTGATGAATGCCAGCCGGGCCGGCGGCGTCACCACCGCGTAACCGGTCGCCGGGTCGACGCTGGTGGTGGGGAAGGCGTAATCCACCCCTTCCACCAAAGTTCGGTCCCCGTCCTTCACCGAAAGGTTGCCGCCTTCCAGGGTGGACACGACCGGGAAGTTGGCCAGGTAGATCGTGTTGTTGTTGCTCGCGATGTCCTGATAGGAACGCGTTTCCACATTGTCGCCGGTGGCGGTGTTGTCCCCTTTCTGCGCCGATTCGCGCATATAAGTGGCGCCAATCGTCAGCGAGGTGGGGAACTTGGTCGGCGGCGGCGGGGGCGGCAGCGCCAGCACGATGTGGCGGTAATTGGCCTTGATGACGGAAGTGTTGGAAACGTTGTAATTGAACACCAGCTTTCCCGAATCGTAATCGATTATGTAATCGAAGTCCCTGACCAGCAGCCGGTCGTTCAGGTAGATCCGCTCGGAGAACTGGATCAATTTGTTGAAAGCAAGATTATAAGGCCCGCGGCTCCCCGATCCGGGTATCACTTCCTGTTCGTCGTTCATCTTCGGATAGCTGTAGGTGACCTGCAGGGCCTCCCGCGAGTTTGGCAGTTCGGGCAGCAACAGCGTGATGCTGCCGTCGTCGTATTTGATCGTGTAGTCCTCGTTCTTCTTGAGCAGCACGCCCCGGAACATCAGTTTTTCGGAAAAGGGAACGATCTGGCCGTTCTTTAGCTGGTACTTGCCGACCGATTCGTTCGCGATCACGTCCTCCATCGCCGGAGTGAGCGGCGTCACCTCGCGGCTGGAGGGCGCGGAGGCTTCCGTTGAAGGGCGAACGGACGGCACCGCCGCCGGGGTGGCGGATCTCGCTTCGTTCGTGGCGGCGGCCGCCGATTCCCGGGTCGCGGACCGACCGGCCTCGTTCGTGGCGGCCTTCGCTTCAAATGTCGGGTGCGTCTCCGCGGTGCCGGTGAACGCGGGCACCACCGCGATCGGATGGTAGTTGGTCGGGAAGGTCTCGACGGTGGAGATTATCATTTGCTGCGGAACGGGGGACGATTTGCCGATGGTGGACGGATCGAACGTGAACCGGCTCTGGACGCCGAAGAAATCCTTTTTCGACAGCGACGGGAAGAACATGTCCAGGATGTTGGTGTATTCATAGCTGTAAGTGAACTGGTCGGACGAGGTTAGGATCGCGTTAAAGGTAACGGTGCCGCCGTAATAATCGATGACGTAATCGCGCCCGCGCTGCTGCAGCCGCCCGTTCAGTTCGATCCTTTCCGATCCCTCCACGATCGAGCCGTGACCGAGGGAATACGGGCCCTTGGAATTGTTGCCGTTCTGGGTGGTGATATTCTGTACCTGGCTCTTCAGCTTGGCCGAAGGGACGGCCAGGATATCATAATTGGTGTCGTGGGAAGTGATCATCACGCCGTTCAGATACTTGGTGGCGCTCGCGAACTCGTTGCCGGAAAAGGTGGCGGTAAGGTCGCCGAACGCCAGCTCGTGCTTGTTGTCGTAATCGACCTTAACGTCGTATTTGTCCGGCGATTCCGGCTGCTGCTCGATGTCGTAGGAAACGGAAAGCTTATCGGTCAGCTGGCCCAGGATGTTCAATTGGAGCCGTTCTTCCCAGGGGCTGCCGGTGGTGGTGGGGGTAAAACCGCCCAGCTGCGTCAACCCGAGATAATAATTGGTCTGGGGATCGACCTTCGCTTCGCGGTAGGACCATTTCTTGAAACCGGAGACGTTAATTTTGGGGTATTCGTCGGCGTAAACGCAGACCGCGCCGGTCGCCACCAGCAACAGGAGCGCGAACAGTTTACGCTTCATATTTCTTAACAGCTAATACCGCGTTATGCCCGCCAAAACCGAAAGAATTCGAGATCGCCGCCCTTACTTTTACGTCGCGCGCTTTATTGGGGACGTAATCAAGCCCGCACTCCGGGTCCGCCTCCTCGTAATTGATGGTGGGAGGGATCTTGTCCCGGTTGACCGTCAGCGTGGTCGCGATGAATTCCACCGCCCCGGCCGCCCCCAACAGGTGGCCAATCATGGATTTATTGGAACTAATCGCGATCTTTTCCGCCCGCTCCCCGAACGCGGCGCGGATCGCCATGCTCTCGAACTTGTCGTTAAGCTCGGTCGAGGTGCCGTGGGCGTTGATGTAATCGATGTCGTTGGTCGTAAGTCCCGCGTCCTTCAGCGCCGCGTTTATCGCCCGCGCCGCCCCCTCGCCTCCCGGCGCCGGGGAAGTTATATGGTAAGCGTCCCCGCTCATACCGTAGCCGGCGACCTCCGCATATATTTTCGCTCCGCGCGCTTTAGCGTGGTCAAGCGTCTCCAGCACTACCACGCCGGAACCTTCGCCCATGATAAAACCTTCGCGCTTTTTATCGAACGGACGCGAAGCTCTCTGCGGATCATTGTTAAAGCTCGTTGCCAATGCCCGTGCCGCGCAAAAGCTGCCGATCCCCATCGGCGTGATGGTCGCTTCCGCGCCTCCCGCCAGCATCGCCTTGGCGTCGCCTCTTTGCAGTATCTTAAAAGCGTCGCCGATGCTGTGCGTTCCGGTCGCGCAGGCCGTCACCACGCAGCTGTTGGGGCCTTTGGCTCCCACCTGGATCGACACTACTCCCGCCGCCATATTGCAGATCATATAAGGAACGGCGAACGGCGAAAGGCGTCCGGGGCCTTTGGCGTTCAATATCGCCACCTGCTCCTCGAAGAAACCGATCCCTCCGATGCCGGAGCCGATCAGCACGCCGATGTCAGAAGCGTTGCCTTCGTTGATCGCGAGGTTCGCGTCCTCGAGGGCGAGCTTGGACGCACCGATCGCCAGTTGGATGAACCGGACCAGTTTCCTGGCCTCCTTGCGGTCCATGTACAGCGCGGGATCGAAGTCGTTTATCTGTCCCGCGATCTTCGCGTCGAAAGCGGTAGCGTCGAACGCGGTGATCTTGCCGATCCCGCTCTTCCCCGCCATCAGATTTTCAAAAAATACGCCGTGGCCGATGCCGATGGGCGTTACCGCCCCCAGGCCGGTCACTACGACCCTATTCAACAATCATTCACCTCCTCTGCTTCGGAAACTAATTCCTCGATTATCTTCTTCACCGGCTTTATCGTGCGGTCCTTGATCTTCCAGACGTTCGCGCCCGAAAAAACGATCCCGTGATCGATATCGCCCTTCTGGGAATTGATCAGCGCCTGTATTATACAATATTCCAGCGAACACCGTTTAAGGCAAAAATCGCAGCCGACGGGACGCGGCGGGTTCTTGCTCAGGATCTTGTCCACGAACGCCGTCCGGATCGCCCGTCCCGGCATCCCTACCGGCGAAGTTATCTGAACGATGTCTTCCTTTTTCGCGGTCTGGTACCGCTTCTTGTATTCCGGCGCGGCGTTGCATTCGTCCGACAGTACGAAACGGGTCGCGATCTGCACCCCGTTGGCGCCCATTTTGAACGCCCGGCACATGTCGCGCCCGTCGGTAATGCCTCCCGCCGCCACCACCGGTATCTTTACCGCTCCCCGCACTTCCGGGAAAACGTCCCAGATCGAGCGTTCGGTCCCCAGATGGCCGCCCGCCTCCGTTCCCTCCACCACCACCGCCGACGCGCCCGACTTTTCGGCCGTGAGCGCCAGCCGCGCGGAAGAAACGATCGGTACGATCGGGGTCCGGGACTCGCTGCCCATCTTGAAGATATCGCGGGAAAAACCCGCGCCGGTGACGATCAGATCGATCTTCTCCTTGATGGCGGTCTGCACGATCCCCACGAACTCCCGGGCGGCGAACATGATGTTTATCCCGACGATCCCGCCTTTCGCCTTTTCCTTGGCGATGCGGATCTCGCGGCTCAGCTCGTCGAAGGCCATGCCCGACGCGCCGATCACGCCGATGCCGCCCTCGGCGGCGACTGCGCCCGCCAGGTTCCCGGTCGATATCCTGACCGCCATTCCCCCCTGGATAATGGGGATCCTGGCGACCAGGTCACCTATTTTAAGCTGCGGTAACTTCATTTATTATTACTTCTTTGCATGGGCCATGATGTAATTGATGGAATCTCCCACGGTCTTGATCTTCTCCGCCTCTTCGTCGGGGATCTCGATCGAGAAGTTCTCTTCAAGCGCCATGACCAGTTCCACCGTGTCCAGAGAGTCGGCGCCCAGGTCGTCCACGAACGAGGATTCCCTCTTCACTTCGGAGTCCGACACGCCGAGCTGCTCGACCACCACTTTTTTTACTGCTTCATATATCTGATTTTCGTCCATTTATCTCTCACCTCCCTTTTTCTTAAATTCTTTACGCTTCGATCAAGTGTTCATCAGCATCCCGCCGTTGACGTTTATCACCTGGCCGGTGATATAGTCCGAATCGGCGGTCGAAAGGAACAGCACCGCGTTGGCGACGTCCTCCGGCTGCCCCAGCTTCCCCGCCGGCACCTGCGCCAGCATCGCCTTTTTCACTTCTTCCGTCAGCTTGTCGGTCATCGCGGTCTGGATAAAACCGGGAGCGACCGCGTTGACGCAAACGTTGCGGCTGGCCAGCTCGCGCGCCACCGTCTTGGTGAAGGCGATCACTCCTCCCTTGCTCGCCGCGTAATTGGCCTGCCCGAAGTTCCCCATCTCGCCGACGATGCTAGCAATGTTCACGATTTTACCCGAACGCTGCTTCATCATCAAGGCGGAAACGATCTTGGTCATGTTGAACACTCCGGTCAGGTTGACCGCGATCACCGCGCTCCAATCTTCCGGCTTCATCCTTATGAGCAATCCGTCCTTGGTGATGCCGGCGTTGTTGACCAGAATGTCGATCTTCCCCATCTGGGCCACCGCCTGGTTCACTCCCTGCTCGGCGTCGGTATAATCCGAGACATTGGACCTTACCGCCATCGTCCTGACGCCGGATTTTCCGATCTCCGCCGCGGTCTGCTGCGCCAGTTCAAGATTGATATCGGAAATAATGATATCACAACCTTCGCCCGCCAGCGTCACCCCGATCGCCTTGCCGATCCCCTGCGCCGCGCCGGTAACGAACGCCACTTTACCCTTTAACTTCATCATATGTCCTCGCTTCGACCGCCGGGTCGATCTTTTTTATCAGGCCGCACAATACCTTCCCCGGCCCCACCTCCACGAACCTCCCCACCCCGTCCGCGATCATCTTTCTAACCGAATATTCCCATAAGACCGATCCGGTGACCTGTCTTATCAGAAGTTCCCGTATCTTTTCGGCGGAAGCGACGTAATCCGCCGTCACGTTCGCCACTACCGGGACCTTCGCATCGCTGATCGTGATCTTCGCCAGTTCCGCTTCCAGCTTCTTAGCCGCCGGCTCCATCAGCCGGCTGTGGAAAGGGGCCGATACCGCCAGCGGTATGATCCGCTTGGCCCCCGCTTCCTTTAATCTTTTCCCGGCCTCTTCGACCGCTTCTTTCTTGCCGGAGATCACTATCTGATCCGGGCTGTTCAGGTTGGCCGGCTGGACATCGCCCACCTGCTCGCAGATCTCGCGGATCTTGTCCTTTGGCGGCATCAGCACCGCCGCCATCGCCCCTTCGCCCGCCGGGACCGCCGCCTGCATGAACTTGCCGCGCAGGTGAACGATCTTCACCGCGTCCGCGAAGCTGATGGAACCTGCCGCCACCAGTGCCGAATATTCGCCGAGCGAATGTCCGGCCACCGCGTCCGGCTTTTCCTTGAGCAGCTGCAACGCCGCCACGCTCACCGTAAGGATCGCCGGCTGCGTGATCTCGGTCCGCTTCAGCTCCTCTTCCGGCCCTTCGAAGCACAATTTCTTAAGGTCAAAACCGAGGATCCGGTTCGCCTCGTCAAGATGACTTTCCGCGAATCCTTTCCCCATCCCCACGAACTGCGACCCCTGCCCCGGAAAAACGAATGCCGTCTTCAACCCCTGATCTCCCTGATCTTGCGCGTCAGCGCCGGGACCACTTCGAGGCAGTCGCCCACGATACCGTAAGTCGCCAACTTGAAGATTGGTGCGTCGGGGTCCTTGTTGATCGCCACGATCGTATCGGAACCCTGCATTCCCACCAGGTGCTGGATCTTGCCCGCGATGCCGCAGGCGATATAAAGCTTGGGGGCTACCGTCTTGCCGGTCTGTCCGACCTGGTGATGGGCCGATATCCAGCCCGCGTCCACCGTGGCGCGCGACGCGCCGACCGCGCCACCCAGCGCCTGGGCCAGCTCTTCCACCATTTTAAAGTTCTTGGGGTCCTGGATCCCGCGTCCGCCGGAGACGATTATTTCCGCATCTTGCAGATTTACCTTCACTGATTCGTCCTTCACGATGCTCAGGATCTTCACCAGGAGGTCTTCCGGTTTTAGCGTTGGTTTGAATTTTATGACATTACCTTGTTCGGATTTCGGATTTTTGATTTTTTCCTTTTTGAACACCTTAGGGCGAACGGTCGCCATCTGCGGGCGGTGATTGGGCGAAAGGATGGTCGCCATGATGTTGCCGCCGAACGCCGGGCGGGTCTGCTGAAGTATTTTCTTGACCGGATCGATCGAAAGCCCGGTGCAGTCGGCGGTGAGGCCGCAGTTGACGCGCACCGCCATGCGGGCGGCGAGGTCGCGGCCGGTGGTGGTGGCGCCGATCAGGAAAATTTCCGGCTTGTACTTATCCACCAGCTGGGTAAGCGCCCTGGTATAGGGTGCAGTGCGGTAATGCTGAAGCTCCGGATCGGTCACCAGGTAAACCTTGTCCGCTCCGTGATCGAACAGTGACTGGCACTTGCTTTCGATATGATCGTCACCGGCGAGCACCGCGCATACTTCGCAGCCGAGCGTTTCAGCGAGCTTCCGGCCTTCGGCGATCAGCTCATAAGCGACGTTCTGGACGTTGCCGCCGTGCTGTTCGGCGAAAACCCATATACCTTTCCAATTTGCGGCTTCGTTGGGATCTTTTCGTAAATCCATCAGAAGATCTTCCTTTCGCGAAGCTTGGTCACCAAAGCGTTCACCATTTCATCGGCCGAGCCGGATAGCATTTCGCCCCCGCCCTTCTGCGGCGGGGCGAATATCTTCATCACGCGGGTCGGCGAACCTTTGAGACCGGTGATGGTCTGGTCGGCCTCGATGTCGGCCGCCGAAAGGGTCTTGATCTCTGCCTTTTTCGCCCTCATCATCCCTTTGAGCGATGGCGGGCGCGGCTCGTTGATCTGTTTTACGACCGTGATCATGGCGGGGAGCGGGATCTCCACGATCTCGTTCACTTCTTCGAGCAAACGTTCCACTTTGGCTTTCGATCCTTCCACTTCCACTTTTACGGCGAACGTCACTTGCGGGATATTCAACCATTCGGCGATGCCGGGCCCCACTTGCGCGGTATCGCCGTCGATCGCCTGCTTGCCGCAGAGTATCAGGTCAAATTTTCCGAGTTTCTTTAATGCGGCGGCCAGAGTATATGAGGTGGCCCAGGTGTCGGAACCGGCAAAAGCGCGGTCGGATATAAGGTAAACCTCGTCCGCCCCCATGGCAATGGTCTGCTTGAGCGCTTCGGTCGCCTGCGGCGGCCCCATGGTGATGACGGTCACCTTGCCGCCGTGCTTTTCGCGCAGGCGGAGCGCTTCTTCCACCGCGTTCTCGTCGAACGGGTTGACGATGCTGGGAACGCCCTCGCGGATGAGGGTATTGGTCTCAGGATTGATCCGGACCTCGGTCGTGTCCGGGACCTGTTTAATGCAAACCGCGATGTCCATTTATTTCTTAGCGCTTTCTTTCACCAGCGCCAGCCCGATCTGGTTGCGCTGGATCTGGTTCGTCCCTTCGTAGATCTGCGTGATCTTGGCGTCGCGCATCATCTTCTCCACCGGATATTCCCGCATGTAGCCGTAACCGGCCAGGATCTGCACCGCCTGCGTGGTCACGAACATGGCGGTGTCGGACGCGATCAGCTTCGCCATCGAAGCTTCCTTGGTGAAATCCTTGGAACCGGAGTCTACCAGCCGCGCCACCGAATAGACCAGCGCGCGGGAGGCCTCGATCTGCGTCGCCATGTCGGCCAGCATGTGCTGGACAACCTGGATGGAAATGATCGGCTTGCCGAACTGCACGCGCTGCTTGGCGTACTTTATCGACTCGTCCAACGCTCCCTGCGCGATGCCGACCGCCTGCGCCCCGATCCCCGGCCGCGTCATGTCGAGCGTACGCATGGCGACGATGAAGCCCATCCCCTCTTTGCCCAGGATCTGGCTCTTGTGGACCTTGCAGTCCTGGAACACCAGCTCGCGGGTGGCCGAGCAGCGGATCCCCATCTTCTTTTCCTTCTTGCCGAAGGTAAAGCCGGGCGTCCCCTTCTCTACGATGAACGCGGTCGCGCCGCGCGGGCCCTTCGATTTGTCGGTGATGGCGACGACGGAATAGGTCTCCGCTTCGCCGCCGTTGGTGATCCACTGTTTGGTGCCGTTGATGATGAAGTAATCGCCGTCCTTGGCAGCGGTAGTCTCAAGTCCGCTGGCGTCGGAGCCGGCGTTGGCCTCGGTCAACCCGAACGCCGCCATCTTTTTGCCCGACGCGAGATCGGGAAGATATTTTTGTTTCTGCTCTTCGGTGCCGAAAAGGAGGATCGGGGTGCCGCCCAGTCCGGTGGCCGCGAAGGTGACACCCACGCCGCCGCATACCCGGCTGATCTCTTCGGTCGCCAGGCAGAAAGCCATTACCGACTGGCCGAATCCGCCGTATTTTTCCGGTATCCAGAGGCCGCAGAGGTCGGCTTCGGCGAAGATCTTCATGATATCGGTGGGGAAGATCTCCTTTTCATCCAGTTCCGCGCGGACCGGCAGCACTTTTTCCTGCGCGATCTTACGGGCCAGGTCGCGGACCATGATCTGTTCTTCAGTCAGCAAATAATCGAGCATTAACATCTACCTCCATCGAATAATATTTGATCCGTAGGTCAACCCGGCTCCAAAACCGGCCAGCGCGACCAGATCGCCGGACTTAACCCTTCCTTCATTGACGGCTTCATCCAACGCGAGGGGGACTGAAGCAGCGGAAGTGTTCCCGTACTTCATTAAGTTAACATAGACTTTTTTTTCTGGCAAGTTAATTTTTTTACGGACGTGATCGATGATGCGTATATTCGCCTGATGCGGGACCAAAAGCGACAGATCGTCCAGAGTAACGCCCGCCTTTTTCAGGACCTCGACGACCGAATCCT
>DATJPS010000014.1:0-11315 GCA_035506255.1 Candidatus Omnitrophota bacterium | reverse complement strand
AAGCGGAAAGACTGGCCCGCTCCGGGATGCGGGTACTGGGAATGGCATATAAGAAAACGTCCACGCGGGATACGGATGAAAAAGGATTCATTTTCCTCGGCTTCGTGGCAATGTCAGATCCCCCGCGGCCGGAGGTAAAACAGGCGGTCGAGCTTTGCAAGCGCGCGCATATCCGTCCGGTAATGATCACTGGCGACCATCGCCTGACCGCGCTGGCGGTGGCGTGCGAGCTCGGCATCGCCTGTGGCGAGCGCGAAGTAATGGAAGGAGCGGCGATCGAACAGGCGGGCCCAGAAAAATTAAGGGACGCGGTTCGGACGGTCAATGTTTTCGCCCGCGTCTCCCCTGAGCATAAGCTGAGGATCATCGAGGCTCTTAAAGCCAACGGTGAGATCGTCGCCATGACCGGGGACGGAGTGAACGACGCTCCGGCGCTTAAAAAGGCCGATATCGGGGTAGCAATGGGGATCACCGGGACCGATGTCAGTAAAGAGGCCTCGGACCTAGTACTGACCGACGACAACTTCGCCACGATCGTCTCCGCCATCGAGGAAGGTCGTGGCATCTACGACAATATCAAAAAATTCGTCCGCTATATGCTTTCCACCAACTCCGGCGAAGTGATGACGATGCTGGGCGGTATAATCCTCGGATTGCCGATCCCGTTGCTGCCGGTGCAGATCCTCTGGATCAATCTGGTGACGGACGGCCTCCCGGCATTGGCGTTATCGGTCGAGCCAATCGAAAAGGACATCATGGACCATCCGCCTCGCGACCCGAAGGAAAAGATGACCTCGGACGGTCTGTTATTGAGCATGCTGGGGATCGGCCTGCTGATGAGCGCAGGGACGCTGCTGATGTTCTGGGTCGGGATGAAAGACGGAGGGCTGATAAAAGCACGGACGATGGCGTTCGTCGTGCTGGCGTTCTTCCAGATGGCGCACGCCATTAACTGCCGTTCGCTCAACCGTTCCATATTCAAGATCGGCGCTTTCACCAATCCACTTCTGCTGCTGGCGATCGCGTCGACCGTAATAATGCAGATAGCCGTTGTTTACCTCCCTGCCCTGCAGGGATTGTTCAAAACAACGGCTATCTCTCTTCAGGAATTTATGCTACTGACCGCGGTGGCGCTCACGCCGATCCCGCTGGTCGAAGCCCGTAAATTCTTCAGTCCAAAACCGCGAACGCGATAAGCCCGGCCAGGATCAGCACTAACCCGATCCCTCCGCGGATCATGGTCAGCACATCCCCCCACCAGATCACGATCGTCCAGATACCCAGTGCGATCAGCGCGATGCCGATAATAAGTTTAACCGCCTTACTCAACAACTGCCGTCACCTCCTCTTCCCCGACCTCGGGGACCACGGCGGCCTCGATCTTTTCCGTCTTCCTGGCCGCGGTCATCAGTTCAAGCAGTCTTTCCAGGTCTTCCTGCGAATAATATTCGATCTCGATCCTTCCGCGTCCTACCGTTCCCTTGATCGAGATCTTGGTCCCGAAGTGGTTCGCGAGCTTTTCTATGAACGGCTGGAGCTCTGGGTTCTTTGTTTCGGACTTGCGCTTGCTCTTCTTTTTCCCTTCCTCGCTCTTGGGGGCGCCGTACACGACCACTTCGATGTCTCGCACCGAAAGCTTGTTCTTTACCACATCGCGGAACATCAGCAGCATCTTTTCCTTATCAGTGATCGCCAGCAGCGCGCGCGCATGCCCGGCCGTGATCTCGCCCTTGCGCAACGACTTTTTAATCTCGGTCGGCAGTTCCAGGAACCTTAATGCGTTCGCCACGGTGGACCGGTTCTTCCCCACCTTTTTCGCCACGTCTTGCTGCGTCAGCTTGAACTCGGTCATCAGGCGGTCGTATGCTTCCGCCTCGTCCATCGGATTGAGGTCCTCCCGTTGGACGTTCTCGATGATCGAAAGCTCAACACTGTCCTCGTCGCTGAAGTCCTTGATGATCGCCGGCACGGTCGACAGGCCCGCCAGCTTGGCGGCGCGCAGCCGCCGTTCTCCGGCGACCAGTTCGTACCCGCCTTTTCTCATCCTCACCAAGATGGGCTGGGCTATCCCTTTGCTCTTGATGCTTTCCGCCAGTTCGCTCAGGCTTTCGTCCTTGAACACGGTGCGCGGCTGGCGCGGGTTCGGCACCACCTTGCTGATCTCGACGTTGACGATGGTCCTTCCGCCCGTGAACACGGAACCCTGCGGGATCAATGCGTTCAAACCTTTTCCCAGTCCCTTTTTAGGCTGCATAGTCACCGATCACCTCCCTGGATAACTTTTCATAGGCCGTCGCGCCGGAACTCGACGGATCGTAAAATATGATCGGCTGGCCGAAGCTGGGAGCCTCCGCCAGGCGCACATTCCGCGGGATGATGGTCTCGAAGACCTTTTTCCCGAAGTGGCGGCGCGCTTCTTCCGCCACCTGGTTGGAAAGCACGGTGCGGGAATCGTACATGGTAAGGATGATCCCGCCGATCTTAAGCATCGGATTGAGACCTTCCCTAACCAGATCGAGCGTCTTTACCAGCTGGCTGATACCCTCGAGCGCGTAGTATTCGCACTGGATGGGGATGATCACTTCGTCGGACGCGGCCAGCGCGTTGACCGTTAGCAGGTTGAGCGAAGGCGGGCAATCGATAAGGATGAAATCATAGATATCCTTTACTTCCAGGAGCGCGTTCTTAAGGCGCATCTCCCGTTCCGGCTCCGCCACCAGTTCCACTTCCGCTCCCGCCAGCTTGGCGGTGGAGGGAACGATGTCGAGATTGCTGAGGTTGGTCTTTTGGATGACGTTGGAAAGCGGGTAGCCTTCGATCAGAACGTTGTACAGGCAGAGTTCCAGCTTGGCCCGGTCGATGCCGACGCCGACCGAAGCGTTCCCCTGTGGGTCAATGTCAATGAGAAGTATTTTTTTACCGAATGTAGCAAGGTACGCCGCGAGATTTATGGTTGTCGTGGTTTTGCCGACCCCGCCTTTTTGATTGACGAAGGATGTGGTCTGCCCCATTGGAATGTCAATTATACCAACTCGTTCACGATTTTTCAATCAATACTATGGAACGGACGATCCCGCCCACCGTCGCCTTTTTCACCGCTTTGACCTTTGCGGAAAGCCCGTCCAGCTTTTCTTTTGCCTGCTCCAGTTCTTTTACGACATCATCCTGTTTCATCGCCGCGAACACCCCTCCCTTTTTCAATAAAGGGATGCAGTAGCCGGCAAGGTCGGGCAGCTTCGCCACCGCCCGCGAAACGACGACGTCGAACTTGCCTTTGTACTTCGCGTCTTTGGCCAATTCCTCCGCCCTTCCCCACACCACCTCCACATCAAGCCCCAGTTTTTTTATCAAGTGCTTTAGGAAATCGACTTTCTTGCGGGTCGCCTCGATCAGCGTCAGGCGGATACCGGGGCGTACGATCTTCAGCGGAATGCCGGGAAAGCCCGCTCCCGCCCCCACGTCGGCCACCGATTCATCTTTCAGATCGATGGCTTGAAGAACGGAGAGCGAGTCTTCGAAGTGGCGGACCTTTATCTCTTCCGGATCCGTGACGGAGGTCAGGTTGAACTTGTTATTCCACTCGATGAGTTCATGAAGATAGACCTCGAATAATTTCTCTTCATTCGTCATTCGTAATCGGTAATTCGTGATCTTTCAGAACGCCTGGCCGATCGAGAAGTGCAGGATCCCTTCGCCGTAGTTCTTTCCCGCCCCGATCCCGTAATCGAGCCGGATCGGACCCATCGGCGTGTTCAGCCTGAGCCCGGGACCCCAACCGGTAAGGAAATCCTTCGAATCGGGCAGACCCGCGCTCCAGGAGTCGCCCACGTCGACGAAGATCACTCCCTGGAATATATCGTTGAACGTGTAGCGGTACTCAAGGTTGCCGATCAGCCGGTAAACCCCTTTATGGACGTCGTTGATGCCGTAGCCGCGCACCGTGGTCGGCCCGCCGACGTAATAAAGCTCACCCAGCGGTACGACGCCGACCCCGATGCCGGAGCCGATGTGCCAGGCCAGTACCTGGTGCTCCCGGATCGGATAATAAGAGTTGAGGTCGACCCCGAATTTGGTGTAACTGGTCGTTTCCCGGCTGGTCTGGCTGAACCCCTGCTTGAACGAAAGCGTATGGAAGACGCCTTTTGAAGGGTTCATCCAGTAATCGCGAGTATCGTAAGAAAAGTTGGACCCGAAAAAGACCGAATTGTACCCTTCGAAAGTGGCCCCTCCTCTGGGAGTGACCTGCTCAAAACCGGTCAGAAATGATGCCTGATAATCGTCGCGGAGCGTTTTTCCGATGGTCGCGTCCCAGCCGACATGGAACTCATCCTGCTGGGTCAGGTAAATATCGGTCCCCATCGTGTTCCAGAGACGCATCTGGAAAGAGGTCCGCGGCCCAAGTTTATCCGGCAACATCCAGGGATTGAAGTACTTGAGCTGATAAGTGGTAAGCTGCTGGCCGGCCTGTCCTTTAACCATCAGCCCCTGCGCCGTCCCCATCAGATTGTTTATCTCCAGGTCAGCGAATCCGAACCATCCTTCCTGTTCTCCGTATCCTCCGCCGAAATTAACGGTATTGGTACGGGTCTCGGTCAGTTTCAATCTCATCACCGTTTTATCCGGAGTGGTGCCGGCCTCGAACAACGGCGTTATTTCCGAAAAGAACCCGAGATTGAAAACGCGGCGCAGGTCTTTGGACAGGACCTCTTCGTTCAATATCGATCCGGCCTTGGTGTTCATCTCGCGCAGGATCACGTAATCCCGGGTCACGTCGTTCCCCTCCAGCGTCACCGCCTCCACCACCCCTTCCACGATCAGGAACTTGACGTCGGTCTTGTCCTTGCTCACCGAAACGTCCGACACCCGTGACATGATATATCCGGCCTTTTTATAGCATTGGTTGAGCGATTCGATATCGGAACGCATCGAGCGGTAGTTGAGCGGCTGCCCTGTCTTGAGCGTTATCTTCGACATCAGCTCGGCGGTCGAAATAACGGAGTTCCCGTCGACCGACACTTGTTTGAGGATCGGGTTCTCGATCACGTTGTAAGTGATCCGGGTCCCGTCCTTGAAGTCCGAAATATCAGAGGTGACGTCCTCGAAATACCCGAGCGCGTAGACCGCCTTGATGTCGTTGGCGAGCTTTTGTTCGTCAAGGCCCTCGCCGACGTGCGAGAACAGCGCCGCCCGGACCTCGGACTCCGGCGCGTATTTCAATCCCGTGATGTCGATCGCCGTGATCTTCGACGCGGCCTCGATCGTATCCGCCAGGACCGGTACCGCCGCCAGCGCCAGGAGGGCGACCATCAATAATGCTATTTTCTTCATTTTTCGCTCCTTAGAATGAATATCCGGCTTTAAGTGTTGTTTTATAATATCCTGAATTTAGGTCATATATATTGGCCGGCTCCCGGTAATAATCGACCGACCAGATCCGCGACAGCTTATAGGTTATCTGGTAATTCAGGTTCTGGCTCTGTTGCCCGGCCACCTGCTGCTGCTCTATATCTTGTGAGTATCTCACATTAATGTACAGTTTGTCAAAGAACCCTTTGACGAATCCGACCCCAAAGCCGGACCGCTCGGCCGCACCGGTGTCCTGCACGCCCATCGCCCGGCGGATATCGGAGCCGAAATTGTATTCCAGCGTCAGGCTCTCAAGGCCCAGCGCCGATTCAATCCCCCGCTCGAGGTTGCGGAACAGGAGCGACTGGATCCGGCTGTTTAGGTAATCGGCCACCATCCCGCTGGTGCTTCCCGACTTACTCTGCTCCACCCCGGCGATCGATTTGATGAAGTCCGGAAGGAGGAGCACCTTGATCTCGTCGTCAGAATATTTGGACCTTACGACCGCGGAGGAGCCCTTGGTCGTATCCTGCTCGAACGCGTTGAAACTGATGTTAAGTATCTTCGATTCTTCCCGGGACTGCGGGATCCCGCTGATCTTGGAAACGATCATCACTTCCTGCGGCTTGCCGTTGCTGTCCACCCGCTTTTGGTCCTCGACCTTGACCATAGCCGTCAATTTTAGCGCGGGCATAATGCCGTCCCCGTTGAACTGGGCGTAATTTTCCGAAACGCTGGTAAGGTCGTAAGGGTAATAGGTCTTTTGATCATCCTCCGAAAGCAAGGAAAACTCGCGGTTGAGGATGTTGACCGTCCCGCGCTTGAAGATCACTTTGCCGGACAGCTTCGGATCGGAAAGGCTTCCCAGTACCGAGATCCCCTGTCCCGCCATCTCGAGGTTGAGCATCATGTTGCTCAGGTCCAGTGTCAGTACATCCCCCGCGGTCAGGTACATGTTCCTCTTCATGTTCAGCGTCAGGTTTAACTTTACCGGGGAAGCGGCTCCCGTCTCTCCTCCGCCCGCACCCCCCTGCGCCCCCCGGGGAAGGGTCAGAATGCCATCGCTCAGATCGATCGTACCTTTAACCGCGAGATTGTCTGGCGTACCGGCAACGCTCATCCCTGAAAGGTCCATTTCCCCTATATAAAGACCGGGGAAGTCGAAGCTCAGATGCGTATCGGCCAGCAGCCAGCTCATGGAGCCGGTGACCAGGTCGGCGGAACCGGCCAGCGAAAGGTTGTTCTGCCGCAGGCGGCTCGATTTCCCGTACCAGGTCCCGGTCAACGCTCTCACGATCAACTGATTGCCGTCCGCTTCCGCGGACAGTCCGATCCCGGAGATATCGGCATCGAGCCTTTTTACGTAGATGTCGGCATCGGTAAGGGTCAATCCTCCGGCAATGTTAAACGAACCCGGTTCCACGCTCACTTCCACCGATCCGTGAGACCGGCCTTTTCTCCAGGCCAACTCGTCGGTCAGCAGATTTATCAGCCCGGCGGCTTCGCCTTCGATCCCGGCCTTGATCCTGCCACTGGTCTTGGCAAAATTGAAATGTCCGTCCAGCGTTGACACGTCCTTTCCTTTTGAGAGTCTGATCCGGCTCAAGTTAAGCGTTCCGCCGGCGTACGACGCACGGCCCGTAAGTTCGTCGAAGCCGACCCCGGCCAAGCCGGGCCGGTATCCGGTAAAGCTCGCGGAGATCGAAGGGTCCGCCACCGTGCCTTCGATGTCAGATGTCAGATCGATCCAGCCGTCGAACTTTTTGTCGACCGCCACTTTCAAGATGTCGAGCGGGAGCGCCTTTGATGAGGCCTTGAGGCTGAGCGCGCCGTTGGGATCGATCGTCCCCCAAACGTCGGCCCGCCCGTTCCCTTCCGATATAGACAGGTCCCTAAGGGTAAAAGTTCCCCGCTCGTACAATGCGCTCAGTGAGATATTGTCGAAATCGTATTTCCCGTACGATCCGGCGTTCACGTACGCCACCAGCTCCGCGGTCGGCGTTTCGACGGTCCCGCTTATCTTAAGTTTGCCGGAGATCGCGCCGGTCATTTTCATCAGCGCCGGGATCTCGTATTTTTGCTGGTAAGCCGATACTTCGTTCGACACTTTTTCGAAATAATTAAGGTAAACGCTGGGTCGGCCCTCATGGTACGCGGTGGAAGAAAAAGGCGGCGGCGCGATCCCGATGCGGTCGGTGTCGATCCTGACCGGGCCGAAGCTGAAGGTCTTCACGAACTTTGCACCCTCAAGATATGAGTTTTTGATAATTTCGTAAAAGGTCGAGATGTTCCCCTTTTCCAGCTGGAGCTCAAGCTTAAGCGCGGACGCGTTAGGATCGTCCGCCAGCTCCGCTCCCCCGACGATCTTGAGCTGGTCTTCCTTGTCGGCGACCACCACGATCGGGCGGGAGATGTCGATCTTGCCGCCCCGTCCCGACAGCTCGCCGTCAATGCTCTGCAGCTGGACCGAATTGTACCGCAACCCCTTGAGCAGGACCGATGCTTTTCCCCTGGGAGCGCGCGGGTCACCCTTGAGCGAGATGGCGACTGTCCCCTGTCCGGAAATTATCCCGATCTTTTTAGTTGCCGGAGCCAGGTCGTCCAGATCGAACCCGCCGGTCAGCTGTGCTTCGAGCGATCCGTCATTCACCAGATAGCGGCCCGTCACTTCCGAGCGCCCGGTCCTGAGCATCAGGTCCTGTATGCGGAGGTTCCGGTCTTGCCAGGAAGCGTCGAGATAGGCGCGGCCGATCTCTACCCCGCCGATCTTGCCGTTGGTCACGCTGATCTTGCCGGAAACGGAAAGGCCGATGAGGTCGCCGGGAGATTCGAGCTTATCCAGCTTCCCTCCCACCCGGACATCCAGGTCAAGCGTTCCTGTGGGGTCGCGCAGGTCGGTGGGGAGGAAAAAGTTAAGCAGCTTGAGGTCGGACAGCTGGACATCGTTGCCGGACAGCGCGATCGCGGTCGGCATCCCCAGCCCGGCCTCGCCTGAAATATAAAGTATGGACGCGCCCCTCATTAAATACGAGTTAATCAGGTCGATTTTCCCCTGATAAAGCGAAACCCCTCCCCCCGCCCGGTCGATCCGCTGTTCCCCGATCCGGATATCCGACACTTCTGTCGTCCCGGAGGCGATCAGGTTCTTGAGCGGCGCTTTTATGAACGCATCGTCCAGCCGGAACGAGAGGTTACCGTTAAAGTGGTCGACCAGCGCCTGCATCTCGCCCAGGGCCCCGCTCCCTTTCAGGCGGATGCCGGAAGCGGAAGCGTTGAGGTCGAACACGCGGTCCATAGAGATGGAGCCGGACCCGGAAAGGTTTCCCGTATCGGAACTCAGCCTGACCGCGTCCAGCAGCAGTTTGCCTTGGTTAAACCGGAAATCGGCTTCTCCCCGGTCGATCCGCTGGCCCATTACCGATCCTCCAGCCAGATCGGACCTTAAGCTCCCCGCTAGATCGTCCGCTGGACCGGCGATCGAGGCCTTGCCGCTGATCCGCCCGGATATTACCGGCGCGCGGCCGGCGATAAGGTTCAGGTCAAGACCGTTAATATCGGCGGCAAGATCGAGCCTGGGAGAAGGCGCGGACAAATCCACTGCTCCCTTGACGCCAAGGGTCCCGTTGTAAGCGCTGATCTTCGACCCCTCGATCGTTAACCTGTCATCGGCATAGTTCAGCCTGATGTTTCCCGAGAACTTTTGGCCATACGCCTGCCCCTGCCGGACCGTGGCCGAGATCTTGGCGCCGATCCGGTCATATGGACCGGAGACCGCGAGGTCGACCGACCCGATACCGGAAAGATCGTAAGCACGAGCGGCAGGGACGACCTCTTTCACGCTTTTAAGGTCCGCATTCTTCAATGAGATCGACAGGTCGAGTTTATTCACCACCTGTCCGGAAACGGTGAACGCCGCGTCATCATACGCCCCGGCCAGCTGGATATCCATGCGGTCATCGTTCAGGTCCAGCACCAGGTTGGTCTTCCCCTTCTTGATATCAAGATATGGGACCACGTAGGTCCCCCAGTTAGAAAGGTCCAGGTCGCGTGCCACCAGCTTGAGCGACACTTTCCCTTTCTGCTGGTCCGCTTTCCCGCTCAGCATCACCTGGCTTTGCGCCTGCATCGCTAACAGGTCGAACTTCACTTCCGGAGATCGCGACAGGTCGACCGTTCCGTGGATACCGGAAAGTCCGGTCTTGAACGGGACCTCCCGCGGGCGGTATGGCAATCCTCCTTCGTCCGTGTATTCGGCCGCGCAATCCTCCAGCGCTAATTTTGCCCGGAACGGTACCGCTGCGGCTCCCGGTTTGGGCGGCTTCATGAAATGCAACGCGTTGATGTCGCCGTTCCGCTTCCGGACGATCCTGGCGTCGCCCCCGATAACTCTTATACGGGTGATCGCCGGGACGACATTGCCTCCCGCCCGCGCGAATTTGATCGGGTTAAAATCGATCACGATCCTTGAAGCTTCTATATCCTCGCCGATCTTAACGTCGTGCAATACGATCTGCCCCACCACCACTCCGCCCGCGCTGCCGATCGAGACCTTTCCGGAGAACATATCGGAAAAGCTGGCGGTCGCCTGTTCCCTGATATTCTGGTAAAGCGGTCCGGTAAGCGGCGAGATCATCGAAGAAAAAGAGAACCCGGAAAGGAGGAACGCCGCCCAGAGAAATATTAATAGCGATGCATATTTTTTCATTATAAGATCATACAGGCCAGCAGGCCGAGAGCGGGGCTCGCGACCAGGCTCAGCATGGTTTCGGTCTTGAAGACCGCCCGCTGGAAATCCACCGCCGGCTCGCCTTCTTCGATCAGATACGGCTTCCAATGGACGAAAAGATAATAAGAGATCCGGGCGATTATCACCGGCAATATCAGCCAGACCCAATTCCGGCCGGCGGAAAAAAGAACGACGATCAACGCCCGTTCGGCCATGCCGTCCCAATCAATTTTTTCTTTCCGCTCCACTTTCATTTCCTTGAAAATGAACGCCAGCAGGATGGACGCTCCCGCCGTCGCCAGTAACAGGCGCAGCACCATATTAAGCATAATATAGATGATTATATTATTTTTGCTCGAGGGTGTGCAAGGTCATATACCGATTTCAGCTTTTCCTTCGTTACGTGAGTATAGACCTGGGTGGTCTGCAGGGATGAATGGCCCAGCAGCTCTTGAACCGTACGTAGATCGGCTCCGCTGCTCAACAAGTGCGTGGCAAACGTATGGCGAAGCGTATGCGGAGTGAGCGGCTTTTCGATCCCCGCCTTTTTCGAATATACCTTGATCAGGCGTTCCACGCTGCGCTGGGTGAAGCGTCCCCCCCGCCGGTTGAGGAAAAGCGCGCGGTTCTCCTGTTTGCCGCGGGCGGAAAGGTAATCTTTCAAAGACGAGATCGCGTACTTGCCGATCAATACGATCCTTTCCTTCCTCCCCTTGCCGAAGACCCGCACCTCCCCACCGTTCAGGTCCAGGTCGGAAAGGTTCAATTTGGTCGCTTCCGAAACCCGGATCCCGCTCCCGTAAAGCAGCTCCAACAGGGCGCGGTCCCGCTTTCCCGGCAGCGTTCTGGTATCCGGCGCGGCCAGCAATTTCTCCATCTCCTCCAGGTAAAGGAAGTTCGGCAGCTTTTTCTGCAGCTTGGGGGTGGAGATCAGGGCGAACGGGTTGCCTTTCGCCTTTTTTTCTCGCAGCAGATATTTGAAGAAAGAACGTACCGCCGAGATCTTGCGGGCGAGCGAGCGACGGCCGTATTTTTTCTTTTCAAGCGAATAGAGGAACTCGCGGGCGGCGTGACGGTCGAGCAAAAGGAGCGGCAGCTCCCTTTCTTTCAGGAAATCCAGCAGTTGCAAAAGATCGATCCGGTAATTGATCAGCGTGTAGCGGGAAAAGTTCCGTTCCGTCCTTAAAGAATCGATGAATTGGTCGACGTAGACCCGGTAACTAGAGGAGTCCATACTGTTTGC
>DATJPS010000013.1:0-4100 GCA_035506255.1 Candidatus Omnitrophota bacterium | reverse complement strand
CTACTGAAGGCGCTGGCGCACGGAGTAAAGAAACTTGATAAGCTCGGAGTCCATGCTACGATCTTTGTTCCCATCGAAGAGCCGGGAAAACCGCTTATAGAATGCAATTGGAAAGAGTTTTATCGCCCTAGCACCTCGGGCGGAGGGACTTACGCCTCGCCCGAAGGCGCGCTTCCCGAAGATACGCTCTTAAGCGTGATCCAAAGTCGCCAGGCGTGTTTTAATGTTAATATCGAAAGCCCGGAGAGTTTCACCGATCAGGGGATCGAGTTCAACCGGTCGAAGATCGCGCACGATTTTGCGAGGACTAAAGGATCGCCAGAAATATGGATCTACCGTATGGAATCGGTAGCCCGCAGCCCGGAAGCGGTAATCTACATTAGGAACAGAGTACCTTGTGATCATTTTAATACTCCTCCCGCCAACCTCTTCCCGGTAGAAGATGCCCGGCTGATTGCGGAAGAGCTTAGTTTATACTTTAACGATGAAGTCGCAAATGTGTTCAGTGTGATAAGACAGCGGGCGCAGGACAATAATCACGTCGAAGAAAAAAGGACGCTTTCTCCTTCAGAAAAGATGGCAATGCTCCGTTATGGACAGCCGATGACGTTCAACGGCCAGCGGATCAGGCTTTATGAAGTGCCGTCCGAAAAGTTCTACCGTAATCTTGACGGCGTCATAGACTGGCTGCGCGATTCGATCCTTTCTGTATACGAGGGAACAAGGATCGCCTCCGGCAAGACCAAGCCACAGCTGATCAAGGACCTGTCCCTAGAGGACGAGAGAATGAAGGAGCGAGCGATCTACGCGCGCTATCTGGCGGTGGTCGAAGGCGAACGGCCGAACGAGCATAATATAAGGGGCGTGATGGCGGGGAATGTTTACGACCTGAACGGTGGGGTGGGAATGGTGTTCAAAGTGCCGGAGGCGATGATCCACCCTTCCGCCCGCGGGCATAAACTCCAGGTCGCGCTCTCGTTCGAAATGATCTCGCGCGTGGTCAAAAAGCGCTGGGCCGATATGGGATTGTGGAACGGTTTCTTTTACATGCTTTTTAAAGGAGTTCCCTTCTACGCCACTACCCAGAGCCTGCGCGTGGTCAAGGACATGATGCGCCTGAAGGACCTTTCCATTATCCGGGTCGTCAAGGACCGCCCGCTTTCCGCAATACAGAGAAAAGTGATCGAGTTCGGATCGGGAGGGACCGCCGACGGACGGGGAGTGCAGCTAAACGCTTACGGCGGCAGGATCGCGATCGATGAAGAAGAAAAGGGGATCGTCCTGCGGAAACCCGCCTGGATCACGACCCTGCCGGTGGTCCGTTGGCTTTTTACCGCTTATCATCGTCAGATCGAACGCGAGAACGAGGCGATCGTCCGATTTTTCAAGAACGAGCTGGGCAAGCGCGGAAGAATGCATCTGGTCGGACATTTTACCATCGGGGTAGCGCTTAAGGTCTGGTTCGAACTGACCATCGGCTCGTGGTTCCGCCATTTTACCCGCAAAACGCACCGTTCCTCTTAGTTGACCCCGTACGGCGCCGAGCCTATAATGGGCAAAATCCGTTGATTAAGGAGAAGCCTTGCTGCTCAATATATACAGTTTTGTTTTGCTCGTCATTTTTCTCATCAATTGCGGCCTTGGCCTGTACATTTTCATAAAAGGCCGCCGGATCGAATCCAACCGCGCGTTCAGTTATCTGCTGGTCAGCATCGCGCTTTGGGTGCTTACCGGTTTTATTTTCCTGATGAACCGGCAGCCGGAATGGACGCTCTTTTTACGCCGTTTGACCCCGGCGGCCGCTTCGCTGGTCGCGGTCTGCTTCCTTTATTTTTCCCTGGCATTTCCCGCGGGGCGTCGCGTTTATCCCGTCTGGTTCAAGTCATTGATCGGGTTGCCGGCGTTGCTGTTCGCGTTGCTGTCGGTTTCGACCCCCTGGCTGATCCCGTCCTTCGAGCCCGGACCGCTGGACACTCCGTTCATCGGGACGGTCGGTTTCGGGACCGGCTACTACCTTTTCGGTCTGTTCTTTATTTTTTACTTCGCGGCGGGCCTAACCCACCTGGTGATGCGTTATGTCAGATCGGCGGGGAGGGACCGGCTGCAGATATTTTACGTTCTTTTCGGCATCGCTTCGGCCGGTATCCTGAGCATTCTGACCAGCCTGGTGCTGCCGCTTTTGGGCTACGGGAACCTTTTTATCTTCGGTCCGCCGTTCACGCTCCTGATGACGCTCTCGGTGGCATACGCGATCATTAAACACAATTTGATGGAGATGGAATATTTTCTTTCCCGGGGATTGACGTTCCTTACGCTCGTGCTGTTCGTCTGCGGCACGCTTTACTTCATTTTCAGCGGTGATTTCCGTTACCTGCTAGCTTTTTATGTGGTGCTGGCCAACGCTTCCACCGCGTTCTTCGTCCTGTTCAACAATCCCAAAAGCCGTCTCAACCAGATCTTCTCGCTGCTGGCGTTGACCGTGGCCGCCTGGTCGTTCAGCCTTTCGGTTTTCCAGATGGGCGGGTCTACCGCCTGGGCGATGCTTACTTACGCTTTTGCCTCGCTGATCCCGGCGGTCAACCTGAGCTTTGTGCGCGTGTTCCCTAAGTATGACGAAGCGGCGGGGCCGGTAGACTTGTTAAGCTACATTTTTGCGATCGTGCTCTTCCTGCTTTCGTTCAGCCGCCTGATCATCGTGCAGGGGATCGCCATGCCGTGGGGATTCACGCTCGAACTGGGCCCGCTCTACGGCGTGTTCGCCGTTTATTTTGTCGGGATCATACTCTATGGGTTTTCCCGGCTCTTCAATAAATACCGGCGGACTTCGGGCATCAGCCGCGTCCAGATCCTGTACGTCGCGATGGGGACCTTGATCGCCGTGACCATTGGCGCCACTACCGCCATCATCCTTCCGCTGTTAGGGTTCCCGCGGCTTTATTACCTGGCGCCGCCCGCCACCCTGATCATGATCGGATTCATCGCTTACGCCATCGTCAAGCACCGTCTGATGAGCATCGAGATCGTGATCCAGAAAAGCACGGTTTACGGCGTCGCCACCATCTTCATCATGGCGCTTTACGCCTTCTCGATCGCGATCTCGGAAAAGTATCTGCGCAGCATCTTTGGCTATACTTCGCTCCTGATCACTTCAGCGGCGGCGTTACTGATCGCCATCGCTTATCAGCCGCTGGTAGGCTTTTTCCAGAACGTGGCGGACCGTATCTTCTTCCGCGATCGTTACGATTACCAGAAGACATTACGAAGGATCAGCCAGGAGATCGCCACCGTGATCAAGCTGGAAGAGCTGACCAAGCTGATCGTCTCCTCGTTCATCGATACCATGAAGGTCTCGGAAATATCTTTCCTGCTCAACGAGAAGGAGGGGGAGCATTTCCGCTCCGTGCCGATCTCCATCCCCCGCTATAAAAAGATCGAGATCGACGCCGGCAACCCGATCGTTTCCTGGCTTTCGCGGACGCGCGACGTGCTGGTGGACGACGAGCTGGACGACGCGATCTCGCGCGCCACTTCCCTGGGCAGGGAAGGGGCGAAAGGCCTCGACATACTTAACCAGGTGAAAGAGGGAATGGAGCGGCTGGGGATATCGGTCTGGGTGCCGATCAACACCAAGGAAGGACTGGTCGGCATCATCGCATTGGGAAAAAAGCTTTCCGGAGACGTCTTCACTTCCGAGGATATCGGCCTGCTGAGCACGCTGGCAAACCAGACCTCGGTGGCGCTGGAGAACGCGCGGTTGTACGAAGAGGTCGTAAACATGAAAGATTACAACGAGGAAGTACTGCAGTCGATGGTGAGCGGCGTGCTCACGGTCGACGCTAAAGGGCGCGTCATCACATTTAACAGTATGGCGGAAAAGATAACCGGGCGCGCAGCGGCCGGGATCATCGGCAAGACCGTCCGCGAAGTGTGGGGGGAGCGGGGCACCGTTACCGGCGTGATCGAGGATACATTAAAAAAGGAAAAGCGGTACGTCAACTTTGAATCGGGCGTGATCTCGCCCGAAAAGGGGCTGGTCCCGGTCTCTTTCTCATCCACCATCCTCTACGACCACAAACGCAAGAAGAATGGAGTGCTGTTGA
>DATJPS010000012.1:0-6907 GCA_035506255.1 Candidatus Omnitrophota bacterium | reverse complement strand
ATAGGATGGCTTGTCCCAGGTGGAAAGGCCCAGTTCCTTTGACAATGAACGTATTTCATCTTTGGTGAGCCCCGCTTCCTGCAGCGGGCTCCGCACGCCGTGCTCCGTTTTAGCCCGGCTGCCGGGACGGAAGTCGTTCACATCGTCGGCGTTGGAACCATCGAGCACCTGCTCGAGGTGTTGTTCTCGGGCGATCTCCTTCAGTTTGCTGAACAGTTCGCTTTTGCAATAATAACAGCGTTCTTTGGGATTGGACCGGAACCGCTCGTCGTTGATCTCTCCGGTGAGGATCAGCAGATGGGGTGCTCCCAATTCTTTGCAGAGCGCGAGCGCTTCCCGTTTTTCGTGCTCGGGATAGGTTTCGGAAGAGGCGATGACCGCGAGGAGGTTATCTTTCCCCAGGGCATCGAGCGCGGTCCTTAACAGGAAAGTACTGTCCACTCCCCCGGAATAGGCGATGAGCGCGTTCTTCATTCCGCGGAGGATACCGGTCAATTTGTCGGTCTTCGTGGGCGAGGTCATTTGCGTTTCTTCGTGAAAGACCCTTCGATATAGACGCGGGCCGAATCGGCGGCAATTGCGCCGTCGCTCACGGCGGTGACGATCTGCTTGAGACTCTTTTTCCTGATATCCCCGGCGGCAAAAATGCCGGGAGCGGAGGTCTTCATCGCTTCATCGGTCATGATGTAACCGTCCGGGTCAAGTTCTACCAGTCCCTTGACGATGGCGGTGTTGGGGATCGAGCCGATGTAGATGAACACCCCGTCGGTATCGAGGTAGTTGGTGCGGCCGGTCTTTATGTTCTTGACCCTGATCTTTTCGATCCGGTCCTTTCCCATGATCTCTTCCACTTCCGAATCCCAGATGACGAAGATCTTGGGATCGTTGAGCGCCTGCTCCGCCAGCACCTTGTCGGCTCGCAGCTTGTCCCTCCGGTGGATGATGGATATCTTCTTGGCGAAGCGGGTGAGGTAGAGCGCCTCTTCCACCGCCGCGTTCCCGCCGCCCACCACCACGATGCTCTTATCGCGGTAGAACGGCCCGTCGCAGGTGGCGCAGTACGAAATGCCGCGTCCGTGGAAAGTGTCCTCCCCTTTGATGCCCAGTTTTCGCGTTTCGGTCCCGCTGGCGACGATGATGGCGCGGGTCTCGATCTTGCGGTCCTCGATCTCGACGATCTTCTTGTCGTCATTTATCGAAATGCCGGTCACGTCCCCGTAATAAAGATCGGCGCCGAACTTCTTGGCCTGCTCCTCGAATGCGCGCGACAGGTCCATGCCGGAGACGCCGTGTGGGAAACCGGGATAGTTCTCGATGTGGTAGGTGGTGGTGGCCATCCCGCCCAGCAGCGCTTTTTCTATCAGTAGTGTCTTGATCCGGGCGCGGCCGGCGTAAATGGCGGAGGTGAGGCCGGCGGGGCCGCCGCCGACGATGATCAGGTCGAAGATTGGGCCATGGCTTTGCACGATCGCTTCGAGCTTGGGAAGGGTCTTCAATTCTTCGAGCGTGGTCATTTTATCTCCTCGTCCGGGATCACGATCCGGGTCTTCCCGGTAACTTTAAAAGTCTTATTTTTGAGCGACACTTTCACGCTGTCGCCGGTAAGGGTACTGCCGCCGCGCACCAGGCGGGCATTGTCGGTCATGTTGATCTCGCTGCTCTTGATGTTGTACGAAGCGAGCCGGCTCACCGCCTGCGTCCCCAGATAACTGATCTGGACGAGCGGCCGGAAGGAGAGGGTGTCTTCCCGCTGGCGGAATTCCACGTTGTCGGCAGTGAGCTTGAAGCCGTCGGCCGTCAGCCGGATGCCGCCGGTGGCCGAAATGATGTCGTTGACGCTGTCCACCAGAAAATTACTCGCTTCAAGAGAGGTGATGGAGGCGTTGATCAGGTTGATGACGCAGGGCGAGCCGAAAATATTTACCTTTTCGAGTCCCACGTCCGATTCCAGCTTATCCGCCATTCCCGCCATCTCGCCCTTTTTAAGATAAATGCCGCCGACGCAGATCAGCTTTTCGGTCTTCAGCTTCCAGCTCAATTGCTTGGCCTTGAAGAAGAACCCCTCGCTGTTGCGGTCGGAGCGCGCCGGCAGGATGAAGGTCGAGATGCTTCCCGCCTGCTTCAGCAGTTCGTTGATGTGCGGCTCGGCCTTGAGGTCGTAGCCGATCGGGTCATCAAGCGCGATCTCCTTGCGGTCCATATTCCAGTGGACCAGGGGGGAGATGAACTTGAGTACCGGTTTGCCGTCGCGGAAAAAAGTACCGTCGGCCTGTTCGATGCTGGCGACGCCGGTGGATTTGTTGATGCTGCTGCTCGCGGCCTTGATCTCCCAGTACTTTACCGCTCCCTGGGTTTCCTGGAAGGTGACGCCCTTGAAGTAAAGGTCGAGCCGGTCTTTTTGTTCTTCCAGCGTCTTTGCCGCTTCCCGGTCCATATCTTTTTTGGGGGCGTAGGCCGCCCAGACAAAAAAGAAGACGATCAGAAGCAGAAGCCCGGCCAGGAACAATTTTTTCAGGAGGTCCATCTCAATAGCCCTGTACTTTTAGCCTCAGCGCCAGCGACCTTTCCCAGAACCCGTTCCAGGAATCGCCCTTCTTGTAATAACCTTCGGCTAACAGCAAATGGAGAGCGGCGACCCGATCGTCGATCTTAAGCCCCTGTTTGGCGGCGTCGATCGCGTGATCGACCTGGCCCATTTCACCGTAGATCAACGAGATGTATCCCCAGGCCCAGACGTTGTAAGGGTCGAGCACCAATACGTTCTTCAGCTCATCGATCGCGTCCTGTTTCCGGCCGTTGAAGTAAAGAGCGAAAGCGTAGCGGAACCTCACTTTCCAGTCGGCGGGGCTGGCGATGACCTGATCTGCCCAAAACTTCCAGGCGCTATTTTTGAAGTTGGGGTCGAGTTCGTTGGCTTTCTTCAATTCTCCCCAGCCGTCCAGGATGTTGTTGGTATAGGCGTCGGTCACGGCCAGATCGAAGTGCGCGTTGGCATCGTTTGGGTTGGCCGCCACCGCCACCTTCTTGGCATCGAGTTCTTTTTGCAGGTCCCTGGTTATCTGCCAGGCCCCCGCGGAAACGGATCCGATGCAAAAGACCGCTGCGGCCAGGGCTATAACGCGTTGGCTCGTTGTCATTTTTGCCTCCCCAGTATCTTTGCGATGATGTTGGTGGTCGACCTTCCCTTGATCGGCGGGATGACGACCACTTTTCCTCCCAGGCGCTCCACCAGATCCTTTTCCGGCAGTTCGTCGATGGCGTAATCGCCGCCCTTGACGTGGATGTCCGGCTTGACGATCCTTATCAAATTGTCCGGCCGGGTCTCGGGGAAGATCACGACGTAATCGACGCATTCGAGCGAGGCGAGGATCTCGGCCCGCTCCAGCTCCGAAACGTAGGGGCGGTCCGGCCCTTTGAGCTTTTTGACCGAAGCGTCGCTGTTCAATCCGAGTATCAGCACGTCCCCCAGCTTTTTCGCTTCTTTCAAGTATCTGACGTGTCCAAGATGAAGAATGTCGAAACAGCCGTTGGTGAATACGATCTTGGCGTTCTCGCTCTTCAACCGCTCCACCACGGAGACCAGGTCTTTTTTCGATTTGATCTTCTTGCCGGCCGGTTCGCGGTCTTCCAGCGCCTCTTCCAGTTCCGAACGGAAAACCGGCTGGGTGGCGATCTTGCCGACCTTTGCCGACCCGGCGTAATTCCCGAGCATCGCCGCTTCCACGATCGAAGCTCCCGCCGCCAGCGCCAGGGAGATCGTGGCGATCACGGTGTCGCCCGCGCCGGTGATGTCGAACACTTCGCGAGGAATCCCCGGTACATGGACGTCCGGCTTGCCGTTCTCGAATATCGAGAGCCCGTCCTTGCCGCGCGTGATGATCAAATATTTGACTTTGGTCGAACGTAAAAGCGAATCGGCCGCCTTGCGCAGCGAATGGTCGTCGGTGATCTTGATCCCGGTGGCGGTCTCGGCCTCCAGGAGATTGGGGGTCATGACCGTCACGCCGCGGTACTTGGAATAATCCTTTCCCTTGGGATCCACCAGCACCGGTTTTTTCTGCCGGACCGCTTCCCTGATGATCGCCTGGCAGGTCTTTTCGGTGAAGATCCCTTTTCCGTAATCGGAGATGATGACGGCGTCGGTTTTTTTGACGGCGGCAAGCGCTTTGGCCAGGATTTTACCGGAGAGCGCTTCCGAAGTGATGGACCGTTCTTCCCGGTCGACCCTTACCACCTGCTGGCTGCCGGCGATGATCCTTGACTTGAGGATGGTGGGGCGTTCGCCGGTGATGATAATGTCGCCGGTGGAGACGCCGTTGTCGTTGAGCGCGCGCTTTAATTTGTCGCCCGAAGAGTCGCGGCCGATAAAGCTTATAAGCCTGGGAATGCCGGTGAGGGCGGCGATGTTGGCCGCCACGTTGCCGCAGCCTCCGGGAACATGAGTGATCTTCGAAACGTCGGCGATCACCACCGGCGCTTCAGGGGAAATGCGGGAAACGGTGCTCCAGATGTGCTCGTCAAGCATCAGGTCGCCGATCACCAGCACCTGCTTGCCTTCGAAATTCGGGATCAGTTTTTTAAGGTGGACGTCGAACATCTATGCCTCCTCCAGTATCATCCGGTAGAGCAGGGGGACCATGATCTCATGATGGCCGGTGAGCGCGTAGGCTTTGCCGCCCGGCCGCTTGAGCACGTTCTGGTGCGGGCGGTAATGCTGGAGCATGTCCATATTGACGGTAGTGAAGTCCTTTACCTTGTTGCCCAGATTGCGCGCCACGGTCAGTGCTTTTAAGAACACTTCCGGCAGCAGCACCGCCGATCCGATATTGAGGTAAACCCCGCCTTCCAGTTCGGCAATGATGGAACAGAGGGTCTCGAAATCGTGAAAGCTCGCTTCGCCCAGCGATCGCGGATCGAGCTTTGAAGACATATGGATGGTGTCGGTGCCGATGGCCACATGGACGGTGGCGGGAATATCCAGTTCGTAAGCGTTGTAAAAAAGGCTCAGATCGCGGTGCGGCGCTTTCATTTCCCTGATCTTTTGCCCGACCAGCCAGCCCAGACCGCGCGGTTCATAGGCGGGATCGGCCAGCCTCGAGATCGCCTCGTTCATGTCGGTCTGCGTTTCGCGCACCATGCCGAACATGCCGGTCTTGAGATTTTCTTCCACGTCCTCCGATGTGCGGCCCAGCGTCGCCAGTTCAAAATCATGGATCGATCCGGCGCCGTTGGTGGCGATGGCGCTGACGAACCCTTTTTTCATCAGATCGATGATCAGCGGGGAGAGTCCCACTTTGATCAGGTGCGCGCCGAACCCCCAGATTATCTTTTTCCCCGCTTTTTTCGCCTTCACGATCTCGGCGACGGTGTTCTTGAGCGCGGTCGCGCCGAGGAAGTCGGGAAGGGTATCGTTAAAATCCCTGAAAGCGGCGTTCTTATGGCTGGGTTTGGCGAACGAACCGATCTCGACCTTGGTCTTCCTTTGTTTAGCGGAGTAAGTCTTCAGTTTTTTAAGATCCATTTTGCCGCCTCCAGCAGATTGTCGGCCACATGGTCCGGTTTGACCTTCATGTCCGAAATTTTCTCGTGCCCGGTCAATACCAGAACGGTCTTGGCCCCGGCCTTGTTCCCGCCCTCGATGTCGCCGCTATGATCGCCGACCATGAACGATCTTGAAAGATCGATGTCGTGCCGCTTGGCCGCTTTTTTAAAGAGCGCGGTCCCGGGCTTGCGGCACTCGCATTCACGGCGGTAGGGATAGTGCCCGTGTTCCTTGTGATGCGGGCAGTAATAGATATCGTCGATGTACGCGCCTTTGGAAAGTAGATGCTTCTGCATGGTCTTGTTGATCGCCTGCAGCATGTCCTCGCCGAAGTATCCGCGCGCCACGCCCGCCTGGTTGGTAATGACTATCACCTTGTATCCCGCTTCGTTAAGGAGCTTGATCGCTTCCGCCGAATGGGGGAGGATCTTAACGTCGCGGTAGTGGCTGACGTAACCGGGATCTTCGTTGATCGTTCCGTCCTTATCGAGAAATACCGCTCTGTTCATTTGGGGAACATCTCCGTTTCTACCAGGCCGCAGATGATGTGGCCGATGGTGATGTGCGATTCCTGGATGCGCGGCGTGTTGTTGCTGGGCACGGTGACGGCGATGTCCATGGCGTTCTGCAGCTGGCCGCCGCCGCAGCCGAGCAATCCGATGGTCTTCACTCCCATCTCCTTCGCTTTGGCCGCCGCCTCCAAAATGTTCTTCGAATTGCCGGAGGTCGAAAGACCTACCAGAATATCGCCTTTTTCTCCAAGTCCCTCCAGCTGGCGGGCAAAGATGGTGTCGAACCCGAAATCGTTGCCGAGGCAGGTGAGGATGGAGGTGTCGGTGGTGAGGGCGATGGCGGCGAGGGCGGGGCGGTTCTTTTTGAACCGTCCGATCAGTTCAGCCGCCAGGTGCTGGGCGTCGGCCGCCGAGCCGCCGTTGCCGCAGAACATCACCTTTTTGCCGTTCTTCAGGGCTAATATGATGGCTTTGGTCGCTTCTTCGATCTTCGGCAGAACGGAGCGGATGACTTCTTTCTTGGTATCGATACTTTCTTGAAGTTCGGCCGTGATCTTGTCCTGCATTATGGGAAATTATAGCATTTTTTTAAGGATAGGCGCAACTGAAGTTGCCGTTCAGCCCAGCCCGAATTCTTTAAGCTCCGTTACCCACTTCCAGTATTTTTTCGGGATCATCCTTTTCAAATAGCGCAGGTTGCGGCGTTCGGGTATGTATTGCGACTTGTAGAAGGCGAACCAGTACTTTTCGAACTCGTCGACCTGCTTGGGCAGGACCACTTTTTTCCGGTCGATGTTCTCTTTGAAGATCTCCCCGTTATGGCCGATATAGACCTCGCTGCCGAAGATGAGCA
>DATJPS010000011.1:0-9532 GCA_035506255.1 Candidatus Omnitrophota bacterium | reverse complement strand
TCCATTCTCTGACAAATAAATTAAGGTCGAATATCTTGGCGGCGTATTCTTTCTTTTCATCGTTGACGATATTGCCTCCACCCAGCACCTGTTCCAATTTGTCGGCCAGGTCGCGGGGGTTGCCGGCCTTGGCTATTTTGCCCATACCGGTGATCTGGACCGGGACCCTGACCCCGGGGAGGTCGGTGGCGATCACCGGCTTGCCGAAAAGCATCGCCTCCGCCTGCACGATGCCGAACGCCTCCGTTTTACCGGTCGAAGGCAGGACCAGGCAATCGATGGAGCGGTAGAACGCTCCCAGATCTCCGCCGTTCAATTTACCGAGAAAAATATGCGGGATCTCGTTCTTTTCCATCATCGAGACGAGCTTCCTTAAATATCCGTCGGCGGCGTGGAAAGGGCCGGCAAAGATTATGACCGGGTCCTTCAATTTGGTCAGCCGGACCGCTTCGATCAGGTGCTCGATCCCTTTTTCGCGGCTGATCCTCCCGCTGAAGCCGATCCAGGTCCGGTCCGCTTTTTTTGCTAAAAGCTCGTTAAGCTTTTCCTCATCCACGCCCACCGGCTCCACCGGCGGCATGATGTAAAGCAACTTATCGTTGAAGCGGCTGATGCTGCGTTTGCTCTGCGCGAAGTCGCGCGTATGGGTAACGATCCGGTCGGAAAGGGATAACTGTACGAAAGCGAATATATTGAGAAGGCCGTCGAACATTTTGCCGGCCGCTCCGCCGATGCCGTAATCGCAGTTGTAGATGGAGACCGTTTTTTTCTTGAACATCTTCGCAAGGAGCAGGGCAAAAATGCCTTCGTAACCGGGCAGGTTGACCAGCACCAAGTCTGTTTCCCTAATTTCCTGCATGATCCGGAACGGGTAAAAGGGCATAAGGAAACCGCCGGGGATGCGGCAGAGGCCGCCCAGGCGCCTTACTTCTGTGCCGTCGATCGTTTGCTGGGCGGGGAGATCGCGCCGGAAGCGGGCGGTCAGCACCCTGATCTTATAACCTTCCTCGGCCAGGTGTTTCGCCAGCCGGTACGGGTATTTGACGATCCCCGAAACCTGAGGCGACCAGTAGGTCGATATCATGCAGATCTTCATATGCGTTCCAATGATACCAAAAACCGGCCGTTTATTCGAGAAATATTTTCCGGCGGGGAAAGGATGAAATTATCGTCAGTTGAGGACGATTAAAAATTGATGGCACTTCTGTTCGAACAGCCCCAATTAATAAGTATGAGCCGGTTCGCGCCGCCTAAGGCGGACCGTGCCTTTCCGCGCAATTATCTGGCCCCGCATCTGTATTGCGACCGGTTGCGGATGCTCATGGCGCAATACCCGATGCCGGGCGTGAACATAGAGGTCCGGCTGGACCTTTGCGGTTTCAAGGAGACGATACCGGGAACGGGATTTACCGAAAAGATCAGCCCGTCCGATTACCGGATCTGGCTCGCTCCCGGGAAGCGGTTCTCGGCCGAGGAGGGTTACTTGCTGATGCGGGAGTACCTTTGCATCCGCCAGGAGCGTAACCGGATGTCGTTAGAACCGCAGTACAGAGACCCCCAGGCCGGAAAGCTTGTGGCCGAAGCGAAGCTGCTGGCAGATACTTACATGGCGGAAAAGGAAATAAAGCGGCGTTTTGGCGTTAAACTCGACCCGGTAATCGGGGAAGTGATCGACCGGGTGGTGATCGAGAACTTTTTACGCGCCGACGGGATGGACATCTTTTCGATATTTATGCGGGCACTGACGGCGAGGGCGATATGCCGCCTGCATCCCGCTCTGTCCAAATCGGTATCGTTCCGCATATTCGAAGAAGGGATAAATTTTGACCGCGTAGGCCTGATCATCTCTTCGCTCGATCTGCTTTCTTCCTCCGACCCGTTCGTTTATCGTCGGGTGGTATCGGATATCTGCCGGTATCTTTCCGGGTCAGGTGTGAATTTTACCGGATTCACCGCCAGGCTCGCCGATGAGGCGAACGCCAGTGCGGCGGTAGAGAGCCTCCGCTCCGATTTCGGTCCCATTGCCGCGCTTTTCCGCCGCTCCCTTGAAATGAGGGAAGGCGTGACGGGAACGGAAGCGAACTCCAAGTGATGAAGGTCGAGGTTAATAGGGCGGCAGCCCCGCCCGCGATGTTCTCTCCCCGCGTCCAGCCGGGCGTGGCTTATCTCCATAAGGCGCTGGGGGAGCGGGCCGGACTGCTGCTTGACGAGCTGACCGAGATCAACGGCCGGCTTACCGACAAGAACTATTCACGGGCCGTTCCGGCATCGAGGAATATCTCGTTCACTTTTAGCGGACAGGTCGTTCCGCCCCTGGTCGTGGTCCGGCCCGGGGAGATCGGCCGCGCGCTATCTTTCTATGAAGTGAGCATCAACCATCTTGAATCCGAACGCTACCGCAACCGGTACGCCGATTCGTTCACCGGCTTCCTGGTGCTCGCGCAGGATCCCGGGAGAAGGGTCTTAAGTTACCTTAATAATTATCTGCTGGTGGTGAAACCGAACGGAAAAATGGTAATGATCGCGGACGATCATACTCACGCCGCCTATGCTTTCGGCCTGGCGCGGCACCTGAGGGCGGTGCCGGACAACCTCGTCCTTTTCCATGCCGATGAACACCGGGACAATGTCATCTGCGGGATCTCTGAGAATGAAATGGGGCCGTATCGGGCGGAGCGGATAACCCTTTCGCGCCTGGCTTACTGCTGCAAGAACGCGGTGGAAATAGATAACTATCTTGATTTCTCGTGCCGGTCGGGATTTTTACGGCCGGAAGACATCAATTACTACCTGACCGAGAACCTGGGGAAGCGGGCGGCGCCCGCTTATTCCGCGAGATCGAACATGTTGCGGACCGGGAAGATCGGATTGCTCGGAAGTTTGGCGGACGATATAAAACAGGCCCGGGCCGGCGGGGCAGGGGCGTTCCTCAATCTGGACCTGGACCTTTTTGCTTTTCTTCATGATCCGTTCTTCCCTCAAGAGAAGAAACAAGAGCTGGCGGGGATAACGGAGGGGCAGGTGCTGGCGCCGCTGCTCGAAGCCGCGCATCTGGCGGATTTTGTTTTTATTGCCACCAGCCCCGATTACTTCTGCGTGCCAGTACGGACGATATCCCGTTTGGTGAGGAAGATAGTCGACGCCGCATAAAAAAAGGGGCCGAGAACGGCCCCTTTTTTGCTGATAACCGGAATTACTTCTTTTTAGGAGCGGCCTTTTCTGCCTTGACCGGAACCGCCTTTTCAGTCGTAACCGTTGCTTCATTGCTGGGAGCAACAGCCTTGGTTTCTACTGTAGCTACTGCAGTCTGCTCTTCTACCGGTTTCGCTGCCTTTTCTGCGGACGGGGCGCAACCCATTACCAGAACTGAGGCGAACAATACGAACGATGCCAATGTGATAGCTTTTTTCATTATTTTCACCTCCTTTATTTGTGTTTCTTACAGACATTATATATCAGCGCCGTCTGATTTTCAAATGGACGGCGGACGGCAGCGGCCACTTGACAAACCGTAGCACATAAAATAAAATAGTGGCACTATGGCGAAGGAAAAAGTGGTAAGGTTCGGGGTCTCGATGGTCGCCGAGCTGCTGGCCAAGTTCGACCGGCTGATAAAACAAAAAGGGTACACTAACCGCTCGGAGGCGGTACGGGACCTGGTGCGTGATCATATGGTGGAAAAAGAGTGGGAGGAGGTCAAAGGGCAGGTAGTGGGGACGGTCACGCTGGTATACAGCCACCACGTCAGGGACCTTTCCGACAAGCTGAATGACATCCAGCACCATTATTGTCATACGGTGGTCTCGACCACACATATCCATCTGGACGAGCATAATTGCCTTGAGGTATTGATCTTGAAAGGGAAGAGCGAAGAGGTGAAGACCATCGCCGACCGTCTGATCAGCACGAAAGGGGTGAAGCACGGCAAGCTGGTGATGACGACCACAGGGGAAAAATTGGACTGATATTTTTTTCGTGAAAAAGGTGCCACTAATAGCAAATAGGTGCTACGTAGGGGCGATAAATTGAAAGGATAAAAATGATGAGGATGGAGAAGCTTCTGTCGGTGTTTGTTCTCGGATTGGTCTTGTCCGTTCCTTCCTGGGCCGCCAGGCCGCTGGTCACCGATGATTTCGGGACGGTCGATCCCGGCAAATATGAACTGGAATTGGGATATACTTCGATCCGCGATCAGGCGGACGCGCTATCGAGAAATTTTGACCTGTCCTTTAAACGCGGATTAACGCCCCAGCTGGACCTGGGGATCGAGGTTCCGTGCGATACCGGCGATATTTCAGGCCTTGACGATGCGTTCGTCCATGTCAAATACAAATTTCTCGAGCAGGGCGAGGAGAGCGGCTTGACCGCCAGGCTCGACATTAAACTGGCCAACGGCGATGCCGACCGGGGCCTGGGAACGGGATTTAATGATTATACCCTTTGCGCGATCTATTCCCGCAAGATCGCTGACCTTAAAACTCATCTGAACCTGAGCTATACCAAGGTCGGCGTGGCATTGGGCGGTCCCTCCGCCGATTATACCGCTTATTCGGCTGCGGTCGAATATCCGTCATTCGGTGAAAAGGGCGATCTGGTCGCGGAATATGTTGCGGACACTTCGGTGTCGCCGAACCCGGCCTTTATCCAGGTCGGAGGAAGGATCGCGGTCAAAGAAGGATTCAATATCGATGCCGGGTATAGTTTCGGCATGAACGGCAATTCGATAAAGAACAGCCTGACAACGGGCGTTCATTACGAATTTTAGGAGGATTAAAATGCATATACCTGATGGATATCTAAGCCCCACGACCTGCGGAGTGTTTTATGCCGCTATGCTGCCGATCTGGACAGCGGCTTCCAATATCGTTAAAAAAACGCTCAAGGCGAAACAAGTCCCGCTATTGGCGATCGGCGCGGCTTTCAGTTTTGTGATCATGATGTTCAACGTCCCGATCCCCGGCGGGTCCACCGGACACGCGGTAGGAGGGGTTTTGCTGGCGGTACTTTTAGGCCCTTGGGCGGCCAGTATCGCGATCTCCGTTGCGCTTGTCGTACAGGCTTTGCTTTTTGGCGATGGCGGGATAACTGCGATCGGCGCCAATTGTTTCAATATGGCGTTTGTTCTTCCTTTTGCCGGGTACTTTGTTTATAAGCTGATCTCTATGGGAGCTCCCTCGTATTCTGCAAGGCGGGTATGGGCGGCCGGGATCGCCGGATATATCGGGATCAATGTGGCGGCACTGTGCGCCGGTATTGAGTTCGGCCTCCAACCGATCCTTTTCCATAATGCGGCGGGGCAAGCGCTCTATTGCCCGTACGGACTTAACGTCGCGGTCCCGGCGATGCTGGGCGGGCATATGCTGGCGTTCGGCTGGGTCGAGGCGGTGATCACGGCCCTGGTCGTGATGTACCTGCAAAAACAGGCCCCGGACCTTATCAATGAGGAGGATGACTGACAATGAAGATCATCAATAAATTGTGGATCGGGCTTGCGGTATTGATCGTCCTTTCTCCTCTCGGCCTGATCATCCCCGACCATTTCAAGGCCGGCTCCGCCTGGGGAGAGTGGGGAGCGGACGAAATGCAGAAACTGGTGGGGTATGTTCCGCAGGGACTGTTAAAAATCTCGAGCCTGTGGAACGCTCCGATGCCGGACTATGCCTTTAAAGGTTGGGAAGAAAAAGGTTTGCCGCACCTTGGTTTTGCTTATATAATATCAGCATTGCTGGGGATCATCGTGATCTCGGCGGTGGTCATGCTGATCGGGCGGCTGCTGGCCAAAAAGGAAAACCAATAATAATTCGCCATTCATTCTCGGATAATAATTTTATAGAGCGCTCGATCCTGGGCGCTCTATCCTTCATTAAAGAATCCATATTCGCGGACGAATACGCCCTTAAAGACGGTTTATTGCAATCGTTGGACCCCAGGCTGAAACTGGTCATATTCCTTGCCCTGATCGTTCTATGTGTTTCCGTAAAGAGCATTCCCGTTCTGTTGTGCTTATACGCGGTATGCCTGACCATGGCGTATCTCTCGAAGATCGACATCGGATATTTTATCAAGCGGACCTGGGTCTTTGTGCCGATATTTTCCTTGTTCATCGCCGTTCCGGCCGTCTTTGGCGTTTTTTCTCCGGGAGAAGCGATCGCCGGCGTGAAATGGTTCGGGCTCGATCTGACAGTAACGCGTCAGGGGTTACTTGGCGCGGGGATGTTCGTGCTAAGGGTATTGGCTTCTGTCTCTTTTGCCGTGCTGTTGAGCATTACCACCAGGCATTATGAAATTTTAAAAGCGATCAGGGCGTTCCGGGTCCCGGCGATCTATGTGATGACGATGGGGATGTGCTACCGGTACATCTTCCTTTTTATCGAGATCATAGAAAGGACCTACACCGCGATCAAAAGCCGGGTCGGCTCCCGCGTTCATTACAAAAAAGGGCAGAGGATGGTAGCCTGGAACATCGCTCACCTCTGGATGCGATCGTACGAGATGAACGAGCAGGTTTACGCGGCGATGCTCGCCAGGGGATACAGGGGAATGCATGAGCAATAAAGTATTTGAGATCATCGACGCGCACTATTCATACCTTGCCAAGTATCCGGCATTGAACGGGATAAATATGGAGGTGTCGCAGGGGGAGAAGATATCGGTCATTGGCGCTAACGGCTGCGGCAAATCCACGCTGTTGCACATCATGGACGGGCTGATCTTTCCGGACCGCGGAGAGGCCCGGGCCTTTGGCCGGGAATTGACGGAAAAAGCTTTCAATGACGATCTTTTCTCCGCCGATTTCAGGAAAAAGGTCGGACTGGTCTTCCAGAACCCCGATATCCAGCTGTTCTGTCCCACCGTCAGGGAGGATATCGTTTTTGGACCCGTTCAGCTGGAGCTGGACAAGGTAAAGTTCGAACGCCGCTTCGAGGAACTGATCGGGTTATTGAGCATTGAGGAGTTGCTGGAACGATCGCCCCACCAGTTGAGCATTGGTGAAAAGCGTAAGGTCGCGCTCGCATCCACTCTGATCGTGGACCCGGAAGTTATCATATTGGACGAACCGACGGCGGGGCTAGACCCTCTGACCACCAGGAATATCATTGACCTTTTGATCAAGGAAAATAATTCAGGCAAGACCATTATTACTTCGACGCATGATCTGCATATCGTAGAGGAGATATCGGATACGGTCCATGTGTTCAACCGTGACCGGAGGATCGTCGCGTCCGGAAAGCCGGCGGATATATTGGGGGACCGGCAACTTCTTCAACAGAACAACCTCGTACATGTACACGGACATATGCATCATGAAGATATCCATGTGCATGCCCATTCGCCGCTGACTCATCATCCAGAGGACCTGTAGGGTCGGGGGTTAGTTCCCTTTCTTTTCCGGCTCGAATATCCTGCTCATCCAATTGCGGTATTCTGATGTGATGTCCTGAGCCTGTTCCGCGTCCAACTGCATGTTGTAGATGATCTCTTTCCTGAAGACCTGCGCCGGTTCAAGGTCGATATCGTCGATCTCGAACCCGAACATCCTTAGATCGACCGCCAGGTCGGAAAGCCCGTTGCCACGCTTTTTTGCGCCGGAAAGTTCCCTCGCGGGCTGGGAAGAGGGGAGCGCGAGCCGGAACCGCCAGGCGGCGATAACTTCTTCCGGGAACGACGCCGGCATTTTCTTGAAATAAGTGCGGATGGCGAAGATCAACGCGGCCAGGTCGATCCCCCAGTGCTGTCCTTTCCAGTTCTCGTATGTAAGCTTTTTCCGGCCGTCGACCATATTCCAGGGGGCCTTGAGGCTGGAGACGATGACCGGGATGACCGTGGCCCCCGGTTCGGCCTGACCGGGAAGGAGGGTGAAGACGCTCTGCAGCCGCGGTTTGCCTTCAGGCGAAGCGTTGGTGGCATCGTTCGTATACAGGCCGAATATTCCGTACCTCGCCATCCTCCGGTCGGCGGTAAACACATCTTCCAGATGTTCCCGGAAGTCGGCAAGGTCGCGGTTGAACCTCCGGCTGCTTATGCTGCTCCAGTGAAGGTTTATCGTCTTGTTCGCCTGGCCGAACGAGTTGAATGGAACGGCGTTCGCCCTTACCGGATAAAGGAATGCGGGGATATCGATCGAACCAAAGACGCTCACCGTCCGGCCCCCGACCTCCACCTCTTTCCGGCTTTCATCCATGAAGTTCCGCCGCCAGATGTTCCTTTCGCCCGGCGCTTTGGGGCGGAATAGCAGATAGCTGCTCCCGCGCATCCCGACGCCGTATACCAATTTTTCGGTGCTCAAGCTACCCATAACGGTTTTTCTTAAAAAACCGCGGATAATTTCATTGCAAAGCCGGATATTTCGATTTATAATTTTGTAAATGCGTATCGCCCTTGCCCAGATAAACAGCACGGTCGGGGACCTTGCGGGTAACACCGGCAGGATCCTGGATCTTATCGGCCGGGCTAAAAAGGAGGGCGCCGAACTGGTCGTTTTTCCCGAACTTGCCGTTACCGGATACCCGCCCGAAGATCTTCTCTTCAAACCTCAATTCGCAGCGGAGAACCTGAAAGCTATCAAGGCCGTTTGCTCCGGCACCAAAGGGATCGCCGTTTACATCGGATTTGTCGATCAGGGAAGAGGCTGCCTTTACAATGCCGGCGCGTTCATGGCCGACGGTAAGATCAAAGAGATCTATCGCAAAATGAATCTCCCCAACTACAGCGTCTTCGATGAAAAACGCTATTTTTCCGAGGGGGAAAAGATTTCGGTCGTTAATTATAAAGGGTCGCGGATCGGGCTCGGGATCTGCGAGGACCTGTGGGTGGAATCGGGGCCCTATCGCGAAGAGGCGAGGAAGGGAGCTAAGCTGATCCTCAACATCAACGCTTCCCCTTATCACATCGGAAAGATCAAAACGCGCGAGGCGATGCTCAGGAAGCGGGCCCGGAGCACGAAGGCCCATGTGGTTTACGTCAACCTGGTCGGCGGGCAGGACGAACTGGTGTTCGATGGCGGGAGCATGGTATTCGACCCGAAAGGGAAGCTGATCGCTTCCGCCGGACAATACCAAGAAGAATTACTGGTATTTGATCTTGATAAAGGCGGAAAGGTGGATCGGTGGATGGGCCTTGAAGAAGAAATATATAAGGCGCTTATGCTTGGCACGAAGGATTATATCGAAAAGAACGGGTTCCGGGAGGTGGTGGTGGGGCTTTCGGGCGGGATCGATTCCACGCTGACGCTGGCGATAGCGGTGGACGCGCTGGGGAAGGACCGCGTCCATGCCGTATTCATGCCTTCGCAGTTCACCGCCGACCAAAGCTATAACGACGCTAAAACGGTGGCGGGCAATCTGGGTGTCGATCTTTCGGTGATCCCGATCAAGGAAATATATTCCCGATATCTGAACGATCTTTCCTCCGGCTTTGCGGGGAAAGCTCCCGATACCGCGGAAGAGAACCTGCAGGCCCGGATCAGGGGGAACCTCCTGATGGCGCACTCCAATAAGTTCGGCTGGCTGGTGCTGACCACCGGGAATAAATC
>DATJPS010000010.1:0-4062 GCA_035506255.1 Candidatus Omnitrophota bacterium | reverse complement strand
CACCAATAAAAAAGCGGTGCTCAAGATGATCTCCTCGTTCAAGAAGTCCCTTTCCAACCTCGAAAAGCTGATCAAAGAGGGGAACGGCGAAAAGATCCGCGAAGAGCTGGAAAAAGCGAAAAAGTTCCGGGACCCGATCTTCGAAAAATGAAATCATTAACTTTCAAGTCCGCTCCCGCGATCAAAGGCGAAATTTCCGTCCCCGGCGACAAATCCGTTTCCCACCGAGCGGTGATGCTGGGAGCGATCGCGAACGGGGAAACTATCATTAATAATTTCCTGATGGGGGAGGATTGTCTGGCGACGATCGATTGTTTCAGGAAAATGGGAGTCGAGATAGAGATCCGAAATCCGAATTCCGAAATCCGAACTATGAATGTTATTGTAAAGGGGAAAGGGTTGAAGGGGCTCGCCAAACCGGAAGGCATACTGGATGTCGGGAATTCGGGCACTACTATCCGTCTGATATCCGGCATTCTCGCCGGGCAGGATTTTGAAACGGCAATCACCGGCGACGCATCGATCCAAAAGCGGCCGATGAAGCGGATCTCGGAGCCGCTACTCCGCATGAGCGCCCGGATAGAGGGTCGGGAGGAAAGTGAGGGAGCAGGAGGGAGCGGGAAGGAAATTTTTCCACCATTGAAGATAACTGGAAATAAATTAAGACCGACCGAATACGAACTGCCGGTCGCTTCCGCGCAGGTCAAATCGTGCGTCCTGCTGGCGGGGCTCTATGCCGACGGGGAGACGACGGTGATAGAGCCGATGGCGTCGCGCGACCATACCGAAAGGATGCTCTCGTATTTCGGCGCCGACATCGAGATTCGGGAAGATTCGATCTCCGTCCGCGGACCGGCGGATTTGAACGGCAGCGAGGTCGACGTTCCCGGTGATATCTCTTCCGCCGCTTATTTCCTGGTCGCCGGCCAGATCGTGCCGGAAGCCGACCTCCTTATCCGCGACGCCGGCGTCAATCCCACCCGCGACGGTATCATCGAAGTGATCCGCCGGATGGGCGGCAAGCTCGAGGTCGTGAACGAAAGGATAATGTCCGAAGAGCCGCGAGCCGACATTAAAATCCGAAATCCTAGATCCGAGATCCGAAAATTAAAAGGCATTGAAATAGGCGGGGAACTGATCCCCAGGCTGATCGACGAGATACCGGTGATCGCGGTGCTGGCGACGCAGGCCAAGGGGAAGACCATCATCAAAGATGCCAAAGAGCTTCGCGTCAAAGAATCGGACCGGATCAAGACCATTTCGTCCGAGCTGAGGAAGATGGGGGCGAAGATCGAGGAGAAAGAGGACGGTATGGTGATCGAAGGGCCGGTAAAACTTAACGGCGCCAAGGTCACGAGCTACGGCGACCACCGGGTGGCGATGGCATTGGCGGTGGCGGCGCTGGCGGCGGAGGGAGAGACGGTGATCGAGAATGCTGATTGCGTGGAAACTTCTTTCCCCGGGTTCGAATCCCTGCTTAAAAGAACGGTCGCCTGAAGTTCAGCCCAGCTCCGGCCGGGTCTGTCCTTCCACTTCCTCGAATATTCTGAAAAGCGTGGCGAATCGCAGGCAAGTATATCTTGAATCCGTCATGAACTTGATCATGTTATCTAAGAAATTATCAGTATCTTTGGCCAGGGTCGCATCCTTCTCCATCTCTTCCCGGTAATAACCGTGTATCATGCCGGATAGAATGCGCTGGAATAACCGGTGCCGGCCGGAAGGCGAAAAGGTAGATTTGAACAGGGACCTTTCCAGGTTGTTCCGGCTTTCAAGGTAACGGTGCAGATCGGCGACGCGGCAGACGAAAGAGAACGGATGCCGGCTCAGCCTTTCCATGAACCTGGGTGTGAGCTGCTTCGGCAGGACCGTTCCGTTATCGGTATAATAATTGAACGCTTCCGCCGCATCCGAAAATGACCGCATCCCCTCAAGATCGATCAGGTTCCCGTGCGGCTCTACGTTCCCTGAATGGAGGGACGAAAAGAAAGGTTCGTTCGGAGCGGTCCCATTGCGGAACGGGTTGCACAGCGTAAGCCCCGCCTGGTGGAATTGCCTTAATTGCCGGCCGAGGCGGAAGTGCGATTCGAAAAGGAAAGTTTCGAGGGGCTTGCCCTCCAGCTCCGCCAGCAGCTGAATGGCCGAGATCGTGTCGTCCATCCTCATCCACGGATAGAACCTTTCCCCCGGGGCGCTGGCGCGCATAAGCTGGGAAAAGCCGTTAAGGTCGCCGAACCATCCGCCCAGCTCGTTGACCCCGGCAGAGACGCCGCCGATCAGGTCAAGACCGATATGTTCGTTCCGGGCGTAATCCGAACCGAAAAGGCCTTTCGGCTGGTTCGAATTGGGATTAAGCTTTAAGAGATTGAAGTGCCTGGGAGTCAGCCCCTTGAACTCAAAGGTCGCCCCGTTATCGGCCACGAAAAAGCGGGCGCGATGGCTGCGGCTCTCTAATACCTCGGTAGGAACGAACCGGTCCTGTAAGATATGCGGGAGGGAATCGAGCCGGGCCCGGTCGGTTATGAGCAGCCGGCTTTGCGGATCGAAGAACGCGACGGACCCGGGAAGCAATACCTGCCCCCGCAAGAAAAATCCATCCTGACTGTCAAGCGCCCGGGCTCCGCTCGGCAGGACCGCTCGGTCCCTTAAGGTCGTTATCGCCCCGGGGAACATGCGGTCGAAGAACCGCCCTTGCAGGCGGAATGACATTTCGATACTGGCGACCCTGACCGGTGTTAGATTGTATGACATGTTTTCCTTATATATATCGTTAAAAATCGAGTATAGTTTCAATTAATGGTAAAATAGCGGATATGGCGATCAAGATCGAAATAAAGGACGTTGACGAAAAAGGAAAAGGGATAGGGGGAGACCTCTTTATTCCACTTGCTTATCCGGGGGACGTGATCGAGGCCGAAATGACGAGCAAAAAAAAGAAGACCGGCCGCATGCTTTCGCTTGTCACCCCTTCGCTGCTGCGTCAGCCCGCTTCCTGCAAGCATTTCGGCGAGTGTGGCGGCTGCCTCTGGCAGGGTATGAAGTACGAATCGCAATTGGCGCTGAAAGAAAGCCGGGTCCGCTCCCTTTTCGGCGAAGTCAGCCGGATCATCCCGTCGCCGGAGATCTTCTTTTACCGCAACCGGATGGATTTCGCCTTCGGCCCGGGATTCACGCTCGGGCTCAAGAACGGCAAAGCGACAGTGGTGGATATCGAAAAATGCTGGCTGATGTCAGACGCGAGCAACACGATCCTGCTCCGGATCAAAAAATTCGTATCGGAAAGGAATCTGGAAAGCTACTGGACCGGCATAATGCGCCACGCGGTGGTCCGGGAGGGAAAGAATATAAATAACATTGTTTTAAATATCCTTACTTCCGATAAAGGGACTTTCCCGGTCGACGACCTTTACGCCGAACTGAAGGACGCCATCTCGGGCGTGACCTGGAGCATTAATCTTTCTCCCGCCGATCGCTCGGTCGGGGATATCCAGAAGAGCTGCGGCGCCGACCATTTGATGGAATCGCTCAACGGTATAAAGTTCCGGGTACCGGTCCAATCGTTCTTCCAGACCAATACCCGCCAGGCGGAGCGTTTACTCACGACCGTCGGCGATCTATTGGAGAAAGAAGAGGTTGGCTCCATTCTCGATCTTTATTCCGGCACCGGCAGTTTCGGTCTGTACCTGGCCGGCCGGGCCAAAAAGGTGATCGGGGTGGAGGAGAATGCCGACGCGGTAGAGCTGTCCCGCTCCAACGCGGAACTGAACGGGATCGGTAACTACTCTGCAGTGGCGGGAAGGGTGGAGGACGTGATCGGCAACCTGTCGCACGATTATGACACTGTGATCATGGACCCGCCGCGGCCGGGGGTCAACAAAAAAATATTAAAGAAGCTGGGTGAGGTGCGGCCGCGGACGATCGTTTACGTATCATGCAATCCGTCGACCCAGGAACATGACATCGGGATATTGAAAGAGTACGGATACAAGATCGTTTCTTGCCAGCCGCTTGATATGTTCCCCCACACTCCGCACATTGAGAACGTTGCGTTACTAAAATATT
>DATJPS010000009.1:0-9120 GCA_035506255.1 Candidatus Omnitrophota bacterium | reverse complement strand
CGATCCAGTTACCGATAAGAGACATTTTCTCTTTCGGCTTTATCCTCCAGAAGCTTATCCCTGCCTCGGTCGTGAAGCCCGCTTCCGCGGACGGGATGTCAAAATCAATGATGGTTGGCTCGGTCCGGCCCGCATCAAGGGCCCAGGGCAAAGAACCGGCAATGGAACGGTCACCCGCACAATTGGTCACGGTAACGGTAAGGGTGGCAAACGCCCGGATCGGGGACAGCAGAAAAAATAACAGGAAGAAAATCGCTGCGCGACGCATTTGCCGCAATTATAGTTACTTGTTCCCGGGCTGTCAATTTGATAAAATCGATTTAAATGAAAGAAAAACTTAAAAAGCTACTGTTCGATGTCGGCGCGGTCAAGACCGGGGAATTCGTTCTCTCTTCCGGCAAAAAAAGCAATCTTTATATCGATTGCCGTAAGATAACCTTGCACCCCGAGGGCGCCAAACTGATCGGCAAGATAATCCTTGAAAAATTAAAGGGCATTAAAGTGGATGCCATTGGCGGATTGACCCTTGGGGCGGACCCGATCACTTCCACCGTGGTCGCGCTCAGCGACATACCGGGCTTTATCGTCCGTAAAAAAGAAAAAGAGCATGGGACGAAACAGAAGATCGAAGGGCTGCTTGAGGCCGGTTGGAACGCGGTGGTGGTAGAGGATGTGGCGACTTCAGGAGCCTCCGCGCTCCAAGCGATCGAGGCGGTCGAGGCGGCCGGGGCCAAAGTGGTAAAGGTTATCAGCGTGGTCGACCGGGAAGAAGGGGCCCGGGAAGCGCTGATCAAATACGATTTTGACCCCATCTTCAAGAAGTCCGAGCTTGTCTGATCTTCCGATCTTCTGATATACTTATATCCTGCGCCAATGCCCGTGTAGCTCAGTTGGTAGAGCACGTCCTTGGTAAGGACGAGGTCAGCGGTTCGATCCCGCTCGCGGGCTTTTTTGTTTATCTATGCTTGACACTGGAGCACCGCATAAGGTAAAATTAGGACTGTCGCTAATTTCGAAGGAGGACAAATTTATGGCAAGAGAGAAGTTCGAAAGGAAAAAGCCCCATCTTAACGTAGGGACCATCGGTCACGTCGATCACGGGAAGACCACACTAACCTCGGCGATAACTACTTATTTGGCCAACAAAGGCCTTGCTAAAGCGAAAAAGTTCGATGAGATCGATTCCGCGCCGGAAGAAAAAGCCCGCGGCATCACCATCGCCATCGCCCATGTGGAATATGAGACCGATAAAAGGCATTACGCCCACATCGACTGCCCCGGCCACGCGGACTATGTGAAGAACATGGTCATCGGCGCGGCGCAGATGGACGGCGCGATCCTGGTGGTATCCGCCGCCGACGGCCCCATGCCCCAGACCCGTGAACACATCCTGCTGGCACGCCAGGTCAACGTTCCTTACATCGTTGTATTCCTCAACAAGTGCGACATGGTCGACGACAAAGAGCTGATTGACCTGGTCGAAGTCGAGACCAAGGACCTTCTCAAGAAGTACGAGTTCCCGGGCGATAAGATCCCGTTCATCCGCGGCTCCGCGCTCAAGGCGATGGAGAATCCGACCGATCCCGCCGCCACCAAGTGCATCCAGGAACTGATGGACGCGTTAGACACCTACATCCCCGAGCCTCAGAGGCCGGTCGATAAGCCGTTCCTGATGCCGATCGAGGACGTTTTCACCATTACCGGTCGCGGCACCGTCGGCACCGGACGTATCGGCCGAGGCAAAGTCCATGTCAATGACGAGGTCGAGATCATCGGGCTCGGCGCACATAAAAAATCGGTCGTGACTGGGGTCGAGATGTTCCGCAAGACCATGGACGAAGCGATCGCAGGCGACAACGTCGGCCTGCTCCTCCGCGGCATCGAAAAAGAAGAACTCAAGCGCGGAATGGTCGTCGCCAAGCCGGGATCGATCAAGCCGCACAAGAAGTTCGATGCCCAGGTCTATGTTTTGACCAAGGAAGAAGGGGGCCGTCATACGCCGTTCTTCCCGGGATACAAGCCGCAGTTCTTTATCCAGACCACCGATGTAACCGGAGAGATCAAGCTTCCCGATAAAGTGGAAATGGTCATGCCCGGCGACAATATCACCATGGGCGTGGAACTGATCACCGACGTCGCGATCGAGGAAGGGGTACGCTTCGCGATCCGCGAGGGCGGACATACAGTAGGAGCGGGAGCGGTCGCCAAGATTATTGAATAACTTTTCCCGCATATCCTTAAGGCTATTAATTGCAGCTGCCGCAATCTCATTGCTGGTAGCTGCAATTTTTTTGTTCGCCGATTACTTCCGGATCAAGAACTCTTTTCCCAATGGAACGTTCATCGGCGCGGTCGACGTTTCTCAGCTCAGCCGCGACGAAGCGGTCGAAAAGATCAGCAATGCGCCCATCTCCGCCTTTATACGTGATGTCACTTTCCGCAACCCAGCCAATTCGGCGGAAAGCTTTTCTTATTTACCGCAGGAACTAGGGATCCATGTCCTTCCGGCCGAGACCGTGGACAACGCTTTTGACCTCACTCATAAAGAGAACTATATTCGCGACCTTAATAAGCGGCTTTCGCGCGAGACGATCATCTTGCCTGCCAGCTTTGCCCCTGATGACGATTTTACTCGGCAGGCGCTGGCGGACCTATCTCAAAAGATAGACACCCCCGCTATGGATTCCGCCATTATCCTGAACGAGGAGACCGGCGGCTATCACATCACCCCGGACCGTCCGGCACGTAAGCTGCTGTCCGATGAATCTCTCGCCAACGCAAAAAAGCGGTTACTAAAGGGGGAGACCGTTATCCCGCTTGCGATCGATTACTACGGCAAGCCAAAGGTGGCGGAGGCCATACTTCGCGCCGCCCCTCCCGTTTACCGGCTTTCCGCGTTCACCACCTATTACGGCGCGCACGATTCGCCCAACCGGATCCACAATATTAAACTTATCGCTTCCTGGATCAACAATACCCTCCTGCTGTCCAACGAAGTCTTTTCATTGCTCGATATCATTGGCGATTTTTCGGAGGAGCGCGGGTTTAAAGAGGCATATGTCATCACAGGCGGTGAGTTGGTCCCGGAGCTTGGCGGCGGGACTTGCCAGATCGGGACGACCTTGTATAATACGGTGGCTCTCGCCGATCTTGATGTTCTTTCCCGCCGCAATCATTCCTTTTATTTCAATATCTATCCCTTGGGACGGGACGCCACCGTCTACCCCGGTCAGGTCGATTTCAAGTTCAAGAATAATACCGGCCATCCGATCCTTTTAAAGGCTTTGGCCACCAATCGAAAATTGTCGTTCCGAATATACGGGACCCCTACGGGAAAAACCGTGGAATTCTCCAATCCTTCTATATACCTTCTCGATGAAAATGGCTCATACCGCCCCGCTTCTTTAAAGGAAGTGCTGGATTCCGACCGTCCGTTCCGGACCACGTTGGTAAGGACGGTAAAAGATGCCAAGGGCAACGTATTGAAAGAGGAGACCATCCGCTCCTTCTATAAACTGTATGGAGACAAAACCAATGTCCCGATCAAGCGCCCCGAGCCGAGATAAGCAAAAGACCATTGGTCGGGAGTTTGTTCTCGAAGGGATCGGCATTCATTCGGGCGTTCCTTGCGTCGCCCATTTCCGCCCCGCAAAACCTGACTGCGGGATCTATTTTATCCTCAACGGAGAAAAGATACCCGCCAATCTCGCTTCGGTTACCGGCACGAGGCGCGGGACCTCGCTTTCCGGCCTGCATGTGGTCGAGCATATTCTGGCGGCAGCATGCGGTCTGGGGATCACGAATCTGGAGATTGAACTCAGCTCCCCCGAACCTCCGATCCTGGATGGCAGTGCGCTACCATTCTTGCAAGCGCTTAAAAAAGCTTCTATCGTAGAACAGGAATTTCGCGTTCCCGTTATCAAGGTCGCCCAAAAAATATCCGTTAAAGATAAGTCGGCCTCTCTTACTGTTCTTCCCTATCGTGGCTTTAAGGTCCATTTTATGATAGAATTTCCCTATATTGGCCGCCAGGAATTCGCCTATACCGGCGATTTTGAGGGGGCCATCGCGCCCGCGCGGACATTCGGGCTGATCGAAGAGCTGGAAAGCTTAAAAAAAGAAGGACTGGCCAAAGGAGCGTCGTTTAATAATTCTCTGGCCATCGGGCAGAACGGCTATGTGAATCCCGCCCGGTTTCCAGACGAACCGGTCAGGCATAAAGTGCTCGACCTGATCGGGGATCTTTCCCTGGTTTCCTGTTCGATCGAGGGAGAGATCATTGCCGTAAAGTCCGGCCACAAACTGAACATCGAACTTGCAAGGAGGCTGCTCGAGATATGATAGATATACAAGAAATCTTAAAGACCATTCCCCACCGCTATCCTTTTCTTCTCGTCGACCGTTTATTGGAGCTGGAGGAAGGGAAAAGAGCGGTGGCGATAAAGAATGTTACGATGAACGAGTACTTTTTCCAGGGGCATTTTCCCGGACAACCGGTCATGCCCGGCGTTTTGATCGTCGAGGCGATTGCCCAGGTCGGAGCGGTCATGGCGCTTCGTCAGCCTTCTTCTCTTGGCAAGATCGTATTTTTTGCCGGCATAGACAATGTCCGTTTCCGCCGCCCGGTCGTTCCCGGCGACCAGCTTAAGATCGAGGTCGATGTTCTATGGTTCAAGCGCGGTCTAGGCAAGATGAAAGGGAAAGCGACGGTCGAGGAAGAGTTGGTCTGCGAGGGAGAGTTTACCTTTTCCCTGGTCGAACAGGGGGGCGGGGTTAAAGGCGCCCAAGTCCACCCATCCGCAGTTATCCACCCGACCGCGATCCTCGGCAATGGAGTAAAAGTCGGCCCCAATGTCGTTATCGGTCCGGAGGTGGAGATCGGGGACGGAACTACGATCGGCCCTGATGTCGTCATTAACCGCTGGACCAAGATCGGACGGGACAATCGTATCTATCAATCGGTCTCGATCGGTGCCGCGCCGCAGGATATCAGGTATAAAGGTGAAAAATCCTTCGTCATTATCGGCGACCGGAACGTGATCCGTGAATTCGCATCCATCCATCTCGCTTATGGTGAAGGATCGTCCACCGAGATCGGCAATGATAATTTTATCATGGTCCATGCCCATATCCCTCACAATTGCAAGATCGGCAACCATGTGATAGTCGGCGGATATTGCGGTCTTGCCGGCCATACGGTCATCGAGGACCAGGCGATAATCGGCGGAATGGCCGGCGTGCACCAATTCGTGCGCATCGGTCGTTTGGCCATGATCGGGGCCCAGTCCAAGGTCGTGCAGGACATCCCCCCGTTCATGCTTGTTGAAGGGAATCCGGCCGAGGCCAAAAGCGTCAATCTGATCGGCCTTCAGCGTAAGGGGATTTCTCTCGAGGCGATCGCAGAGATCAAAAAAGCTTTCAAGATAATCTACGATACCAAACAATCCACCGAGAAGATCGTCGACGAGCTCAAAAAGCGCTTGCGTCCGCTGGACGAGATCAATCATCTTGTCTCATTCCTCGAAAAAGAAAGCAAGCGTGGTGTTTCCAAAAAAGTCTCACTTGAAGAGATCGAGGAAGACCTAATCTTCCCGGACCTCCCTGAATTGGGGATCTGATCCCCCGCCTATGGCCAAGATCATGCTTTCCGCCGGAGAGGTCTCCGGCGATGTCCATGCTTCCTATCTTGTAAATGAGCTCCGCAAGCTTATTCCGGATTCCATTTTTTTCGGCATGGGGTCAGACCGTCTCCGCTCTGTCGGGGTTGATGTCAGGATCGATATCTCCCGCCGCGGCACGATCGGCATACTGGAAGCCATTCCCAATGCGATACCCATCTATTTTTCTTTCAGAAAACTTGTTTCCTTTCTCAATGCCGATCGTCCCGATCTGTTGATACTAGTCGATTCCCAGGGGATCAATGTTCCGCTCGCGCTCGCTGCGCGAAAGCTCGGCATAAAAACCGTTTACTACCTCTCTCCGCAGGAGTGGCTGTGGGGATCCCCTGCCGGCGTAAAAAAGATCGCCGATTCTCTTGATCTTATCATCGCTATTTTTGAGCCCGAATATAATGCCTATCTTTCTGCGGGCGCCAACGTGTTTTATTCCGGTCATCCACTTATCGATATCGTAAAGCCTTCTCTCTCACCGGATGATGCGCGGTTAAAATATCTTGGCGATACCAAGTCGCCTTTCCCGGTCATTTCTCTTTGTCCTGGAAGCCGGAAGCAGGAGGTCTTCGGTCTATTTCCTCTCCTCCTTGATTCTGCCGATATTATTCGCCGCGCTTTCCCCTCCGCCCGTTTTTTGATCCCCGCCTCTGCCCCTTTCTATCTTGATTATTTTAAAGAGCACGCCGCTTCCCGCAAGGCTGATGTTTTTCCCGGCGGTACTTACGACATTCTTTCGATTTCCGATCTTGCCATTTGCGCTTCTGGCACCATTAACCTTGAGGCTTCCATTCTCGGCGTCCCCAATCTTATGATCTACAAGCTTTCCGCCATTTCTTATCTTATCGGCAAATATCTTTTAAAGATCGATCGCAAATTAAAATATTTCAGTATGCCTAATCTTCTTCTTGATAAACTCGTTGTTCCCGAGCTTATTATGGGAAATGCTTCTTCCGTAAATATCTCTTCTGAGTCCATCTCTATGCTTTCCGATCCCTCCCGCATTGAAAATATCCGTAATTCCTTTTGTTCTCTCCGCTCTCATCTTGGCTCATCCGGTGTTATTCGCCGTGCTGCTGAACGCATTTCCGTTCTCCTGGCCTGATCCTTTGAGTTTCGTTTTCTTTACGATTATTCTTCTTGATGATATAATAAGTTCTCTATGTCAGTTCCCTTTTTTGATCTAAAGCGTCAGATCGCTTCCATTAAACTCGAACTGTCCAGCGCCATCGATTCCGTTATCGATTCCGGCGCTTTTATTCTTGGCCCAAATGTCGCTGCATTAGAAAAGCATGCCGCTGATTACATCGGCTGCAAGCATGCGATCGGCGTTGCCTCAGGCACCGATGCGCTTCATCTTGCTTTGCGCGGTATCAATATAAATCCGGGGGATGAAGTTATTACAACTCCGTTTACTTTTGTCGCTACCATTGATGCTATTTATTATTGCGGCGCCAAGCCAGTATTTGTTGATATAGAGCCAAATACCTATAATCTTGATCCTCTTCAGATCAAAAAGAAGATTACTAAAAAGACCAAGGCGATCATTCCTGTACACCTCTATGGTCAATCTGTTAATTTTGACCCATTGTTAAAATTGTCAAAAGATCTTTCTATCCCGATCATTGAAGATTGCGCTCAAGCTATTGGCGCTGAATATCATCAACAGAAAGTCGGGTCTTTTGGAGCTTGCGGCTGCTTCTCCTTCTTCCCGACAAAAAACCTTGGCTGTTTTGGCGATGGCGGGCTTATTACGACCAACGATGATAAAATTGCTGATACTATTCGCGTTTTTCGCGCTATCGGCAGCCGCAAGACCTATCATTACGATATTATCGGTTATAATAGTCGCCTAGATGCCCTACAGGCGGCCATACTACTTGTCCGTTTCAAATACCTTGATGAATGGACCCGGAAGCGTCGTCACAACGCTAATCTTTATAAAAAATTATTAAAAGACATTCCTGAGATTACTTGTCCATATGAACTTCCTGATTCCCTGCATGTTTTCAACCAGTTCACCATCCGGCCAAAAGACCGAGACGAACTATTCGAATTCCTAAAGACCAAAGGAATAGGGGCGATGGTCTATTACCCGCTTTCGCTTCATCTACAAGCTGCGTTCGCCGAGCTAGGGCATCACAAAGGGGATTTCCCCGAATCTGAAAAGGCCCAGGACCAGGTCCTTTCTCTTCCCATCTTCCCGGAGCTCTCCGAGGATGAGATCCGGGAAGTATGTTTTGCTATCAGATCCTTTTATGGCAAAAATTAAAGTCGGGGTCATCGGCGTTGGTTCGATGGGCGAAAACCATCTTCGCATTTATTCTACGCTAAAAGAGGCAAAGCTGATCGGATTTTATGAAAGTGTTCCCGAACGAGCTGTTCAGATGTCCGAAAAATATCATTGCCCAGCTTTTGATAATATTGACTCCCTACTTTCGTCCGTAGAAGCGGTTAGCGTCGTTACTCCCACCTCAACTCATTATTCTGTCATATCTCAATGCCTGGGCCGCGGCATTCATGTACTGGCCGAAAAGCCGATGGTCCCCACCCTTGCCGATTCCGAATCTCTGGTTTCTATTGCCGCTCAAAAAAAACTTGTCCTTGCGGTAGGGATGATCGAACGCTTCAACCCCGCCTTTAAAAAGCTCCATTCCATCGTTAAGCACGAATTTATTTTAGGGCTTGAGCTAAAGCGCCTTAGCCCCTTTCCGGCCAGGATCTCAGACGCCAGCGTGGTCCAGGACATGATGCTCCACGATGTTGACCTGGCGCTGGCCCTTTCCCGCTCCGATGTCGATTCGGTAAAGGCCGCCGGCGCCAAAGTACGCACCGACCGGCTTGACCAGTGCTTTGTCACCTTATATTTTAAAGATGGTTTGATCGCCAAGATTGAGGCAAGCCGGATCAATTCCGACAAGCTCCGCACCGTGACGGTCACAACTGACAAGGGGATCTATGAAGCGGACCTTTTGAACAAGCGGCTTTATTGCCGAGGATTTGATAAAATAACGGATAAAGTCGCGATCGAGATTGAACCAGAGGACCAGCTTACGCTTGAGCTTAAGGATTTCCTGCATGCCATAGACAAAGGCAAATGCCCCAGGGTTCCAGGGGCCGATTCTCTTCCCGTCATTAAAATAGTCGAGGAGGTAGAAAAAACAGCATGTTGATATCCATCGTTTCTTTCGTCATTGTCTTTACTATAGTCGCGCTTGTCCACGAGCTTGGTCATTTTATCGTCGCCAAAAAGAACGGGATTCTCGTATATGAGTTCGCCCTTGGTTTTGGCCCTCGCCTCTTTTCTGTTCGCCGCGGCGAGACCGATTATTCAATAAACCTTATCCCTATCCTGGCTTATGTCAAGATCGCCGGCGAGGACGAGGACGGAGACTCCCCTTGCCCGGATGACCGCAAGTACTACTCCAAATCGCCTCTGGTCAAATTCACT
>DATJPS010000008.1:0-15312 GCA_035506255.1 Candidatus Omnitrophota bacterium | reverse complement strand
CCGGTCACCGACATAAGAGAGCGAGAAGTAATGGGGAGTATCCCCGGGGATGCCAGGCCGCGGCGCATAAGCATAATCAAAACGGAAAGCGCTGTTCTTCAATCCCGCCCCGAAGGTGAACCCGGTCTCGCCGTTCTCCTGTCCCAAGCCGGCGCGAAGGGCGAGCATCTTGATGGGGGTCCATTCCAGTCCGGCATGGACCGCGGCCGTACCGCCCGCGACATCATGCGGCAGGTCAAGGTCGAGGTCCGCCACCACCGGCTGGTCCATCTGCATGAACGCTTCCCTGGTATCGGGCCCGTACAGGTTGAGGGCGGCGCCGAACTTGTAATATCCGCCCAGCTTTTCGGACCCGTAATCCCAGCTCATTCCGCTCCCCAGGAAATTCTGGAGGTTGGCCCCCAGGTTGAGGAACCTTAACGGGCGGTACGAGGCGGAAAGATCGATCCCCATGGCGGTGGCGTGGCTGAACTGTCCGCCGCCGTTTATGCTTTGATTGAAGAATTTTAAGTTGCCGCCCAAAGATACATTGTTCCACGGTATCTGTTGCGCGTATGAAAGCAGGATGACGCTGCTGCTCTGGCTCAGCGCCTCGAGCGAAGGATCGACGACGACGCGGCCGGTGCCGGGGTCGCGCGCGGTGGGGAGCGAACCGCCGGTCTGCGCGCCGACATAACCGATCCCCAGCGTTCCCCAATCGGTCGGGACCGCTACACTGCCGACCGAATAGGCGGTCTGGTCGAGCATCAGATTGCGGGCCAGGCCCGTTACCTGCGGGAATTCCAGATCGGCCAGGCCGGATGGATTGGTGAACATCCCTTCGCCGTCATTCGAAAGCCCTACATGCGCACCTCCCATCCCCATGATGCGCCCGCTGTAAATGGTCCGGCTGATATCGACCGCGGTCCCGGGATCCGCGTTCGCAGCCATTGGAAGAGCAAGAGGGATAAGAAGGACCATAAGGAGCAGGAGGGATAAGGAGAGACTTATTTTAATATCCTTTATGATCCTTCCTGCTCCCATAATTCCCTCAAATCCCTTCATTTCAGCACCGTTATTTTACCTTTGCCCAGCACATTGCCGTTGCCGATGATCAGATAGATATACAGCCCGTTGCCGACCGGGTGCCCGCCGTTGTCCTTCCCGTCCCAGCTTGCTTCGTTGTAGCCCGCTTTGCCGCCTTCCGAGTTCGCGCCGAAGTTTTTCTTCACCACCAGTCCGCCCATCAGGTCGTAAATATTCAAAGTGATGTCGGCCGATTTGGAAAGAGTATAGGCGATGCTGGTCGGTCCGTTATCGGGATCGAACGGGTTGGGAAAATTGAGCGGCGTTCCCTGGATCGCCAGGTCGGCGCCGGTCTGGACCGCGAGGTCCACCACTTCGCGGGAAGTGATCCGTCCGCTGCTGTCGGCCGCTTCGATCCGTACCGTATAAATGCCATCGGAAAGGGTGGGCGAATAATTACCGCCGAGCAGGTAACTGTTGGACGGATCGGCCGACAGGGTCAGTCCGGTAATGGTCACGTTACCGGTCCCCTGGTCCTTGAGGTAACTTTTAGCTGTGACCGGTACTTTATTGCTGATGACGGTTATCCCGAACGAAGGGTTGCGGGCGATCTTGTCGCCGTTGATGATGGCGGTGCCGAGCGACTGCAGCCCGATCTCCGGCCGGTCCCCGATCACGTAGAAGCGGTAGGTCGAATTGCTGCCGGTATTGCCGGCGGCGTTGCGGCAGCGCACCGCTGCTTCGTGGGAAACCACTCCGCGGGTGAGCGGGAGCGGCGGGACCCAGGCGAATTTTTCGGTGAGCGCGTTGATCGCCCCGCCGATGGGAGAGGCGGCGGAAAACGCTCCGCCGTCGATCGAGCATTCGATGCTAACGATCGCGGAGGTGGTATCGGTCGCGATACCGGTGATGACCGGCTGGTTGTCGGTGGTGACATCGTTCGGGAAACGGTCGAAGGCGCCGGTCGGCGCGGAGCTGTAACTTGAAGTGCCGGTGGTGAAGGTAAAAGCGTACGCCTGCGCCATCGCCGTGCCGGAAGCGTCGCGCGCCCCGGTCCCGATCGTTACCGTATAGTTCGTACTGGAGACAAAAGGCATGTGGTTGACCGTAAGCACCGTGTTACCCTGGCTCCATTGAAAATTGGCCACCGACACGGTCTGCGACCAGGTGAGGGCGTTCTGGGCGTCGGCCGGGCTCATCGCTTTGGTAAAGACGATCCGCACGCTTTCGTTGAGCGGGACGCCGGCGCTGCCGTTGGCCGGCGAGGACTTTGAAATATCAACCTGGGGCGCGGCGGAAGCCAGGGTGTGCGAAAAGTTGCGCGCCGATACCGGCCCGAGCGCGAACTGCTCCCAGTAAATATCGCTGTAACCCGATTGCGGCTTAACGGTGTCGCGGGCGACCTCGGTCCAGTAGGGGACCTTGTACGACGACTGCATGAAGCCGTTCGTATATACCTTGTAGATGTTGAACGTGGTGGGGAACTGGATGCCGGCCGAAGTGCGGACGCACGGCACGCCGGACAGCTCGCTGTAATGGTTGTCATGGATATGGCCGCAAAAGACCCCGGCGATCACGTTCTGGTATTGAGAGATCAATGATTGTACCTCGGCCGTGTTCATGATCTGGATCTTATCGTAATCGAGCGTTCCGCCGCTGACCTCCTTGATCACGTCATCGGGGATGTGCTCGCTCCGGATGTCGGTCACCGGATGGTGGAGGAAGATGAAACATTTTTGTCCCGCGGTCTGCGCCGCCGAGAGCTGGCCCGACAGGTAGCCGGCTTCCACCGAAGCCTTGCCGTCGGAGCTGCGCATCGAATCGAGCATGATGAAACGGCAGCCGTGCGCGACGAAAGAGTAATTGAAGTCGGAATCGGCCGCCGGATCGGTCGCGGCCATTGCCGGATAAAGTTTTCCCAAGTTCGCCGTAACCCAGTTGCCACTCGTATAGGAGCTGATCTTGTCATGGTTGCCGGGGATGGGGTAGATGTTATTGTGCGTCAACCGGTTGAGCTTCTGCCGCACGCTTTCCTGCCCCGCGTATTTCGGCGATCCTTCGACATTGAACACGTCGTCGCCGTAAGGGAAATAAAGATCCCCGACAGCGACCGAGTCCTCGATCTGATCCCCCTTGAGGATGGTGAATTCCGCGCCGCCGGTCACGGACGGATCGTACTGGGAAATGCGGTTTACGGCCTGCACCATGGCGTCCAGTATCTGCGCGCTCTTGGAGTACGGTCTTCCGCGCGCGCCCACGGTATCGAGCTTGCCGTCGGCGTATTGGCTATCGTTGATGGTGGCGAAGCTGAAAAGGTAATTGCCAGAAGGCGGGATGAGAGTGGTGAACGTCCCTTCCGTCGACGACGTATCCCCCGTGCCGCTGGCCAGATAATAATGGTACGTCGTTCCGGAAGACAGTCCGGTCAGGACGGCATAATGGCAGGTCGCCGATTCGGCGGAGGAATATTTAGGGCTGGCCGGATCGATGTACCCGATCCCCGCGTAGACCCGCGTATCGGAGGGAAGATCGGTCTTCCAGGTGATGATGGCGGTGGTGTCGGTGACGGTGGAGACCTCGTCGTTGTTAATGACGACCGCGCCCGCGGCGTGCGCCCCCGCCAGTAAGATCAATCCCATCAGGGCCCAGACGATTTTTATTCTCATCCTTTTTACCTTCTGCCTTTCGCCATTATTAGAACTGGAAACTGATAGTCAGCGTATCGACGAACTTCAGCACCGACATGACCTTACCGAAATCCAGGTTGCCCTTGTCGCTGCTCGAGAGACCGGAATAAGCGACGGCGGTGGAGCCGGGATCGAGCACCGACGAATAGGTCACCTTCCACCAGTCCTTCTTTAGATAAATGCTGGAATAGTTGATCCGGCTGAAGTCGGAGTTGAGCGTGTCGAGCTCAAGCGCGTAAATGAACGGCAGCAGGTTGATCCCGAACGCTCCGCCCAGTTCGTAGCCGGAGAGCCCGATGTTGGAACCAAGGTCCAGTTTCATCGGGAGCAGGCCGAACTTAAAGGCCTTGTCGAACGAATCGACGGTTTTCTGGTCGACCGCTCCGCCGAGCGTCGGCTTGAGCATGGCGGTAAGGCCGCCCCGGAACCAGACCGGCAGGACAAAAAGCTGCGTCTCGAACGCGCCGCGCAGGAATCTGATGTCGCCGATGTTGGCGGTGACGTAGTTCTGGTTCGCATCCTGGTATTGGAATGAGATCGGATTGTTCTGCATTTCATAATCGAGCGCGATCAGGAATGGTTTACGGAGGGCGGCGCCGATCCGGGTCCGCTGCGGCAGCGTGACCGGGACATCGCCCAGCATTCCCAGGTTATCGGGCACGCCGGAAGGGGTGCTGAAAGTATCGGAGAAAAAGTTGAAACTGCCTCCGGCCGGATCGATGACACTGCCGCTTTCGTTGGTGTTGATGCGGGAAGTGACGTAAGCCACCCGTCCCGAGCCTTTAAAATCGAGCGACGCGCCGTTGACGTTCTCCATTGCCAGGCTCAGGCTGAGGATATTGCCCGCGTCGTAGATCGCCCCCAGATCGAGCTTGAGCGCGGAAGCGGAATAGAATCCCTGATACCGGCCTTCCGCCACCGTTTCGCCCGCCGGTACCCGGAAATAACGCTTGGTGTAGCCGGCCGAAGTGCCGTACTGGTCGGGATCGGTGACCCACTGAAGGACCGATGCTTCGTTGTTGGGATTGAAATTCGGAACGTAAAAATAAATGTCGCCGGTCCCTTCCTTGACGATCACGCGCGCGGCGTTGTCGATGTTGGCGGTGGCGGAGACCGGGGTGATATTGGCGCCGACCGATAATCCCTGCCAGCGGGCCGCGCCCGTAAGGGTGACGTCGGAATGAACGTCGATATCGTTATGAGAATCGGAGATCATGGTGAAAGGGATCCGCTGGCTCTGGTTGAGGAAGCCGCTCCAGACTGAAGCTTCGCTGGTATAGGTGTACTGCGTCCCGCCCGCCGGTTTGTAAGTGTACGAGAACCTGCCGTTATTGGTCGAGATCCCCGATCCCATGAAATTGTTCACGTTCATCAGATCGATATCCGATTTCCATTGCGCCGGGAAATCTCCGGCCAGGTCTAGGCTGGCCCCCGTTTCACCCCGGGTAGTTACCCCGAACGAGAAGATATCGCCGACCTTGATCGCCTGGCGGTAATCGATGCCGGAGCTGACGGTCGAATAATTCAAGTGGCCGGTATATTCGCGGGTGGTGGCGATGGTGGCGTACGGGTCGGCAGTGAAGAGAACCGTATTGTTGAATCCGGTATTGTTGCCGCTCACTTCGAAAGTGGCGTCCTTGACGTCGTAGGTTTTAAGATAGGGAGGGGTGGCGGCGGTCGAGCTCAATCCGAGCCCGAACTCGGAATTTTTAATCTTTCCCAGGCCGGCGGGGTTCCAGAGGACGGTGTCGATCCCATAGCTGAGCGCGGAATGATTGTTGCCCAGCCCGGGCAGCGGGTCCTGTGCACCGGGGACCCGGAGGGTGATGTTGCCGTACGGAAAATCATTGGCGGCCGGCGCCGCCGAAGCGGTCGTTAAAAGGATGAGCCCGATCACGAGGAATGACTTTCCCTGCAACATCGAATTTATGATAAACCATTGACGGCCGTTGTCAAGAACAAAATGTGATAAAATTATGGCAATGGGAAAGGAACTGGCGATATTCGGCAAAGTGATCGGCCTGACCGGCCCGATCGCGTCCGGTAAAAGCGAAGTGGCGCGGATTATGGCCCGCCGCGGCGCTCATATAATAGAAGCGGACGAGATCGGACATAAGCTCCTGTTGCCCAGGACCGAGGTCTGGTCCCGGGTATTGGGAACGTTCGGTCCCCGGATATTAAAACCCTCTGGAGCGATCGACCGTAAAAAGCTGGGCAAGCTGGTATTCTCCGACCCCGGGAAACTGCGCAAGCTCGGCCAGATAATGCATCCCGCGATAAAAGACTTGATCGAACATGCGCTGGGTAAATTCCGTTACCGGACGGTGGTGATCAACGCCGCGCTGCCGCAGTTATTCACCGGACTGGCGGATGTGACGATCGTGGTGACGGCGCCGGAAAAGGAGCGCCTTGAAAGGCTGCTAAAGAAAGGCCTGACAAAAGAAGCCGCGGAGAAAATGATCCGCTCGCAGATGAAGCTCGCGGGATACCGCAAGCTGGCCGATATCGTAATATCAAACGACGGCACGCTCCGCTCGCTCGAAAGCAAGGTCAAATATCTGTTCTGACCGGGACCCGGAGGTTGCCAATGTGAACAGACAAAAACAATAAGGGAATAGGGGAGGCCCAATGCCGGATTTCAAGATCGTTTCCAACTATAAGCCTTCCGGCGACCAGCCGGCCGCGATCGATGGACTGGTAAAAGGGATCGGAAAAGGACAGGATTTTCAAACCTTGCTCGGCGTGACCGGGTCGGGCAAGACCTTTACTATGGCCAACGTGATCGAGCGGGTGCAGAGACCGACGCTCATCATCTCGCACAATAAGACGCTGGCCGCCCAGCTCTGCCAGGAATTCCGCAGTTATTTTCCGGACAATGCGGTCGAGTATTTCGTTTCCTATTACGATTACTACCAGCCCGAAGCGTATATTCCGACTACCGACACCTACATCGAAAAGGAATCGACCATCAACGAGGAGATCGACCGGCTCCGCCATTCCGCCACCATGTCGCTCCTCTCCCGGCGCGACGTGATCGTGGTCGCTTCGGTCTCGTGCATCTACGGGCTGGGGACGCCGAAAGATTATCTAGACGCGATGGTCCCGCTCCGCCGGGGCGAGCCGCTCGACCGCGACGGGTTCCTCCGCAAGCTGGTATCGATCAAATACGACCGGAACGATTACGAGCTGGCGCGGGGGAGGTTCCGGGTGAGGGGCGGGGTGATCGAGGTCCAGCCGGCGTACGAGAAGAACATCCTTCGGATCGAGATCGGCGACGACGACCGGATCGCCGACCTGGCGGAAGTGGACCTGACGACTCAAAAAGTGATCAAGCGGGTCGATTTCGCCTCGGTCTTTCCCGGTACGCATTTTGTCACCTTTGCCGACCGGCTCGAATCAATATTACAATCGATAAAAAAGGAAATGGAGTGGCGGCTGGATGAACTGAAGAAGGCGAACAAATTGCTCGAAGCGCAACGGCTGGAGCAGAGGACCAAATACGACATGGAGATGATCCGCGAAGTCGGATACTGCCACGGGATCGAGAACTATTCCCGCCACATGGACGGGCGCGCGCCGGGGACCTCGCCTTCGACGCTAATGGACTATTTCCCGAAGGACTTCCTCCTTTTTATCGACGAATCGCATGTCACCGTTCCGCAGATACGCGGGATGTACGCGGGGGACAAGGCGCGCAAAGACAATCTGGTGAACTACGGTTTCCGCCTCCCCTCCGCCTACGACAACCGCCCGCTCAAGTTCGAAGAGTTCAGTAAAAAGTTGAACCAGGTGGTGTTCGTCTCCGCCACGCCGTCAGATTGGGAGCTTAAGAAAAGCAAGCAGGTGGTGGAGCAGATCATCCGTCCCACCGGTCTGATCGATCCCGAGGTCACCGTCAGGAAAACGAAGGGACAGATCGAGGACCTGGAAGCGGAGATCAAGAAGCGGGTGGAGAACAAGGAACGGGTGCTGGTAACGACGCTGACCAAGCGGATGGCGGAGGACCTGGCGGAATACCTGGACGAGCGCGGGTTCCGCGTCCGCTACCTCCACTCCGACATCGAAACGCTCGACCGGATCGATATTCTGCGCGGCCTGCGGCTGGGGGAGTTCGACATCCTGGTCGGCATCAATCTGCTGAGGGAAGGGCTTGACCTGCCGGAAGTATCGCTGGTGGCGATACTCGACGCCGACAAGGAAGGGTTCCTCCGCGCCGAGACCTCGCTCATCCAGACCATCGGCCGCGCTGCTCGCAACATTAACGGCCAGGTCTTCCTCTACGCCGAAAAGATGACCGATTCGATGCGGCGAGCGCTAAAGGAAACGGAGCGGCGCCGCAAACTGCAGCTGGATTATAATAAAAAGAACAACATCACTCCGCAGACGGTGGTCAAGGAGATCGCCGACATCTCCGAGCAGATCCGGGAATCGAAGCGCGAGGAGATACGCAACCTCAAGGACTTTGTGCCGAAGGAAGAGGCTCCCGACCTGGTCCGCAGCCTGGAAGAGGAGATGCGGATCGCAGCTACCGAACTGGAGTTCGAGAAGGCGGCGGCGCTGCGGGACAAGATCAAAGAGCTCAAGAAAGCGTTCGGGATGGTATAATTGGGGAGATCAAGGAGGAAAAAGATGAATAACAGAAGGATCGTGATCGCGTGTTTGGGACTTATGACCGCCGCCTTATTGGTGATGCCGGCGATGGCGGGGCTTTCGCTTGACGATTTGATCGGCAAGATCCAGGATAACCAGAATAAAGTACAGGACATGTACGCCGATACGGTGACCACCATCAATTCGAATTTCTCCGCGCCCGGTTCGACCCAGAGCGGGCCAAAAGAAATGGTGCAGAAGGGAAAGATCTGGACCAAGGGGAAAGATAAAACGAAAGTGGAGATCGATTCGCCGATGAAGCAGGTCACCATCAGCAATGGTAAAATGCTGGCGATGATCAATCCCGCCACCGGGCAAAAGTACGTTCAGGACATCTCCAAGATCAAGGGTAGGGAACAGTTGGGCGACCAGTCCAACGGCGTCGATCTTGCCAAGGCCAAGCAGTATTTCGACCTTTCGGTCCGGCAGGACGGCAATAATTACGTCATCACCGGCAAACCGAAGCAGGCGAACAAGTTCCTGGCCAGGATCGAGTTCTATATCGACGGCGGCAACTGGACAACTTCAAAACTGTTGGTCTACGGGCCCAAGGACAAGCTGATGAGCGAATCGAAGATCGAATACCAGCAGGTCAACGGCGCGATGGTCCCGAGCAAGACGACCGCCAACATCGACTCCCCGGCCGGGAAGATGAAGGTCTCGATGCAGTTCAACAACATCAAGGTCAACCAGGGGATAAACGACAACGAGTTCAAGATCTAGCCGATCTTTTCAACGGATGTTATCAACGGATATTACAACGGATAAACGGATAGGGAAGGTGATCCGGAAATGATAGAAATGACGCATGTGGACGGGGCTGACAAGGGCAAGATCGTGCTGTACGCCCTCAGCACCTGCATCTGGTGCAAGAAGACCAGGAAACTGCTGAACGAGTTGAAAGTGGCGTACGATTTTGTCGAGGTCGACCTGCTCGAAGGGAAGGACGGGGACGACGCGGACGCGGTGGTGCAGAAGTGGAATGCAGCCGGTACCTATCCGACCATGGTCATAAACGATAAGACCGCGATCACCGGTTACAACCCGGACGCGGTCAAGAAGGCGCTGGGCTGATGATCCCCGGTCCCGACCCAAAAAGTATCGACGCGCTTTACGCCCGGCTGAAGTCGGAAGCCGAAGCGAACGGCTATTTCCTCAATCCCGACGTCGAATTCACCAAAGACCTGGTCCGAGGGCTGCTGGTCAACGAGGCCCGCTACGGGTATCCTAACTGTCCCTGCCGACGTGCCACCGGCGTTAAGGCCGAAGACCTCGACGTGATCTGCCCCTGCGATTATCGCGACGCCGACCTTGGCCAGTACGACGCCTGCTTTTGCGGGCTTTATGTTTCCCAGAGAGTGGCGAAAGGCGAAAAGCCGGCCGCGTCGATACCGGAGCGAAGGCCCCCGAAAGAGGAGAGGACTAAAATGAGGGAAGAGAGGGAATCGATGGAGAAGGAGGGAGCGGTAGGGACCAGAAAACTGCCCCTGCCGGTCTGGAGATGCAAAGTTTGCGGATATCTCTGCGCGCGCGAAGAGCCGCCGGAGATCTGTCCGGTCTGTAAGGCGAAAAAAGACCGCTTCGAACGGTTCATGTAAGGCAATTTCATGTTTGACCTGATAGCCGATTCCCTGACATACGGGATGTTGCGCCTGCCACACGGCAGCCGGATTGCGGAAAGCGTCCGCTTTTTCCTTTACGACGTCCCGAAGATCTATTTTCTCCTGGCCGTGATCGTTTTTCTGGTCGCGATCGCCCGCAGTTTTCTACCGCCGGAACGGATACGGAGCATATTGAGCCGCGAGAACGAATTTCTCGGCAACATTACCGCGGCTTCACTCGGTATATTCACCCCGTTCTGCACCTGTTCCGCCATTCCGCTTTTTATCGGCATGCTCGAATCGGGTGTGCCGCTGGGCGTGACCATGTCATTCCTGGTCGCCTCGCCGATGATCAACGAGGTCGCCCTAGTGATGCTCTGGGGCCTGTTCGGATGGAGGATCGCCCTGATCTATGTTCTCAGCGGGATGGCGGTGGCGGTGGTCAGCGGGTTCGTGATCGGTCGTGCCGGAATGGAGCGGTACTTGGAAGATTTCGTTCTCAAGACAAAGTCCCCGGGAACGGGGCCGGACCAACGGAGGGGGTGGAACGACCGGTTCGCATACGGAACGGAATACGTGAAGGAGATATTTTCACAGGTCTGGCTTTATGTGATGCTGGGGGTGGGGCTGGGGGCGCTCATCCACGGCTACGTTCCGGTCGATCTGGTCGCGCGCCTTGCCGGGAAAGGCAATCCTTTTGCCGTACCGGTCGCGGTCTTGATCGGTGTGCCGCTCTATTCCAACGCCGCCGGCACCATTCCCGTGGTGCAGGCCCTTATGGAAAAGGGATTGGGGACCGGAACGGTGTTGGCGTTCATGATGGCGGTCACCGGGCTTTCGCTGCCGGAGTTCATGATATTAAGGAAAGTCCTGAAGCCGCCGTTGCTTTTGACCTTTTTTGGAATGGTCGCGATCGGCATCGTCTTTGTCGGCTATCTGTTCAATTATATTTTTTAGGAGGGTGGAATGGAGATCAAGGTGCTTGGGCCCGGCTGTCCGAACTGCAAGGAACTGGAGCGGCGTGTCGTGAAGGCGATTTCCGAAACGGGCATCGGAGCCAATATCGTCAAGGTCACGGATTTTTCGGAAATCGGCAAATACGCGATGATGACGCCGGGGATCGTTATAAATGAAAAACTGGTCCACGAAGGCAAGCCATTGCCGCGGGTGGAACAGATAAAGAAGTGGATCGAGAACGGTAAGTGATACGTCGCTTGATTTTTTAAATTCCGTTCCCGGCCAGTGTCCGATGGTGCTAGACTGTTGTAGGTGCCATATGGAACGGAATGCGGGCAAATATTTATTATCCATATTTATCCTGGTGGTATATATCCCCCTGTTCCTGTACGCTTACCGGCTGGTAGGCGTTGAAACCCCGGTCCTGATATCCATCCTTCCCGCGCTGGCCCTGGCGATGGTCTGGGGCGCCTGGGGCGCGTTGGTGGGGATCCCGCTGGTGTTCGCGATCAATGTCTTTTGCCTGGCTTTCCTGGGATCTGCGCGTTCGGAAGCGGTCCCGCTCAACCTTTTTTACGGCGTGGTGAGCATGATGATTGCGGTGGCGCTGGGGATGCTTTGCGACAAGCGCGACGAGCTGGAGCGCGAGATCGAACGGCGGGAAGCGGCGGAGAAACTGCACCGGGCGGCCGAGAACAAGTATAAGATACTGGTGGACAACTGCGACGACGGCATCGTCATCATACAGGACCGGGTGATCCAGTTCATCAATAATAAATTATTGAACATGACCGGTTATAAGGCCAATGAGGTGATCGATCATTCCCTGGCCGATTTTATCGCTCCCCGGTTCCGGTCGATGGTCTTGGAGCGGTATGAGAAGAGGATCAAGGGGGAGGTCGCGCCACTGCGGTACGAAGCGGCGGTCGTGGCAAAAGACGGGGAAGAGGTCCCGGTCGATATCATCGGGTCGCTGATCGAATACCGCGGCCGGTCGGCCGACATGGCCTTGTTGAGGGATATCACAAAATTCAAACGGGAGATCGACCGGCTGAAGCGCGAGAACGACCAGCTGAGGACCGCCTCCGGAAACCCGCCCCAGTATTGATAGGCCGTTGAACCTCCCCCGGAAATGCGCTATAATCAAGACATTGGAGGGATGAAATTGAAAAGAATAGCAATTTGCCTGTTACTGTTATTCGCTTTGGCCCCGTTCTCGTCCGCGCTCGAAGGAAGATATAAAGTGTTCAGCACCCGCACCGGTTGGCTTGGGTTAGGACACAAAGAGATCATTTTACTTGATTCAAAATCCGGCCATTCCTGGTCTTTGAGGGACAACACCTGGCAGCCGATCGCTCGGGTGGACGAGCTCTCATCCGATGCCAGCGATGAAAGCTCCGCGCTCAACGACCAGCTGATGAAAGAGATCTCCGCGCTAAAACAGAAACAAGCGGAAGATATCCAGGCGCTCAAATCGAAACAGGAAGAGGATTTCCGCTCGTTCACGTCGAAATGGGGAATAAGCAAACCGACTTCCGTCAGGCATATCTCGCATACTTACCGGCATCGCCCCTCCGCCTCCACGGCCGTGGAGCGCAACAGCGACGATCAGACGGAAGAGAACGGGAACGATACCTCTGCGCCTTCCTGGTTCAACCAGAAGCCGCAGTAAGTAATAGCGGCCGCTCGAATATTCGCGTATCGGATATCGTTTTTTGATATAATATCCTGTTATGAGCGACCCGAACCGTCCCTCGATCGTTACTAGGATAAAGAGCCTTTTCTTCGGCGAAGCGCGGAACGTCTACGACCGTTCAATGTTCCACGGCATGTCGCTGATCGCTTTCTTCGCCTGGGTCGGTCTTGGCGCGGACGGATTGTCATCGTCCTGTTACGGGCCGCAGGAAGCCTGGCATGCCCTCGGCGCCCATCACTATTTGGGGATACTCATAGCGATTGCGTCCGCGTTCACCGTCTTCGTCATCGCTGAAAGCTATCAGCAGATCATCGAGCTTTTCCCTCAGGGTGGAGGCGGTTACGTCGTTGCCAGCCGCCTGCTCACGCCGGCGCTGGGGATGATCTCCGGCTGCGCACTCCTGATCGATTACATCCTTACCATCACCGTTTCCATCGCCAGCGGCGCCGACGCGATCTTCAGTTTCCTTCCCCCGGAATACATGCAGTTCAAGCTGCTCGCCGCCGTGGGCGTATTGCTTCTTTTGATCTGGCTCAACATGCGCGGGGTAAAGGAGTCGGTGGTCCCGCTGGTGCCAATCTTCCTTACCTTTGTGATCACGCACGCGTTCATCATCATCTTCGCCCTGGCGGACAATTACCTGCAGCTCCCGCTGGTGGCCCATTCCACCGCTAGCGAGCTGGCCAGGACATCATCGGAGCTGGGAATGGTGGGCATGCTTATGCTTTTGGTCCGCGCCTACAGCATGGGAGCTGGTACTTATACCGGGATCGAAGCGGTGAGCAACGGTATGCCGATCCTGCGCGAGCCAAAGGTCAAGACGGCGAAACGGACGATGAATTATATGGCGATATCGTTGGCGGCGATGGTGCTGGGCTTGATGTTCGCTTATGTGTTCTATCGGATCGAACCGCAGGCGGGGAAAACGATGAACGCTCTGCTGTTCGAGAGGGTGGCCGGCGGCTGGGGGGGATGGGGATATCTGCTGATCCTGATATCTCTGATCTCCGAAGGCGCGATCCTTTTTGTCGCCGCCCAGACCGGCTTCATCGGCGGGCCGCAGAACCTCTCCAACATGGCGATGGACCGCTGGATGCCAAAGAGCTTTGCCGTCCTTTCGGACCGCCTGGTCACTTCTTACGGTGTGTTATTGATGGGGATCGCGGCGCTGGTACTGATGATCGCCTCGCGCGGATCGGTCACCTTCATGGTGGTGCTTTACAGTATCAATGTGTTCATAACTTTCATGCTTTCTCAGCTGGGGATGGTGCGCCATTGGTGGGGCGAAAGGAAGAAAGGCCTGGGCTGGATCAAGAAGATACTCATTAACGGTGTCGGCCTGGTCCTGACCGTGTTTATTCTGATATTGATGATATTCGTCAAGTTCAACGAGGGCGGCTGGATCACGCTGGGGATCACCGGCGGGCTGGTCTTCTGTTCGTACCTGATCAAACGGACCTATGAGCAGGGAGACCGGACGATCATGACTCTCGATCCGCTGGCGGCCAAGGCTGAAACCGGTGCCACCGATCTTTTTGCGGTCAACGAATCGTGGCAGGGTGGGGAACCGGAATTCGAGCCGCGCAACCGGACCGCGGTCTTCATCGTCAAGGACTTCAACGGGGTGGGGGTCAAGACCATCGCCAACGTGATGAACTCGTTCAACAACGTCTTCAGGAACTTTATCTTTGTCCAGGCCGGGCTGCTCAATGCCGGGATCTTCAAGGAATCGGAAGAGATGAAGAATGTGGAGCACAAGGTCGATTCGGAGCTGGAGCGTTACATAAAGTTCATGAACCGCTACGGTTACTTCGCCAAGGGATACACGGTCACCGGGATCGACGTAGTGGAGGAGTTGGAAGAGCAGCTGAAGCAGATCATCCTCCATTTCCCGGGGTCGGTGATATTCGGCGGGCAGGTGGTCTTCCCGGATGATAACTGGTTCTCACGCCTGCTGCACAACTATACGCTCTTTTCCGTCCAGCGCAGACTGTATAACCGCGGAGTCCCGGTCTACGTGGTCCCGATCAGAGTTTAGCGATAAGATCCGCCGCCTTTTCCACGCAGCCCAGGCATGACAATTTCCTTGCTCGCCTGATCTCATCGCATTTTATCGAGCCGGCTTCGCGGACGAACAGTTCGTCCAGTTCCTTTAGCTTTCCGGGATGATGCTTTTCCAGAATGTGGCGAGCGGCGGCGTACGCCCCGCATACCCCGCCCGGCGCGTTCCCCCCGCCATGGCCAAGATAGGCGCGTAAGGTATCCGGGCCGATCCCGAACTTTTCCCTGAACGCCGCCAGCACCGACTGCGCGCAGTTGAGCCGCTCGTGGCCTTCGCGTCCGGTATAGTGTTTAAGCGCTTTTTCCTTAGACATGGAACTCCCCCCTTGACGGATCAAATATATTGATATATTATAATAATACGATGAATACGTCAAGCCGGGCCGCGAAAGTGCTGAAGGCGATGGGGCATCCGGTGCGCCTGGAAATGGTCCGGGGATTGGCCGGCGACGGCTGCAACGTCAATAAAATAGTAAGGACGCTTGGCCTCCCGCAATCCACGGTCTCGCAGCACCTTAACGTGCTCAAAGCGGCCGGGATCATTCGCGGTGAGAGAGAAGGGGTCCGGATCTGCTACCGGGTGATCGATAAGCTCGCGCTTTCGATACTTGATCTAATGTAAGGAGGGTAAATATGCTGATGGAAATATCCGATG
>DATJPS010000007.1:0-21554 GCA_035506255.1 Candidatus Omnitrophota bacterium | reverse complement strand
CTCGGCAGTCGATCTCGTCCCGTGTCTCCAGCGCCGAGAGGCAGATCTATCGGGACCTGCACCAGCTGCTCAAACAGCGGAAACAGGACAGCGGCTGGAACGCGGCATCATTGCAAAGGCTCCTTTCGATCATCGATGCCGCACTTAAATTGAAGGAACTGAAAGGAAGAAGCAATAAAAGGCTCCGGGAACTATTGGAAAAAACACGGGAACTGACAGATATTGCCAGGAACCGCCCCCAGGAGGCCGACCGGTTGCTTTCCAAATCGCTTGATCTCATTATCGACTTCAATAAAATGTCCAGGCACCAGGAAACCTCGCACTTTGGCCTCAAATTCCTCGCCTGGTCTTCGATCGTCGCCTCTCTTTCCTATATGCTTTACCGGGTCGGCACTCTTTTGACCACTCCCGGCTTCCTGATGACTGATTATATAATGGGCGGATTGCTGATCCTGGCCGAAGCTTTCTTCGTCGCCCAGTCCCTCAACTCCCAGGCTGGGATCTTGGGTTCGATCAAAAAGACGGGGGACGCAGAGGGAAAATCGTGGTATCCCAAAATTTTAAAAGGCGACCGCGGAGATCCCAAACTGCGCAAGCGTGCAGTTGTTTACCTCCCCTCGTTCAACGAACCGGTGGCCGGGATGAATGGGAACGTGATGTCTTCGGTCCGGGCGGTGCTGCACCACGGCCGGGCCCGCCTCCTGCTCGGGGAATGCTCGGGTACCAGATACAACAAGATGGGCAGCAGTTTTGGCATCAGAAGGGCCCAGCAGATCGTTGCCCGTAAAATGATCATTGAAGAGATCATTAAAGGGATGAAGATCACCGACGATATCACCGCCCATTATCTTTCGAACGTCCTGGCCTGCGAAGAAACGGACATAACCGACCCGGAATGCCGGTTCTTTACTATCCGCCGCCTGGCGGAGAACGCAGCCCGGTCGCTCCGGGTAAGGGAATCCAAGGTCGTACGCCTGGGGAAGATGCTCGCGCAAGCTGACGCGGAAGGCAAAGCGCTTAATATCCCCTTTATCGTCAAGAATTGCCAGGCGCTGAAAATAGACCCCCAAAAGATCACGACCATCGCCGAAACCCTGGTCGGGCAGATCGCGTCGCAATACCGGCAGGAGGATGTGACCGTAAAAACCTATCGAATGTTATCGGGCGAGAACTTGACCGCGGAAGAAACGACCGCGCTAGTCGGCAATATTGCCAACGAATTTTCACTCGACAATATCAGCGCCCGAAGCCTGTTCGACCGCCTGATCGCATTACGGGCGGAGATCAACGGGACCGTCTATGCGGCGACAAAAGATTTCGACTTCTTTTCTACTGCCGAAGGCCGCGCGGCATATTATTCGGTTTACAGGGCGATGGCCCGCATCCAGTCGGTGGAGGAACGCACGCTGGCAGGTATCATAACTGACCTTCCGGCGAAGATATCCCAGCTGGCCGAACACCACTTGTTCCTGGAAGGACGTAAAAGACTGCGGAAGGCCGTTCCATCCTTGACCTGGATAGAAACCAGGAAGATCGGCCAGCAAACGGCGGAGGACATCAGCGATCTTCCCAATCTTCACGATGAGGTTGAAGCCGCGGTTGTCGCTGCCGGCCGGACAGTTTCATTATTGGAATATCTATCGATCGAAAAAGAGGTCCTTGAAAAACGCAAGGCCTCCATCAGAGGGATTTGTCTGGCCGTTTGCAAAAAACATCTGATCGGAGGAAAAGACGCGGAAAATTTTGCCGAAGCGGTAGTCCAGAACATCGAAAGTAATTTACAGGAAAAAAGGTTCGCCTCACTGGAATTCGCTCAATTTCTGGCGGGAGAGGTCGAAAAAGACGGTAAAACGCCGAAGCCGAAGGGGGCAAAAGCGGTCGCGGAGAACTATTCCAACACTTATAAATTCGCATTGACCGCCTTTAGGTTCATCTTGGAGGATATGAAGATCTCGGTCGGGTCAGACAAGAAGAGGGACGAATTCCTTAAAGATGTCCTCAAGATCGGTGACATCACTAAAAAGCAGGCCGACCTGGTAACCCTTTTGACCGATAAATACCAGTTTTCACCGCCCAACGCCCGGATCTTCGCTTCAAGAGCGGGCGAGGCTTATCAATCTCTCCATCTTGGACTGATCGACGCGGTGCAAAAGATCGCAGCCCTTAACCCCTCCCGGATCGCATCGCCGGCAAACGCAGGCGGGGCAATGATAAAGGACCTGGATAAAAAAGTAGTCGAGATCGCGACCATCCCGGTCGCCGCGCCCGGAGGCAAGGGGGCTCGCATCAGCGGCTGTATCAACGGAATGACAGTGGCGGAAAATATCGGGGAAATGCAGAGGATCGCCATCAGCCGGTACGTGGAAGAAAAACAGGGATTGGTCCATATTCCACAGGAGATAATCACCTATATCAGCCGGGAGATCAGGGAAATACTCCCTGAAACCGTTGATCCGAAACTGGCCTCCCCCACCCGCATTGCCAGGGAAGTCGTGACGCGTATTGACCAGGGCATGAGCCCGGAAAGCGCCGCCAAAGCGGTAATCGGACTGATCGGGCTGGCGGACGTTTATAATCGCGAGCTGAACGATAAGATGCAGCTGATAGCCAATGAAATCCGCGCTCGAATCATGATGGGTGATTTTATCGAAAAATTGGCCGCTGCGGTCGCGGCCGGGCAGCAGGTCAGGCCTCTTGATACTTTCATCGCTTCCACTCTCAGGCCGGGCTGGAAACTTTCCCGCAGGGAAAGGGGAAAAATAAATGACTACGGATCGGCCCTTCTCGAAAAGATACAGGAGGGAACAATCGTGGCCGAGGTCGATCCTGCCGGAAGGGCTTACTTCCGGGTCGCCGATCAGGCCAGCCGGTTCAAAAAGATGGAAACCGCACTCCTGGAATTGTTCCAGCAGAAACTGACAAAGACATTCGGGTTAAGTTTACTCCTTTCGGCTTTCGCTTCCATTCCGGCCTCAGATCTGATGACTACTAAGGTCGATGATTTAATTGGCACGTTGGATTTCGGCCGTCCGTTGAAAGATGATGAAAAAAAAGCGTTGATCGAACAAGGGAACGATCTTAAGACCAAGATCGCCGAAGGATCGTTCGTGATCAAACCGGCCTCAGGCGGAGGGAACACAATTGAGCTGGGACATGCTTTCTCATTGGGACAAGGGCAAAAAGCCCAAAAGCTGGTTGAAAAACTTCAGAACATCATGATCGTACCGCAAGGTCGATCGTTAAGGCAGATCGTCGAGGACATCATCGCTTTCAGGCACCTTCCGGTCGTGACATTGCGGAGGCAACCGCTGGCCATGGACCTGAGGCGTGCCGCTCAGGTCATCCAATCCGCCGTCGATGCCGTCCCCGCCGCCGAACTGAGCTACAAGAAAGCGCTGGACGTCTCGGCTAAAGCGATGGACTCGTTCGTCACGCCCGGCTCCAAGAACTATTTAAAGGAAAAAAACCCTCCGGCAAGCCAGCTCGAATTCGAGTTCATCAATATCAATGACGGTGACTATCAAACATACAAAGAATCACTGGTCGAGATCTCCCCTTATTTCGAGGAACACGAGAGCTATTTCTTTGTCGGACAAAGGCAGTACGGCCGGAATTACATCAAAAACCGCACCGCCGGTGCTTTACAAAGCGGCGGCGACGCGTACTGGGGATTCCCGAACATCGCTAATTCAGTAAGCAATATCGTACACTCCTGGGGAAGCTGCGTTTACCATTCTACCAAGTCGTATTCCGATAACAGCAAATGGCTCCCCAAATATGCATTGGCGCCGGCCGCCAACCGCACCCTCTTGGCCGGCAACTTTACCGGTTTGAATTCACGCTTTACCGGGAAATGGACTCCCGGAAAAGAATTGGATTATCGGGCAAACAAAATAATGGAACGGATCCGCTCCAAGGATACTTATAGCCGTCTTTTCCTGCATTCCGCACTAAGGTTCATCGGCTGGACCGCCGACAAGACCATCGTGCGGGCGGTCAACTGGCTTTACAATATGACACTGCTCCAGGTACGGGATGCGGCCAACTTCCTGGCGCTGCGCGGCGCATTGCCGGAATACTTTATGCGGCCGATCAACAAGAAAGTGCTGGACAGCAAGGGGGATCTAAGCAATCTTGAGATCTTGTCCAGCCAGGATTATACGACCGAATCGGAAGACATCGCCTCTTCCCCCGACTACATGCGCGAAATGGACTTTTTCTCCCCGGGGATCACCCCCGGGTCCCGGGCGCTTTACGATTCCATCTTCCTGGAAGGGATCGGTCCCTTGGGAAATCACGCCGAAGACAAGGCTTCCAACGAAGTAGGGTTCGGGCGTCGTTGGGCCCGCGGCAACCTGGCGATTACCTGGGACCTTTTGATGTCCGAACTGAGCCCCTGGAGGAAGATCCGGGCCGTCTCCTTGGCCCTGTTTTGGTGGACCGGGTTCTGGCAGCCGATCCTGCTTGCCGCTCCTGCCGCTTTTATGTTCTTGGGATTGACCCCGGTCGCAATGGGCGGTTCGTTATGGCTGTTCGCTTCTCTGGTCGGTGGCAATTTCGGACTGGCGATCATATCTTACGTGGCTTCGATGCTCTCCAGAGGGAGGACTATGCGGGAAGCAATGGGTTCTATGGGACTGGTTTATAGCAATTTAACCGCCCTCTGGAGCTCTTCCTACCAGGGAATGGTCCAGGGTGAAAAACCACCCTTCCTTACCACCCCCAAGAAGAAGGTCGTCCCGGAAAGGATGCCGAAACGCGAAATGCCTTTCGAATACATATTCGGTTTTGCCAATCTGGCCGCCAGCGCCAGCATTGCAACTTTCATGTACCAGGCCGGCGGGGCCTGGAGCATGATCGGCGCCGGATTTTGGACCATTTTCAACTTTGGCGTGACCGCCTGGTTCGTCTCCCGCCTTAATAAAGGCGTTAGCACCGAGCCACCGCTGGGGTTGGGCATGTTGAGCGCTGCCAGCGATTACCTTACCCATAATTTCCCGAATCAGAGGACAAAACCGGCCAACGATCCCCCTTCTTTCCGCTCTGAAGAAGGGACAAAATAAACTGAATTTCCACTCCCTTTTTGACGATATATATATGAGGAAAATGGCATGAGCTCTGTCAATAACATTTCCGGGTTTTCCCGGGTAGTTGAATGGGGTAAAAGGATCGCGCGGCCCATCGTCCTTACCACCGCGGTCGCCGTTCCCAGCGTCCTGGGAGGATACGCCGCCTACAAGGTATACAATGAATTCACCGCTCCCGCCGGCATCGAGTTCAAATCTCCTGAGACAAGTTTTTCCGATGCGCTAAACCGCAGCTATACTTACTGGAAGAAAAATTTCACCGTCCGTCTGTCCGACAACAGCCTTTTCGTTTTTGATCCTTCGCGTGATAACCGGATCGTTTCCGAAGGAATGGGATTTGGGCTCCTGATGGCGGTACAGAACAATGACCGGGACACTTTTGACGCGCTGGCGCGCGGCCTGTCAAAAATGGAAGGACGCGGGCTCCCCGCCTGGCAAGCGTTCATAGAGAACGGCCAATTGGCGATAAGATCGGACTCCGAATGGAGCTCCGCCACTGACGCCGACCAAGACATCGCGTTCGCATTCATCCAGGCGCATTTCCTTTGGGACAAGGGGTCGGACACTTACCGAGAGATCGCCCAGCATTATCTCAACCTTATCTGGGACGGGAGCGTCCAGTACGACGGCAACTCAGCGATCCTAAAACCGTCCGAAGACTGGGGCGGCGCCACCAGTTCATCCGGTGTCATCTATAACGTTTCATATCCTTCCCTTTTTATGATCGAGGCGTTCAACCGCGTTGACCGTAACCCGGCTCACAATTGGGGGAAGCTGCTGAACGATACGCTGACATTAAGGGAAAAGATCGTTTCCGCCACGGAATTGAAGACCGGAAGGCTTGTAACGGTCAGCGGAAGTGAAGTGGAGGAAACCGTCCCGAAGACCAAGTTCTCACAGATCCCCGACTGGGTGGAGGTTTCCTGGACCGCCGAGAAAGGGATCTCCCTGTTTGTTTCTTCAAGTCGCAGTTACAAGACCGGATATGATGCGGTCCGCACCCTCTGGAGGATTGCGCTCGACGCCCAGCTGCTGAACGACCGGGACGCCCGTAACCGTTCGATCCTGCTCGCCCGGCAGATCATGAACTCCTCTGCCGGAAAGAGCATCCCGGATGACATTGCGATCACGGATGAGAACGGCAAAGACCTTAAGGGAACAGAACTGGCGCTCGCGGCTTATACATCCCTTGCTTATGCTGCCGCGCTGCCGACGGAAACCCTGGGCATGCCTGATGCCGCTCGGCTTTCGACCTATAAAAAGCTGGAAGAAAAATTAAAGGGCATACAGGCCAAGAATGGCAGTTTCGCCGCCGGTAAAGACAGCCAAGCCGACCGTCGTTATTATGTGCAGACTTCGGTCTGGATCTGCGGTCGTAGCCTGGAAGGCGGTTTCAGCCCGTTCTACCTGACTATCTACGGGGAACAACCCGGAAAAGGGATCCAAGTACTGGAAGAGAAGCACCGTTCGGGATATCTTCTGCACACGGAATATCTCCCGGTGGTAGGCGGGCATGGGACGTTCGTCAGCCCTTCGGACCGGGCGGAACTCGACCTGATGAAGAAAATCATCTGGCTTTACCAGGAATCGCAGATCATCCCCGACAATTCAAGGAAGCTGGAAGTCCGGCTCGATACCGCCCGCGGATTGAAAGGATTGCTGTATACGCCGGAGGCGATCAACCAATACCGGCTTATCTTAGAGTCCGCTTCCTACCCTTCCGCCCAGGCCCTGATCGGTACGTCGATCAACGAACTGGACGGGGCGCTGAAGGACGCGGGAGTACCGGTGGCAGGAGCGATCTACCTTTACCGGGAAATGCTAAAAAAGAATTCTGATAACCCGTATTTAAAGCTCGGTCTGGCCAAATGGCTGTCCGAAACCTACAATCAGGTAAACTACCCGGAAGCGATGGAATTGATCAAGGGATTGACCGCCGAAGCCATGCTCCCCGACCTCAAAGCTTCGGCCTTTGAGCTAAAATCCGATATTCTGGTAAGACAGGCGGACTACTTCAATTCGGTATTGAAGATCAACGCCCGCGATGCCAGGCTCGAGCAGGCCCAGCAGGCGATCGATGCCGCGGTTTTACTCTATGTCACTCCCCGGCTGGGAGCAGAAATATACTACAAGAAAGCCCAGATCGAACATAAGCGCGCGCTCATGACCAAGAAATCGCTCACGCTGGCGATCGAGACGTTTAAACATTTTATCTCACTGAGCGACGCCAGCGATGACCTGCGGCTCAAGGCCGTGCTGGAGCTTTCCGCTTGCTACCGCGAGTCAAAGACATTAGAAAACCTTGACCTGGCGCAGGCCATGATCGAAGCGGAGATCGGAAAGCATCCCCAGAAGACCGATCCCGAACGTCTGCAATTGCTCAACGAAAAGTTTAGGCTCATGAAGGCCCATAAAGCCGACAATCAGGCGATCACGTCCCAGATCTACGACACATTGGGAAGCGTCCCCACCGGCGACCTGATAGTTTACTTTGAACAGATCAAGTACTTCCTGGACAAAGGCGAATATCTTAAGGCCCGGAACAGCGCCCAGGAACTGGCCGCGTTCGCGGATGAAGTGAATTCCAGCGAAAACCTTTCCGCCAGGATAATTGCCGACGAGCAAATGGCGGAGTTAAAGAAAGTTGAAAAACATATCCGTAGCCAGCTGCTTCCGAAAATTTCGAACAACCCTTCATTGCAACAGGAAGCAAAAGCGGGACTTATTTCCATGATCAGCAAACTGAGCGGGATATCCCCTGAGGTCAAGACAAAATACACCGACCTGGCCAATAACGGCCGGTATGAGCAGATCGCGGTCGAGATAGAAAAGAGCGAGGAAATGAACGTCCTGCGCAAGGAATTCGTGACGCGGCAAGCCGCCGGTGAGGATCTCTGGCCCAGGAACTCGATCCTTGCCCTGGCGCGGGGAATAAGGGACGATCTTACAGGCCGTAACGACATCTCCGCCGTCAGGCAGGCCGAAGCCGATACCGACAAAGCCATCCGCTTGTGTTCTGAGATACTGGCGGAAAAATCTTTGTCCGGCAAATATTTTGAGGCGCTGCTGGATTTTATGACCGAGCTTGTGTGGATCATCGATGATAACGGCAAAAACCACAAGGATGCACTGCTGCTGCTGGAAGAATTGCTGAACTTCAATTACACACTGCAGGCCCAGACTGGTAATCCCCTGCTTCCCCGGGTCTTGCCGGTACTGAGAAATAAAGCTGTCCGCCAGGGGATCAACAGTCTGATCGAGGGGAATCCGTCCAAGAAGGCCGAACTTTTATCTATGCTGGCGGAAATGTATAATATGACCGAGCGGCCGGAAGATTCGCTAAAGGCCTACCGGCAATCGTTGGGCCTTTCGCCGGCGCCGGCCAGCCTCGAAGCGGAAAAGGGAGAACTGACCCTGTTGGTAAAGGCGCGGCCGGAAACGCTGGCGACCGTCATAAAAATGCGGGGCATCGCGGACTCGCTGGATGACAATGGGCAGCGGGCGGCGATGCTAGAAAGCACGGTCGCCGCGCTGACCGAACGGAGGGAATAAACCATGGGTTCCTGCGACAATCTGGACCAGAAACTCGGGGTACTGGGCGTAAACGCGGGGAAATACGTTCCCGGCAAGAAATCGGTCAGCGACCTTTCCGACATCCAGAAACTGATCGACATCTATATTTGCGATAACAATTATAAGAACGATCCCAATTACAAACAAACGGTGATCAAGATCTTCGCTCGCTATGTGGAACGGCTAAACAATGAAAAAAACTATTCGGCGCTTGGCCAAATAATGAGCGCGCTAGGCGGCGGAGCCCCATCCACGCCCTCGAATATCACCGATCTGGCAAAGATCGTCGGCGTGACCAGTATCGACCAGATCCTGGCCGGACCGCCGATCAACATGACGCCGGGCGATATCGCCTATATGAAAGCGGAAATATATAAGAACACCGGCAATTATACCGGCGCGATAATGCAATACAAAGCTGCACTGGCAGGGACCCCGGGCCCTTACTTCAATTACATCAATTACGCCAAGATCAATCTCGTATATTGTAAGATCAAGACCGGGGACCACTCCTCCGCGGTAGGCGCGGAATTCAGGGATGCAATGGGATTGATCGGATCGACCGGGATAAACGCCGCCGATTTTTATCGCGGGGTCCTCACAGATATCGCCAAAGGTTACGCCGGTTCCGAGAGTGTTGAATCACTAAAGACCGCGCTTGATCTCTTTAAATTCCTGAATGGCGAAAGCTCCACCTGCCCTCTTCCCGACTTCGCGGTCGCAGTTAATCCCGCCGCTCCGGGCAAATACAGCGAAGCCGTAGCTGGTTTAATGCTCAAAGTGGGAAAATACACCAGGGACAAGAAGATGCTTGAGGATGCGCAAAAATATTGTTTAGCGGCCGGGATCCTGGGGGGAACGCTGCAAGGAGTGTTATGGGAAAAGATCAACCTGGAAGCGAAGGATTCCCCGGATTCGCTGCCGGACCGCCTGCAGCTCGCCTACATGATGAAACTTTCGCTCGATGGTGCGGCCGGAGTGGGGAAGGAACCATGGGCCTCTGCCAACGTAGTGAAGAAGGACCAGCTCCTGGCGGCAAAGCTTGTCAGCGCCGACCAGCTCAAGGATCGGATGGACCTGGCATATCTGCTTGATTCCATCGCGACCATATCGAAGAAGAACAGTAAAACGGCCGAATACGATCCGGAAATTTATAAGAAAGCGGCGACCGCCGAATACGCGGCGGGCGAAAACCTGGCGCTCAACGCCATTGCGAAACAACCCAAGAGCGCGACCAATTACCTCCGGCTCGCTATGATCTACGAGAAGATCGGCGACGCCAGCGCGGACACCAACCCGACCGATTGCCTGAAATACATGAACCGCGCCGGATATATTTACCAGATGGTCCTGAACGGTGATGTCAGCTTTTCGGCTGACGACATGGAAACAGTGAAGAAAATGCTGCAATCAAATGCCGCCGCCACCCAGAAGTCCCTGCCCGATAATTCCAAGGAAAAGTACCTGGTAATGCTCCGGTATGCGAGCGTCATTTTAAGGGTAAAGCTTACCATGTCCACCAGCCAGAACGCGCAGGAGATCATCGACATTCACGGCAAGCTGATGGGGAAATACGATCTTATAAGCTCCAAGCTTACCGACGCCGATTCGGTCGCGGCCATTAGCGCAGGAAAAATGGAAGCGGACCGCGTCCTGGCCATGAGCTTGATCAAGTTAAAGCAGATCGACCGGGCGATCGAAATCTTCAAGAAGAACATCGTTTCCCTGCTTTCCGGCTCCGCGCCGAATTACAACGCGGCTCTGGGCAATATCTCCACTCTAGCCTGGGCCTATGACCTTAAGGCCGCCGATTCCAAAGACGCCTCGAACTATCAAAGGTCGGCAGCGCTTTTCAACGCCCTGCTCTACGGCAAACCGACCGACATTGCCGACCTGAAACCGGTGGTCGACGCGATTGTCGCCAAACAAAAGGAGCTGATCGAGCCGGGCAATCTCGGTGCCGCTAAAATTTCACTGGGCCAGCTACATCTCGCCTACGGGAAAGCGCTGATAAACTGCGGAAAGCTGGATGACGCATACGGTGAATTCCAGCTCGCGATCGACGCCTTTAAAACGGATGCCTCGCCCGCCGGCCAGGCCAGAACGCTCGAAGCACTTTATCAATTACTGGCGCTCCGCACCAAAAAGCTGATGGATGAAGGGAAATACGGCGAGGCGCTGGCATTAATCGAGAAAGAGAACCTGTCAGTTTATGACGCCCAGGTGGCAACCGCGATACAATCCGGAACGCCTGAGGAAATGTTCAGCTCGGTCCGCACACTTGCCTGGATCTACGGGATGAAAGGGAATATCCAGGACAAGCTTCTCGGGGAAGGCGCCGGCAAGGAATCTTACCTGAAAGCGATCGCCCTTTTTAAGACCATTCTGTCCAACACCAGGACCTCGGATCCCGCTTTTCTTACGAGCATGTCCTCCTCAAGGGAAGACCTGCTGCTCTCAATGGCCGGATACCTTCAATCGGCCGGGGTTAATGACGCCAGCATAACCGCGGAGTCGCTCAAATATTACGGCGAAGCGCTCAAAACCCTGGCTGCCACCGATCCTCGCAGGGTGAACGCCAACCTGGGCAAAGCCGAAGTCCTGTTAAAACTTCACCAGCTAGACCCTTCGATAGTAAAGGAAGACGCCGGCTCGGCTCTCGCCGCCGCTTTTACGGACATCAAGCTGATGAAATTCGATTCGGACACCACGAACAGGACCGCTTTCAGGTTCATCCGCGCTCTTAACTGGCTGTTTTCCGAAACGGCGGAAAGTAAAAAAGCGGTCGATAAATCGTACTATCCGGGAAAACTTTATCCTGAACAATGCGCTATTCTAGTAATAACCCGCGCACTGCTCAAGAACGACGACGCGGAAAAGGCCGGCGGACGCTGGACGGAAATAAATAAATCCGCTGCCACAGCTTTTAGCGGATTGAAGATCGATCCTGTTTGGATCAAGAACGTCATTATGGCCGGCGGTACGCCGGGAATACCATCTAAACTGCTTTCTCCCAAAGTATTGTCCGCTTCCGGGGTCGATCTCTGGTCGATCCGCTTTGAGTATATCGGCAACCTCCTTTCAGCCGAGCTTTATAGCGAAGCAGTGGATGAATACAATCTTGCGGTGGAGCAGATCGCGAAACAAAAGGAATTCGGCGGGAAAGAGCTTGAGTTCCTCACCAATATCCATTCCGCGATCGGCGATATTTATTGCTTCAAGATCGGACGGTTCGAGGAAGCGCGCCAGGCGTACGATAAGGCGGTCATTGCGATCGCCGCCGCGATCGCGAAGCAGGCCAAGCAGCCGGCCCCGACCGCGATCGACGCGGCGTTCACCTTCATCAACGGCAACCTGAACCTGATCTCCGTCAACGGGGGGAAAGAACTGCTCGCGATCTATCTGCGGATGCTCAACGGTTACGGAAAGATCTATCTTGAGAACGGCGACGCCGACAAAGCGATCGCCTCGCACAAGAAAGTGGTAGAGATCCTGACCGCGGCGTCGCTTCCCTCCGGCATCGCGGCCGATCCCAGATCGCTGGCCACCCTGACCTCCGCCTATCTCAGCCTGGCCGACATTTACAGCTATAAATTGAACAACGACGGCGAGGCGTTACGGTATTACAACCTTGCCCGCACCACCGCTGAAAAACTGCCGGACAAGAGCCTGTCCGACCGAAATGTCGCCCAGGCCTACGCCGGGATCGGCGACATTTACCGCCTGCGGAAATTCGATTATAAATCGGCGATCGAGCAGTATGACAAAGCGATAAAGCTGCTGGAGGCGAAGGCCAGCCTGGGCAATGAAGACAAAAAGCTGCTCTACCAGCTCTACGCGAACAAGGCGATCTCGCTCGCGCAGGAGGGTGATTTCAAGGGCGCGGGCGCGTTGATAAGGTCAGCCCGCGACAAGATCGGACAACTCAACACCGAGTTCGATCCCGATCTGCAGAAGACAAAGGACCGGATCGAGAACAGCATGGTCCTGATCAACCAGAAGAACCTGAGCGCGCTCAGTTCCGTCTGGTTCAGGGGAGCCTACGTGGTCGACACTTACGAGGGAAGCGGCGGCAAGACCAGGGCCAGCGGGTTCGTCCCGATGGCGAGCGCCGAATTCCAGCTCACCAACGGCTTCAGCCTCAAGCTCGACTATATGGCCGGGCTGGAAAGGGAGTTCACGTTCAAGACCGCCGGACTGATGGACCCGGCCACCCGCCTGAAGATCGACCGGCCGCACACGGCGTCGCTCCGGATGAGGTACAATTACGAGGGCGATTCCTATAATTTCCGCGCCTCCCCTTCGTTCCTGGTGAACGCCGCCAAATATACCGTGAACGCGTACAGCTGGAACAATGATTTCAGTTCATACTACGGCGTTACGCCGAACAGCTCGACGTTCTATTCGACCTACCTGGCGCTGTCGCTGGGAATGGATTACAAACTTCCTCTCAGCGAGAGGGGACTGATGATGTTCGGGTTCGATCTCGACAGTTCGGTCCGGCTGGCGGGGAACAGCAGCCCGCTCACCGCCGCCGGCAAGCAGGACATCAACGAGTTCCCGCAGCTGACCGACGCGGAGAGGAACAGCTTCAAGGACGGCAGCGGCAAGCTCGACACCGCTAAAGCGAACGCGGCGGAAGCCCAGAAGAAAAAGGACAATCAGCAAAACCTTGACGACAGCACTTCGTACAGGTTACAGGACCGGTTCTCGTTCGCATTCAATCCTTATCTGCGGTACATCTACCGCTTTAACCTGGGCGATTCGATCGTGAACACTTCATTCGCGCTGGGAGCGGGTGTTGAATTTAATCCGCAGGCGATCACCGTCAACGGCCTCTGGCCGCTCGACCGCACCCGCAGCTATTGGCGGGGGTACGGCTCGGGCGCGGCCGACGTCTCTTTCTTCTTCGGGAATGAAAAGCGTTGGAACGTTCCTTTCAGCTTTTCCGGAAAGCTCGGTAACATGATGTACGTCCAGGGCGACGCGGGGATCGGATATTACGGCGACGGCTGGGGCTTGAAGGGCGTGCTCGGCATTTCGCATTTTGATGACCGCCTCGGTTCGCAGAACACCACGGCCACGCTCGGTCTTGGCGGCTTCTTTTAATTGACTTAGCAGTAAATTTTTGATATAATCAGCTTACTGCCAGCAGGATTAACCATCTTCTTGGCCGATATCCAGCATATGCTTGAAAGGAGCATGATAATGTTCAAGAAAATCGTTTGTTCCGCCCTCTTCGCCGCGCTCGTTTTCACCGCTGTTTCCTGCACCCCTCAGAAAGAAGGAGGCCCCGTTACCATCAATATGTGGATGATGCCTAACTCGCTGGAGCCTTTAGGCGACATTCAAGCGGCGCTGAAGCCGTTCGAAGCGACCCATCCCAACATCAAGGTAAAGGTCACGGTGCTTGATTGGGGCGCGGCCTGGTCCAAGATAACTACCGCCGCCACCAGCAACGATGTCCCCGACATCGTCCAGCTCGGGTCGACCTGGGTCGGTTCGATCTCCGGCATGGGAGCTCTGCTCGACCTCACGGATAAAGTAAAAGAACTGGGCGGATCAAAAGCGTTCGTACCCGCCGCCTGGAAATCATCGGGGCTCGAAGGATCGGGAAAGACCACGGCCGTTCCCTGGATCGTGGACGCGCGCGCGCTGTTCTACCGGACCGATGTTTTCAAGAAACTCGGCCTGACCGAAAAGGACCTTGAGACCTGGGATAAATTCAAGGCCGCGCTGGTCAAGATAAAAGCGGCCAATCTTACCATCGAAGGATTGCAGATCAATCCGCTGGGCATGCCCGGCAAGAACGACTGGAACGTGGTGCATAACCTTTCCCCCTGGATCTGGGGCGCGGGCGGCGATTATATGGACAAAGATCTAAAGACCGCCACGATCAATACCCCATCGGCGGTGGACGGGGTTTACTTCTATGTCAACATGGCCAAGGAAGGATTGGTCCCGCCGGAATATCTTGAATTGAACACGGCGCAGGTCTCGAGCAACTTTAATAACGGTTCGGTGGCGATGATGGTGGACGGACCTTACGAAGTAAGGACCCTCACCACTCCCCCGGCACAGGGAGGCGCGTCCGAGGGGATCACCGCCCGCAACTACGGCGTGGTGCCCTATCCCAAGGGACCGAAAGGCCGCTTCACTTTCGTTGGCGGATCGGACCTGGCGATCTTCAAACAGGCCCAGCATAAGGCCGAAGCTTTTGAGGTCATCAAGTACCTGACCACCGATACCCAGGCACAGCTCAATTACTGCAAGGCGTCCGGATTCCTCCCGGCCAAGCTGGCGGTGTTCAATGAGCCTTACTTCTCGGTCGACCCGGCAAGGAAAGTGTTCCGGGAAGCGATCAAGTACGGTAAGACCTACCCCTGCGTTTCGTACTGGGGGATACTGGAGCCGATCCTGACCCGCCGTTTCGGCATACTCTGGGATTACGTGACCGGATCGGAAGGCAAACTGGACAAGAACGAGATCGCCAAGCAGCTGGAGCTGGCCAAGAAAGAAATGGAAACGGTCATCCAGCAGGGGAAATAGCAGGGAAAGGCCTTTAGGAATTAGGTGGTTAGAAAGATCGCTTTATCCAATCCTAACTACCTAACGACCTATCGGTCTAACAACCTAAAGGATTAAAGTATGTGCGGTATTTTCGGGTATTTTGGCAGTAAGGAAGCGCTCCCCTTCTTGATCGAAGGGCTGAAGAAACTCGAGTACCGCGGCTACGATTCTTCCGGTGTGGCCACGCTCGACAACGGACGGCTTTTTATCACCAAATGCGTCGGAAAGATAGTGGAACTGGAAAAAGCGCTTTCCGCCCGCCCGATCGGCGGCAAGATCGGCATTGCACACACCCGCTGGGCAACGCATGGCCAGCCATCTGACGAGAACAGCCATCCGCATACCGACTGCACCGGCAAGATCGCGCTGGTCCATAACGGCATCGTTGAGAACTATCTTGCCCTACGCCGCCAGTTGGCCAGTGAAGGGCACAAGTTCAAATCTACCACCGACACGGAGATCCTGGCCCATCTGATCGAGAAAGAGCTGGCGCGAAACGGGGCTTCCCTGTCGCTTGAGGATGCGGTAAAAGGGGCGCTCGAGCAGGTGGAAGGCAGCTATGCGCTGGCGGTAGTCTACGAAGGGCAGCCGGACAAGATCGTCTGCGCCCGCAAGGCCAGTCCGCTGGTGGTCGGGATCCACGAAGGCGAGACCTTTATTTCTTCCGATATTCCCGCCCTTCTCAAATATACCAGCCAGGTGATATACCTCAATGACGGGGAGATCGCCACCATCACCGAGGACGGGGTAATGGTGGAAACGCTCAAGGGCAAGCCGGTCAATAAAAAGGTAACGCTCATTTCCTGGGACCCGGAATCGGCGGAAAAGGGCGGCTACGCCCATTTCATGCTCAAGGAGATCCACGAACAGCCAAAGGCGATCCGCGACACCATCGCCGGACGGGTGAAGGTGGACGAGTCGTTCATCCACTTCGACGAGCTCAACTTTTCCGTTGAGGAAGCGAAGAAGATAAACCGGGTGGTCTTTACCGCCTGCGGCACTAGCTGGCACGCCGGTCTGGTGGGCGAATACCTGATCGAGCAGTTCGTGAAGATACCTTCCGAGGTCGAATACGCGGCCGAGTTCCGCTACCGGCATCCGATCGTGGACGAGAACACGTTGGTGATCGCGATCACGCAATCGGGCGAGACCGCCGACACGCTTGGCGCGGTCTGGGAAGCCAAGGCGCAGGGCGCCAAAGTTATTTCTATTTGCAACGTGGTCGGCTCCTCGATCGCGCGCGAATCGCACGGCGTGATCTATACGTACGCCGGGCCGGAGATCGGAGTCGCATCCACCAAGGCCTTTACCACCCAATTAACGGTAATTTATCTGTTCGCGCTCTACCTGGCCAAGAAGCGCGGATCGATCAGCACTATGGAAGCGCAGAAGATGATCGCCGACCTGATCGCCATCCCAGAAAAGATCGAATGCCTGTTGTTAAAGGAAAATGAGGTCGAAGCCATCGCCCAGCGGTTCTACAAGAGCAACAACGCCCTTTTCCTGGGGCGCGGCAAAGGGTTCCCGATCGCGCTTGAAGGCGCGCTCAAGCTCAAGGAAATATCTTACATCCACGCGGAAGGATATCCGGCGGCGGAAATGAAGCATGGTCCGATCGCCCTGATCGATAAGAATATGCCGGTGGTGATACTTGCCCTGGCCGGACGGAGGTACGATAAGATACTGGGGAACATCGAGGAAGTTAAAGCCCGGGGCGGGATGGTGATCGCGGTCGCCGCGGAAGGCGACGATATTATCGCCGAAAAAGCGGACGCGGCGGTCTATATCCCGCACACCACCGAAGCGCTCTCCCCCATCCTGGCGGTGATCCCGTTGCAGTTACTGGCTTACTACATTGCCGTAAAAAGAGGTTGTCACGTCGACCAGCCCCGCAACCTGGCCAAATCGGTCACGGTGGAATAGGGATATTCGCATTACGCATTGCGGATTACGCTTTACGGAATATTTGATATAATAAAACCATGCAATTCGGAGTGACTTTCTATCCCGACCAATACCCCAAAGAGACCTGGGAAAAGGAATTCCAAAACATCCGGGCGGCGGGGTTTGGTATTGTTCGTTTCGGGGAAATGGCCTGGGACTGGATCGAGCCGAAGGAAGGCGATTGGAAATTCGAAGGTTTGGATCACGCCCTGGCGCTGTGCGAGAAGCACAAACTGAAAGTAGTGCTGGGGATCCCGGTCGCGCAGGCTCCCCAGTGGCTGATAAGGAAATATCCGGAGATCCTCCACGTCGCCCATGACGGACATGTCCATCCTCCTTATGGACCAAGGCCCAATGCCTGCCGGGACAACGACACCTACCGCAAATACGCCGAGACCCTGACCCGGGTACTGGCCGAACGTTATTCCAAGCATCCGGCGCTTGAAATGTGGCAGATCGACAATGAACCGTGCTATCCCCCGCTCGACCTGACCCACAACAAAGACTACTGCCATTGCGACGCCACCTCCCGCGCCTTTGCCGAATGGGCAAAGGACCAATATAAAACCATCGAAAAGCTGAACAATGCCTGGGGGACCAAATTCTGGACCGGGACCTTCTCGACTTTTTCCGAGATAACACCTCCCCGCTGCGGGATGTGGGACGCCGGCAATCCCCATATCTGGCTCGACTGGTACCGTTTTAAATCGGAAAGCCTGTCCCGCTGGCTAAACAACCTCAGATCGATAATCATGGAATACGACCGGGAGCACCTGATCGGAACCAACGGGTTCACCACCATCGCCAACCGTTCGGTGGACCATACGGTGATCGCCCGCGGAATGGAATGGTTCGGCTGGGACATCTATCCCAAAGGGACCCAGAACTCGGAAGAGTCGTTCGCCCAGATCGCCGACTACTGGAGGAGCGTGTGCGAGAGCGCGGGAGCGGAATTCATCGTTTCGGAACTGCAGGGCGGCCCGAACGTCCGTTGGGGCAACGGCGGATGGGTCAAGGGCGAAGAAATAGAGAAATGGGCGGAACTGCTTGTCCGCCACGGCGCAAAGCGGATACTCATTCATAACTGGCGGCCGCCGCTATATGGCTCCGAAAGCGGCGGGTTCGGGCTCACCAAGCCGGACGGTACCCCGACCGAACGGCTAGGCGCGGTCAAGAACATTATCGACCGGACGCGCAAGACGCACGACGCCAAGCGTTCCGGTATCGCGATCTATTTTTCCCGGTCGTCCGAACTTCAGACCTATCAGGAAGAAGGCCCTTCGCGCCCCTGCCCTCCTTCCTGGTTCTCAGGCCGAGGTGATCTGGGACTATTTTATGGATCGAACTCGATCGCCGGGGCTTATCGCCTGCTGTGGGACGGGAAAAGCACGCATGATTTTATTTTTGAAGAGGATCTTTCAGCCGGTAAGATCAAGCATAGAGCGATACTGCTCACCAATCCTTATCTCTTGAGCCGGAAACAAATGGAGAACCTGCAGGCATATATCCTTTCGGGCGGGGTGGTGGTGACGGAATCAAGGTTCGGCCTGAAAGACCCGCACGCGCATCTCTATCCCCGGCCCTTGCTGGAGGAGCTGCTGGGAGCGGAGCATCAGTACACCGAGATCATTGACGATAAAATAGGATTTTCTAAACTCGACGCTTTTGCGTTCGGGTTCCGGGATATCGTGAAGATCAAGGACGGCAGATCCAAAGCAGTGCTCAAATACAAGGACGGGAACCCCGCCCTGATCGAAAGGAAAATGGGGAACGGCAAGCTGCTCTACGCGACTTTCAGCCTGTTCCCGAGTCTGTTAAAATGGGAGAATAAAAAGCTCTTAGAAAGGATGAAAAATGCGTTACGGATACTTCGATCTCGCGAACAATGAATATGTGGTCACCCGCCCCGACACTCCCACCCCCTGGATCAACTACATCGGTGGAGGGAAATACGGCGGGATCGTAAGTAATACCGGCGGAGGATATTCCTTCGACCACGACCCCAAGAACAAGAGAATACTGAGGTACCGCTACAACGCCATTCCTTACGATCAGCCGGGAAGATATGTCTACATCCGCGACGAAAAGACGAAGAAGTACTGGTCGGCGACTTGGTCCCCTACTTACCATAAAGCCGATAAATACGAGTGCCGCCACGGAATGGCCTATACCTCCATCGCGACTTCCTACGAAAAGATAAAGAGCGAGATCACCTATTTCGTGCCGGACAACAACCAGTCGATGGAGCTCTGGTCGCTAAAGCTCAAGAACGAAAGCAAACACAAGCGGAAATTGAAGCTTTTCAGCTATGCCGAATTCTCGTTCTATGATTCGATGAAGGACCAGACCAATGTCGACTGGTGCCAGCAGATCAACCAGGCCACATTTGAGCACCAGGCAATATTCTGGAGCGCGTTCATGAAGACGATGGGTTATACCTGGTTCGCCAGCAGCGCCCCCGTCCACAGCTTCGAGACCGACCGCGAAAAGTTCGTCGGCAACAACCGGACCCTGGCCAACCCGCTAGTAGTGGAAAAAGGGACCTGTTCCAATTCTAAGGCGCTCCGGGGGAACGGCGTGGGCGGGCTTTGCGTCGAAGTGGAGCTTGCTCCGGGGGAAGAAAAAGAGATCGTATTCATGCTCGGCTCGATCGACCAGCCTCAGAACGCCCTGCCGCTGATAAAGAAATACCGGAACCTCAACCATGTTGCTTCCGCGCTGGCCGAGCTGAAAAAGCAGATGAAGGATTATATCTCTAAATTCGAGGTTAAGACCCCCGACCCCGATATGAACGTCATGGTAAACACCTGGAACCAGTACCAGTGCAAATGCACCTTCAACTGGTCGCGGTTCGTTTCGCTTTACCAGCTGGGGGTTAACCGCGGGATGGGCTTCCGCGACACCGCGCAGGATACGCTGGGCGTAATGCATACCATCCCCAACGAGGCCAAGCATACCATCCTTAAGCTGCTGCGCATCCAGTACAAGGAAGGATATGCCGCGCACCAGTTCTATCCGCTGACCGGCGAGATCGACGTTGGGGACGCGGCGGAGGGTACCAAGAAAGCCGCCAAGTGGTATTCCGACGACCATCTCTGGATCGTGCTGGCGGTCTGCGCTTACATCAAAGAGACCGGCGATTTCGATTTCCTCAAGGAAAAAGTGCATTACGTCAACAGCGGCGACGCGCCGGTGCTGGAGCACCTTGAAGCGGCGATCGAATATTCGGTGACGCACATCGGAAAGCACGGGCTTTGTCTGCTGGGCTGGGCAGATTGGGACGATACGCTCAATCTTGATACCGGCAAGGGCCAGGCCGAATCGGTCTGGTCGACCATGCTGCTGGGAGTGGCGCTTAATGAGATGATCGACCTGTGCCGCGCGCTTAAAAAAGACAAAATGGCCGATAAATACTCTGCCACCCATAAAAAGTTCGCGAAGGTTATGAACTCGGCCTCGGGTTGGGACGGAGAATGGTATCTGCGAGCGTATACCGACGAAGGGAAAAAGGTCGGCACCCGTCATAATGAAAAGGCGAAGATCTACCTGCTAGTGCAGAGCTGGGCGGTGATGTCCGGTTTCGCGGCCGATAAGCGGGCGAAGAAAGCGCTCGATTCCGCGCATAAGTACCTGAACACCAAGTATGGATTGGTGCTGATGTGGCCGGCCTACGATCATTTTGACTGGAGGATCGGCGGGACCACCACCTATCCGCCGGGGGCCAAGGAGAACGGCGGGATATTTTTGCAGACCAATCCCTGGCAGATGATCGCCCAGGCGATGCACGGAGATGGTGAGCGGGCTTATCAATATTACCGGCAGATCCTTCCCTCTTCAAAGAACGATATTGCTGATCTGTACGAGGTCGAGCCGTATGTCTATTGCCAGAACATACTGGGAAAAGAGCACCCGCAGTTCGGTCTGGGAAGGAATTCCTGGCTTACCGGGACCGCCGCCTGGACCATGCTTGCCGCCAGCCAATACATATTAGGTATCCGGCCGGATTATAACGGACTGGTGGTCGATCCATGTATCCCTTCAAAATGGAAAGGGTTCGAGGTAAAACGCGTTTTTCGCGGTGACACCTATTATATAACAGTGAGAAATCCGAAAGGTGCAGAGAAAGGGATATTTTCGCTATCGGTTGACGGAAAAAGAATTAACGGAAATATCATCCCCGCATTTAACGACGGAAAAGACCATCACGTTGAAGTGTTGATGGGCTAACGCTATTTCTTCGTCTTGACCGTGACGGTCTTGACCACCGTCTTCGCCTTGATCGGCGTGGTCTGCTGGATCATCCTCAGCGGCGGCTGTACCACCGGAGTGGGTTGTGATGGCGCCGTCGTACTCACCGGCTTAACTTCTTTCTTCACCAGC
>DATJPS010000006.1:0-14234 GCA_035506255.1 Candidatus Omnitrophota bacterium | reverse complement strand
TTACAGGACCTCGACGACCGAATCCTCGAGCGCGTGGACGGCGAATTTGAAAACTTCTTTCCCGTCCATGCGGATGAACCTTTTGTTACGGCATTCCGGGTCGCGCGACCCGCCGCCCGGCATCACCAGATAGTCCCCGCCCTCGCCTTTGGCCCGGATGTAGCTGGCCAGCACGCCGCGGTCCCCTTTTTCGCCCCGCAGCACCACCGCTCCCGCCCCGTCGCCGAACAGCACGCAGGTGCCGCGATCGGTCCAGTCCAGGTACTTGGTCAGGGTGTCAGCCCCCACCACCAAGACCGTCCGGTACATGCCGGATTCGATATAAGCGGTAGCGGTTGAAAGCGCGAAATTAAAACCGGAGCAGGCGGCCGAAACATCGAACGCGGCGGCGTTGACCGCTTTAAGTTTACGCTGGAGAATGCATCCGACCGAGGGGAAAAGGGTATCGGGAGAACAAGTCGCGACAATTATAAGATCGAGCTCGGAAGGATCGACTTTGGCCGCGGTGAGCGCTCTCTCCGCCGCGATCACCCCCAGGTCGGAGGTGGCGGTGCCATCGTCGGAAACCCGCCGTTCGCGGATCCCGCTGCGCGTCCTGATCCATTCGTCGGAAGTGTCGACGATCTTGGCCAGGTCGTCGTTGGTGACTATTTTGGGAGGGACTTCGGAACCGGTCCCCAGTATTACCGCTCTCATTTTGCCTCCGCTTTCTTGATCTTTCCGATCACGTCCTCTTTCACCGCTTCGTACGCCACTTTGATCGCGTTCTTTATCGCCTTGGCCTTGGACCGTCCGTGCGCCTTGATGCAGATCCCGTCGATGCCGAGGATCGGCGCACCGCCGAACTCGTCGTAATCCACCTTTTTCTTGATCCGCAGAAAAGCCGGGATCGACAGCGCCGCTCCCAGCATTGTGACCGGATTGCTCAACAGTTCCTTTTTCAGCAGATCGATCACGAACGAACTGACCGACTCCCCGAATTTCAACACCAAGTTACCGACAAAGCCATCGCTCACCACCACATCCACCTTGCCGCTCAATATCTCCTTGCTTTCTACCATGCCGATGAAGTTGATCTTGGATTCTTTGAGCAGCGGATAAGTGGCGCGGGTCAGTTCGTTCCCTTTTTCCGGCTCTTCACCGATGTTGAGCAGTCCCACCCTGGGAGAGCGCACATGAAGGACGCTTTCGGCATAGACGCTCCCCATTTCGCCGAACTGCTGGAGATGTTTGGGGCGGTTATCGGAATTGGCCCCCATGTCGAGGCAGAGAACGCGGCCGGAACGGGAAGGGAAAAGAGTTGCGATCGCCGGGCGTTCGACTCCCGGGATCCTGCCCAGTTTGAACAGGGCGGCGGTCATGAATGCGCCGGTATTCCCGGCGGAAACGATCGCCTGCGCCTTGCCCTCTTTTACTGTTTGCAGCGCGACGTTGATCGAAGCGTCCTTCTTTTCGCGGACCGATGATACCGGGGATTCGTCCATCCCGATCACTTCAGTGGAAGGGACGACCGTGATGCGGGCGGGCTCTTTATGCTTTTTTAGAAGTTTTAGGACGCGTTCCCCCTGCCCGACCAGGATAAGTTCGACGTCCGGCAGTTCGGACACGGCCTGAACGGAGCCCTTGACCGTTTCTTCGGGCGCGAAATCCCCGCCCATCGCGTCAACGGCGATCCTGATCACCTGGGATTACTCCTTCTTGCCTTTTTTTGTTTTTGCCTTGACCTTTACCACCGCGCGGCCTTTATAGCTGCCGCAGGCGGGACAGGCCTGGTGGGGCAAGGTCGGAGCTCCGCAGGCGGGGCATTTGGAAACGCCGGTCAGGTGAGCGCGAAAATTCTCGGACCGTCTCTTCCCCTGCCTTGATCTGGAGTGTCTTTTTTTTGGAACTGGCATTGTGGATCCTCCTTATTTCTCTATTTCCGGACCGGGACAAAGCTTGCCGCAGATCGGCTGGATCGGAAGCCCGGTCAGGATGTTCTGCCGGACCACTTCCGAAAGGTCGATCGTGTTATCGCCATCTACCGCGAACACGAAATCCTTTCCCGTCAGCTTGACCTCTTTTACCCCCGCCGGGGTTCTGGGAGGTTTTATGCTGTACTCCTCTTCGAGGTCGATATCGACCGGTTGGTCAAAATCCGTAAGACAGCGGGAGCAGTTCAACCGCACCTTTGTCCTGACCCTGCCTTCGAAAAGGACCGTCGCCCCCACATTGGTGAACTTGCCGGTCACCCGCACCGGGGCGGTCAGGACCAGGTTATCATCGGGATACGAAACTTCTTCCGTCTCGTCGATCTCGACGGACCTTCCCACGCTCTTCAACAGCGGGGAGATATCAATTCTAATGGGCACGACGGAATCAATTATATTTGTTTATTATTTGGTTGTCAATTTGGGTTTAGCGGGTATAAGGAAAAAAAGCGCCAGCGCCGCTATAAATGCCATACCAGAACCGTACATGAACGCCGCCTGCGGGGTAAAACGGTCCCACAGGAAACCGGCAATGGCCGAGGTCGGCAGAGCGACCAGCCCGATCAGAGTGTAATAAGCTCCATAAGCGGTACCTCTCATTTCCGGCGCGATCAGGTCGGCCAGCAGCGCCCTCGGAGTGGTCTGGGTAATGGCCATGGCCACCCCATATATAATGAAAAGGGCCCAGGCGTGCAGGGGATCGAAAGCGTAAGCGAAGCCGAAGCACATCAGTGCCGAGATCAGGTAACCGGAAAAGATAACCGATTTCTTCCCGATCCGGTCGGCCACTACCCCGAGCGGCTGGGCCAGCGCGCTATATATAATGTTATAGACCAGGTAGATGATCGGGATCAGCGCCAGGGCCACCCCCAGGTTCTTGGCCCGGAGGATGAAGATGGCATAGCTAAAGTTCGAGAACTCGAATATCGCCGCCACGATCATGAAGTTCCGGAAGTTCACCCCCAGGGACGAGAGTTTGACCCCGGCGGTCTTCTTCTCGAACCCTTTGCTTGCCACATCCTTAACGAAGATCGCGACCGTCAGGACCGAAAGGACGCCGGGGATGACCGAGAACCAGAATATCGTCCGGTACTGGGAAAGTACCGGCATATGGGTGTATTTACCGAAAAAGAATATCATGGCCGAGGCGATCAGCGTCCCGATCACCGCCCCGGCGGTGTCCATTCCGCTTTGGATACCAAATGCGGTCCCCCACTCGTTCTCGGGAACGGAGTCTGCGATCAAGGCGTCGCGCGGCGCGTTGCGAACTCCTTTCCCGATCCGGTCCACAAAGCGGACTGCCAGCACCTGGTACCAGGTATTGGCCAGCGCAATGAACGGTTTTACGATGGTGGAGAGCGTGTAGCCGATAACGACCAGCCCCTTGCGCGCCTGCAACCGGTCGGAGATCCAGCCGGATACCGCCTTAAAAATGCTGGCGGTCGCTTCCGCCACCCCTTCGATCAGGCCGACCATCGTCTTTGACGCTCCCAGGTCCACCAGGAAAAGCGGAAGGAGCGACATCACCATTTCAGATGAGGCGTCGGTCAGCAGGCTGGTCATTCCCAACCAGAATATGTTCTTTTTTTCCGTATTCATGGGCATATTCTATCAGAGCGTTCCCGCCATGGCAAACTAATGTATAATGTAAGCATGAGCGCTAATCCCGGAAAACAAAAAGAGCTCGAGATGCGGCTGGCGCGGCTTGGGATATTCAGGCACGATGTGATCGAAAAGTTCATCCGCTCGTCAGGGCCCGGCGGCCAATATACGAACAAGGCCGCGACCTGCGTCTATCTTAAACACGTGCCGACCGGGATCGAGGTTAAAATGTCGCGTGAACGTTCGCAGGTGCTCAACCGCTTCCTCGCCTGGCGCCTGCTGGCCGACAAGATCGAAAGCAAGCTGTTGGGCGAAAAAAGCGCGAAGCGGAAAGAGATCGAAAAGATCCGGCGGCAGAAGCGAAAGCGTTCAAAACGGGCAAAAGAGAAGATGCTGCGGGATAAAAAGATCGTCTCGGCGAAAAAATCCATGCGCCGGGCGGACTTCGAGCTTGAATGAAAGCTAGATCGAGACCGTTTTCCCGTCGATCATGAACTTTTTACCGGAAATGTGGCGGACGGCGTGGGCGTGCTTCGCCGCCCGGTCGATCCAGGCGGCCACCACCTTGACGACAAAAAAGTTGTATTTATCCACCAACTGAGCATTAACGACCTTGCATTCCAGATTGATGAAACACTCCTTGATCAGAGGGGCTTTCACTTTGGACCCCGGCACGGCCGTAAAGCCGAATTTATTGAACTTATCGACCGCCCTCCCCGACACCTGGCCGCTGGCGTAGACATTTTTCAACAAGCCCGCGGCGGGAATGTTCATAGTAAATTCTTTTGACTTTTTGACCATCCCGAAAGTATAGCTGTGGTCCCCGATGCAGCAGCCGACTATCGGCGGATCGAAATCGAGCATTGTCTTCCAGCTGATCGGCATCAGGTTGATTTTATCCCCCAGCCGGGAGCCGATCAGCACCACCGCGCCGGGCTCGAGCACGGTGTAAACCTGGGACAATGGGAATTTAGACCTTGTCATTGCTGTGTCTCCGCCATCACGAACCATCCGGTCCCGTTGGAAGCCAGAATGACGCCGCGACGGTACGATCCGGTAAAATTATAGGTAGGTGAAAGGTTATCGATCAGCGCTCCCCCTGAAGTCGTGACATTGTAAGTGAACGCGCCGGGATTATAGAACTTGATGTAAACGATCTTTCCGGTCTTAACGGCCGGGAGGGTTATCGTGCATCCCGTCCCGCTGCTCACCAGCACGATGCTGTCGCTGTCCGTCATCGCATAACTTCCGCTGGCGGTCGTCACTTTAGTAGCGATGGCGCCGTTAACTTCCAGGCTCGATTGCGGGTTCGACGTCCCGATACCGACACGCCCCGTTGTCGTATTTGCTGCCAGGGTATGATTAGCGCCGACATCGAGAGCCGTGGCCGGGCTGGTAGTCCCAATCCCGACTTTCCCGGTCGCCGCGTTCACCGCCAGTGCGTGGCCGGAACCTACCTCGAACGTAACGGCCGGCCCGGAATTTGCGATACCGACGTTCGCGTTCCTGGCGATGGTCATCGCTTCCGTCCAGCTGGTCGAACCGCCACCGGTGATGACCGCAGGCGTTGTTCGGAAACCGATCCTTCCGTCAGACTGAAAATGATAAATATTCGCAACATATCCGGTCGTCTGAGCATATGACCAGCTGCTGTTGTAATAATTGTTAAAACCGATATAATTACTCCCCAGGCAGACCGGATAATCAAGACCGAAGCCGGCGGTGGGGTTGTCCCGGTATGCGTCAAATGCGTACCTCGGGGCCGTTGTGCCGATCCCCAGCTTGTTCTCGACCAGAACGCTATCTGACGGTGCGGCCACCGAACCGGAATAAGAACGCCCGAAGACCGCGTTCCCAAGATTGGCGGGACCGCCGACATCCAATGTGTTCTGCGGGTTCAATATTCCGAGGCTGACCCTCCCGGTAGCGTCATCGACAACCAGATCGGCCCGGGCTTCTGTCACCGCCACATGCAGCTTTCCCTGTGGGTTGGTGGTCCCAATCCCCAATTTCCCCTTGATCAGAGCTCCGTCCGACGGCGCCGTGCTGGCCCCCGCATACGGAGCACCGATCACGATCCCGCCGCTTACATCAAGCCGGTTTACCGGATTCGCGGCCCCTAGTCCCACATTCCCGGCCGCCAGGAGATTTCCTGAATTGTCGATCTTGAGGTCCGATACGCCCTCTTTTGTCATCACTTCAAACGCCCCCGACGGATTGGAGGTCCCGATGCCGACGGAACCGGAGTTCTTTACGATAAAGTTCGAAGCCCCTTCTTTCGTTGCCACCTGAAAACGGTTGGCCAGGTTGGTGGTGCCGATACCGACCGCGCCGGAAACCCCTTCCCCGCTGACCATGAATATCGGGCTGGTCCCGCCGAACCCGACCGCCAGCGAATCGGGAAGATTGTTTACAAGCAATCCGCTCTGGACCCGGCCGATCACAAAAGAACGGTCCGCTGCCGCCGACACATTCGTACCCAATGCCATGGAAAAGGTACCTTCCGCCAAAACCCCGCTCCCAATCGCGATCGCGCTGCCGGCATCGGCCCGCCCGCCAAGCAGAGCCAGCGAGTTAGAACCGGAAGCACTGCAGGATTTACCGATCGCTACCGCCTGATTGCCGGAAGAGGTACACTGGAAACCGATCGCGACCGAAGTGTTCTTGCTCGCAACTGAGCTGGGGCCCATGGCCAAAGCGTAGCTGCCAGTAGCGGAAGCATTGGGGCCGATTTGCGCTCTGGAATTTGCCGTTAGACCGCCGGTGGAATCGAAGGATGCGACCCGGTTGCCAATATTGTCGTTAACGATAAGCGCGGACGAACCGTCACTGCTGTCAAGGAGAACGTTGACGTTGGCGGCGATACAGGGGATGGAGAACAGGAGCACGGCCAGCGAGACCAGGCAGATATTTTTCATCTGTAATGCCCTCCGAAATTCCAGACCTGTGCCTATTTTAACCTGAATCCTTCCCATTGCAACTAGAATTTTATTTCAAAACGGCCGGGACCTTCTTTTGGCTCAAGCCATTCCACGCTCCGGCCATCGATATAACGTCCCATCTCCCCGTCGATGTCGTCAAGAAACGCTCTGACCACCGCTTCTTCCCCCTCCGCCGCCAGTTCCACCCCGCCATTGTACAAGTTCTTTACGTACCCGGAGAGCCCGGCCCGGCGGGCCAGCCGCTCGGCAGTGAATCGGAAGCCCACCCTCTGCACCGCGCCTGAATATTCGACCTCCGCTCTTTTGACCGCCATAATACGGATTTTAACATATATCATGGTATAATTAAGCAATATGAAGAACAAGATCTTGATTTTCGCGCTGATCGTTTCGGCATTCCTGCCGCTCGCGGCCATGGGTGACCAGACATCGGACCAGAACTACATCAACGCGCTCTATTACCGCAACAGTAAATTATGGCTCGAAGCGAAAAAACGGACGGTCGACGAGATCCGCAATTACAGCAACACCAGCATCGACACCAGCTCGTATTACAATCAGAACTATTCGTACAGCAACACCGATATTTCCCGTTCTTCCCTGTCGCAGGCGGAGACCAAGGAGCTGACGGAATGGTATCTCTACCGCGGAGCGATCCGCGAGCTTTCCGACTTTGAGTTTTTGTCACTGGTCGGCGACAACGACTATCTGTCAAAGATCTCTAAAGTTGAGGATCAAAAATCCGGCATGCGCTTGCTCGGGGACATCACCATCGGCGTCGGCCTGGTGGGGATGATCGGCGGCGCGGGACTTTCCGCCAGCTCTTCGTTCGTCACCTCCTCGGCCCTGATCACGGTGGTAGGATTCTTCATCACCGCTTTCAATCAGTCTCCGGCTCATTACATCCAGCCCGATTACGCTCAGCAGAAGATCATTGAATACAATCTGAACCTCAAGAAGGAGCTCAATCTGCCGGTCCAGTTCGAATGACCTGCGGCCGATAGCACCGCGGCCGGCGCGGGGCTTTCCACGCGCATTTATTGCTTATTATCATTGAAATCAGGCCCCGTATCTGATGATAAAAATACAGGTAGGCCGACGATTCACCATGATAAATTTAACGATCAGGATAGGTAATTGCTTCAGCGGCGTGCTTTGCGCCCCGGCGCAGGGAGCGGTCTCCCGCGTGGCGCTGGCGACCGAAAGAGCGCTTACCACGTTCACCTCCCTTCCCCATCTGGTGGAAGAGGTCCAATACCATATCGATAGCGAAAAATTGGCCGACGGCCGCAGGGACATCGATGCCGCAATGAGGGAGAACGGACTGTCATCGAAGTTTTACGATACCCGCCGGGACTGGATCGTTTTCGGCATTCGTCTTTTTAACGAGGGATCGAACGATCTGGCGGATGCCGAAAATCGCATCGTTAGTATGGGGACGGGGATCCACCGGCGCGTCTTCTTCGGCATCAAGGGGATAAAGACGGGAGCGGAGCTCGCCGACCTCCCAAACAATCTGTACGCGGCCATGCTGGCAAAGATCAGCGAGAATTTCCATGATCCCGGAATGGCCAGGATAAGAGAGATAAAAATAAGCGACGATCCGTTCGATAATGTCGGAACTTCTGGGAACGGGATGAAGATCACCTTTTCAAGAAGGTTGCTGGAAAGCTTCCCGAGATGGGCGCATATCGAGGCGAAGGAACTTTAAGCTCAAGCCGCGTTCGCGATCTGCGGATCGATCTTGATAACCATCCCCTGCGGCAGGCCATCCTTGATAACCAGTACTCCGAACGAATTCTCCACATTTCCGTGAACGATAAAATGGTTCATCCCCGGAAATGGTTGATGGACAAATCCCTTATCGTCGGGAGTGTGCCCGGATATCAGATAGACGTTCTGTTCCGGCACTTTAAAATTCAAGAGTTTTATCGTATCTATTACGTCTTTGGCCTTATATACCACATCCGCCATATTGGAACTGCGCAGTCGATAAGTATTCCAGAGTAACTGCCTCAATAATCCCGGATTTTCCCTGGCTTTTATCAACTGCTCCTGTTTCACTCCGCCTTTCACTACCGCCGAATGCGCCAGCAGCACCGCGTATTTGCTCCCTTCCACCGTCGCCGAGACCGCGCAGCTGTCAAAAAAGTTCTGGTAACCGGCCACCATCTTTTCCGTATCCTCGCCCGAATAACCCTGGCTTCTAAAATATTTCTGCAGGTCCGTTAAGAACACCAGCGCTTGCGGAACGCCGCCTTTCGTAAAACCCATCGCATTCTGGTCTTTGGGATTTACCACGTCGTGATTGCCGATAAGAAAATGTACCCGGTCTGGATACATTTTTTTCAAATTTATAATGGTATTCAAAGTCGCGATCGACGCGCTCATGTCCCGAAGTTTTTTGTCGTCCCCTTTTTCCGGATGGATCGCATCGCCTAAAAAGGTCAGGACGATCTCGCCGGACGCCAGTCTCGGTCCCAGGTCGTTCACCAGCCGGTCGAGGCGCGCAATGTTCCCGTGAAGGTCGCCCACCGCGACGATCTCTTTTCTGGGATTGAACTTAATCAATGCCTCATCCCGGGTAAAGAACTTGCCGTCCCCTTTTTCCATCGCGATCGCCTGGTTCAACTTATACAGCTCGGGGACCGTTAAAGGCTTCAGCAGATCGGGAGCGGTCATGTTGGGATAAGCCGCTGAGATCTGCATTTGAGCGGTCGCGGGGCCACGACCGACCAGGTTTTTGATGCCGTTCCACATCCTGATGGTGAGCGGGAGTTTATTGCTCATCACGTTAACGTTCAATGCCATATCGTATCCCTTCCTATTATATATATCGGAACGGGAAGGTCAAAACTTGTAAAAAATACCGTTTTACAGCAAAAAAGTCGGTTTTGGGCCAAAAATATCAAGACAGAAAGCGAAATTCTCGGGTTTTCATGCCGATAGCTTTTTATGGGCAATATCCTGGTCCAGAAACCGATCGCCTTGCCGTCGCTAAGGCTGATCCACCAACGGGTGATATGGAGCTTTAAAGACGGGCAGCACAACCCGGTATTGAATGAGATGTTCAGGAACTCTGCATTCACCGCGACGCTTTCCGCCAACGGAGTGACCCTTTCAAGCGATCACACCGGCCATAACTGGCGTGTGCCTTTCGACACTGAAGGGTTCATTTTAAGGGCGAATGGCCTGCGTTACACCTCCGGCGACGTTCCGGTCAACGCGCTGGCGAGAAAAGGGAGAGGCGAAAAGACCTATGTGTCTTTCTGGGACCTGGTCTATTCGCGAGACCGCGCGCCGGTCGAGGGCCGCAGTGAAACGTGGCATATGAGCTTCGGGAAATCGATGGAAGATTATATCGAGGGCGGAGATGAAAGAGTCTTCGGCACTTATTTGCGCGCCCGGGTCGGGAAACACGGGGATATTTTCCTCCAGGACCGTTACGGCCTGACTTTTTGGGGTCTGGCGCTGGAGCGACATTACGCTGGCAAGCCGGTCCTGCTGGTCCCGTTGCGCTACGGAGAGGGAATATCGTTCGGCATCTACGATCCCGATCCATCCGACCCGTTCCACATCTACACTTGTTACCTTGATCTGGAGGAAAAGAGGATCTTTGCCCACAAAGCCCGTAACGGCGCGATCCTCAAGGAATATTACGCCAAGCTTCCGGCGGACCGGTCTTTCCACTTTTTCCGGGTCCCCTATTATTTCAACCACAAAGCGATTATCGGCGATGTCTACGTGATCGAGCGGTCCGGTACCGGCACCAGAGTCCGCCAGTGCGACCAGAACCGCTTCGCGACGCTTCATCCGATAATACGCGATGGGAAACCGAACGGCTACCTGGTCGGCGACATGTGGCCGACCGACCCGCTTCCGCTCACCGGAAAGGTCAGCAAAGGAATCCCGGTCCATTGGGACGCGCGGGAAGGGAATTTTGCGTTCAAGCTTTTCGGGAGGTTCTACACTCTGGTCCGCGAAGATGCGGTCAGGCTGAACGTCGGGCAGAACGATCCGGTCTACGTCACCATGGAAGAAGGACAAGTAACGGAGGTCAGGTCAAAGAGTTCGGAGCGGGTCGTATATTTCCGCACGGTAAGGGACGAGAATTACCGGCTGCTCTATTCGAACCGGGCCAAGCTCCCGGAGCGGTTCACCACTTCCGGCGTGCGGATACTGGAAGGGGTCGAGACCTCACGCCTGCGCGACAGTTACGGCGTGATCCTGGCGCGCAAGTTCATCGCCATGGGAAAATTCGAAGGGGAGTTCCGGACCCGCCCGGCATCGGTGGCGATCGTGGCGGAAAACGGATCATACCGGCTGCTCCACGGCGCACTGGCACCGCGTTTCGGCCCGGGAGACCGGGACCGGATCGACGCCGCGCTTTTTGAGCGGAGCGATATCAAGGAATTATCCGATCTGCGCAACCGGTTCCGGAAACGGCGGGAAGAGCTGGCACAGTTGCTGGCGCATGAACTGAACGGCTACAACACCCCGCTCCGCACCCGCCTCGACCGCCTGCGCGATCTGGTCGCGCGCTCCGACATCTCTGCGCTCGACCTCATCCTGGCGCTCGACATGATCTACGAGCTGGCGATGGACGGCACCGAATCACGTAGCCGCATGCTGGAGATCTTCACCCACATCCATCTTCCCCTGCTCGAGGCGAACGGGGACGGAGCGCAAAAGGTCAGGCGGGCTTTCCTGGGGATGTTCAATATCAAGAAGCTGGCACGTCCGCTCTATCTGATGTTCCGGAACAGCCTGGCCGATGATGGTCCGGTAGATTTTATCGCCATGCTCGCGAAGGACCCTGAGCTCAAACGGAAGATCGGGGAAATAAGCCGCGCCGGGGCGTCAGAGGAGCCCGTCGGCGATCATCCGTTCGGCGATGAGGACGGCGTTTAGCGCCGCGCCCCTTCTCAGATTGTCGGACACGATCCACATGTCGAGGCCGTTCTTCTGTGAAATGTCTTCGCGAACCCGTCCCACCAGAGTCTCGTTCTTCCCCACACAGTCGATCGGGGTCGGATAGATCCCTTTCGCGGGATCGTCCACCACTTTGACGTCGGCGAAGGCACCCATTAGCTTGCGCGCTTCCACTGCCGATATTTTCTTTTTAGTGGTGATGTTGACCGATTCCGAATGGCCGATCACGACCGGCACGCGGACGGTGGTGGCCGACACCATGATGGAGTCGTCCTCGAATATCTTCCGGGTCTCGTTGACCATCTTCATCTCTTCCTTGGTATAGCCGTTGTCGGTGAACTGGTCGATCTGCGGCACCACGTTGAACGCGATCTGCCGGAAGATGCATTTGGCCTCCACTTTCGCTTTGGGGTCGGCGACCAGCGCTTTGCTCTGGGTCATCAGCTCTTCCACTGCCTCTTTCCCCCACCCCGACACCGACTGGTAGGTGGAAACGACGATCCGCTCTATTCCAACCGCGTCGTAAATTGGTTTGAGCGCCAGCACCATCTGCGCGGTCGAGCAGTTCGGGTTGGCGATTATCCCTTTGTGCCTTTTGATGGCGTGCCCGTTCACTTCGGGAACGACCAGCGGCACGTTGGGATCCATCCGGAAATGCGAAGTGTTGTCGATGACGACGCAGCCGCTCTTTACCGCTTCGGGCGCCAGCGCCGCCGACGGTTTGGCCCCGGCGGAAAAAAGGCCGATCTCGATCCCGGCGAACGACTTCGGCTCCGCCAACTCTACAGTGTATTCTTTGCCCTGGAAAGTGACCTTGGTCCCGGCGGTCCGCTCGGAAGCAAGCGGAAGGAACCGTCCGACGGGGAAGTTCCTCTCTTCGAGGACCTTCATCATCTCTTTCCCCACCATGCCGGTGGCGCCGAGGACGCAGACGTTGAACTTTTTATTGGCCATGATGAACGCTCCTAGCTTTATATCGTAATTATTATACCAAAATTACGGCCGGTTGAGTAGACAATTCCCCCGTAAATCGCTAAACTATAAGCTAATGTACGTCATAACGCTCAAACACTTCAATACCATCGTCCAGCACTGCCTGGACTACCTTCCGTACGAGGCGGGCGGTTTTATCGGCGGCAGGGGGAACGTGATCCTGGGGATCTTCCCGCTCAACAACTTCGCCGGGTTCGAAGGGAAGGAGAAGTTCGAGGTCTCATCCTACATGTCGGCCGCGGTCTACGAATATTTTTCCAAGAACAAGATCAAGGTGATCGGGTTCTACCATTCCCACCCCGAGCGCTCCCTTCCCATCCCTTCGCGGCAGGATATCCTCACTTCGCAGATCATGCCCAACATCACCCTCAACATGATCGTGAGCATAGACAAGCAGCTGGACGTCAACGTGGCGCTGTACGAAACGGTGGACAGCAAGCCGGTAAAGCATGTCATCAAGGTCGTCCGCGACGGTTCGATCGATCAATATTTATTATAATTCTCTGTAAATAATTATTCATCTTACTTTCTTTTCCATGATGAAAAGGATGTGACCTGAGTGGGGTGTTTCACAATTGGGAGGGGCGGTGAGCTGCGGAGCTCACTACGTCCATCGGATTTGACATGATTAATCGTTTAAAATCTGAATTGCGGAGCAGCAAGGGCACACGAAGGGCAAAGGGGGTCCAGGGGGATACCCCCTGGTTGCTTTCTTTTCATCCACTTTTCTTTTCAACAAAAGAAAAGTGGAAAATGAAGATCATTCCGGCGGTTGGACTTTTTTGATCAGGAACGGGTTGGCCATCAGCGTGGAATCGGGGATCAGCAGGCGCTTCAGCTCTTTGAGCTCCGCCGGGGTCTTCTCCTTCGGCTTCTCCTCCGAGTGCTCCGGGATCACTTCGATGGTGTTCCGCTGGATGTTGGGATTGTAGAGAGTGATCAGCTCGCCGTAATATATGGCGTTGCGGTCCATTGTCGTCAGGGTCGGGTTGAAGGAAAAATACTCGCGGTATTCCTTATCCGACCAGTCGCGCTCGGCCGGGTTGTATTTCACCGTCAAACTTTCGACCTCACCCCAAGCACCGCGTTAAGTCCTTTGTAGGTCGGGCTGAAGCCGGTGCGGATGGCGCCGTAGCCAAGCTCGGCGTAGATGAACTCGCTCCTCCCCGTCTTGCTGTCGAACCCGACGTAAACCTCGCCCCCCGGCTGCCCCTGCACCCGGCCGGTGGTCATGACCAGGCAGTTGGCTCCCGCCCCCAGGTACATGCCGACCACATCGAGCGACGCCTTCCCCAGTCGCCACACGCCGTCGGCAAAGATCATCAGATTTTTGCGGTCGATCTGATCGGAATCTTTACCTTCTGCATAGAGAATGCCGGTCTTTATCGAAAGCGGTTCGTATGCCATCGGACGGTTCCAGACCAGGCCCAGGCCAAACGCCGGAATGCTGGAGAAGACTCCAAGCGAAACTCCGATCTGAAGCGGAGGTTCTATCTCCAACCGGTCCTTTTCTTTAAGCGTAGGCTTAAGCCCTCCGTAAGGGAGCGCGGTCTTGCCCAATGTGGAAGGCGCGGCCGTTCCGCTCACTCCCAGCGAAGGAAGGCTCTCCGGCGCCGGCATGCTGTCCGAAGCGGCCCCTCCCGTGTTCAGTCCGTGCTGCAAAAGGCTTTTGTCCGTTCTCAGTTCCGTCTTTTTAGTCGTCGCGGCCACGCTCTTCGCTTCTTTGCCGGTAAGGACGACCACGGCCATGGACGAGCAGGAAAGGGCAAACACCAGGAGAAGCGAGATCGACAAT
>DATJPS010000005.1:0-9168 GCA_035506255.1 Candidatus Omnitrophota bacterium | reverse complement strand
CGGAACGGTACGGGGAACGGTTCCGTTCAAAAGACAGAAAAATGGACATGCTGTTCGGCTGTTTGTCCATCCCAGCGCATGACAATTGCCCCGAGCAGGTGCTGGGGGTAATGCGCGCCGATTGCTTCCCGTCAGGCGAATCGCTCCTGCCCAAGCGGATGAACCCGGAGGCCCTGCTCGATATTGCCGCCATCGTCTGCAACGCCGCCGCGCAGAGCCTGGATGAGCTGCGGATCCGGACGGAACTGGAAAAAGGGAAGATCGAGGCGCAGGCGCAGTTCGTCAAGGCGCAAGGACTGATGAGAAGGATGAAGCACGATTTTTCCAGCTCCCTGACCGTTCCTTCAGGATATATACAAATGCTGCTGCGGGATTCGCTTTCGGACGAACAGCGCAAAGGCGTCACCGCTCAGGCGCACGAAGCGATAAAAAAGATCGCTGCCCGGCTGGAAAGGTATTCCGATCAGATAAGGAGCGGCAACTTCGATATAGTGATCACCCTTAACCCCACAAACATAAAAAGCATTTTCCGGGCGCTCAGGGAAATAAGATATGACATCGAGATCGACGAAAAGGTCCCCGAAACCATCATTACCGATGAAAGCCACGTTAAAGAGGTCCTATACGGCCTGATCGAGAACGCAAAGAAATACACCGACGGCGATCCCGGCATCAAGATCGCCTGCAAAATGGGCAACGGGCGGTTCGTGATCAGCGTTTCCGATCGCGGAAAAGGACTTACTCCCGAACAGAGGAAGAAGATCTTCGATGGGGGCGTTCGTTTCCATCCTCACATCCCCGGCTCCGGCTTCGGGCTTTACGGGTTCAGGAAGATCATCGAAAAGATGGGCGGGGAGATCTGGGCCGAATCTGAAGGGATGGGAAAAGGGTCGACCTTCAGCTTTACCCTTCCGCTCTGAACCTGATATTTACTTCTTGCTTAGGCGTCCGGATATTAATAGCATCGCCATTTCCGGCGTAAAATCGGTAAGAGGGTCTAGCGTTGGTCCGGAATCCTTGCTGTAGTAAAGCATGTTGTTCCGCGGTGCGGCGTAGCCCACGATCTCCGGATGCTGCTTCTTAAGATATTCGATGAACGGTTTTCTCACTTCGGCCGGCATCGACAATAGCGTCAATTTATCCTTCGGGAGCATCGCCCGGGCGTCGGCCTCGACGGTAGCGCGGTCGCAGTCCCAATTCTTTTTCAGGTATTGTTCCGCGAAATTTATCGGCGTGCCGGCAGGGTTCTGTTTCATATACGCATCATATGAAGCCTTGATGGATTTCTTGGCCGCGTCGTCCATCTTTACGCTGGGATCACCTTTTATCACCGCCACTATACTGGCGCTTTGCTCATCCCTCCATTTTTTCTCTACCAGGAAGCGGGCGAACATTTCGGGGAATTTGTCCCCCACCATGTACTTCCAGATGTCTTTTTCCGGTATTTTCTGGTCCCTTAAGAACTGCAGATATCCCATTTTACCAAGATCGCTCCAGACCTGCTTTGCCGCTACCGATCTTTGCAGTTTCACCTGCCGGGTCAGGATCGATTTCTGCAGCCGCATCTTGGCAACGTAAGCTTCGATGGTCTGCTTGGGAACGCTTCCTCCCAGCTTCGCAGAGATCTCGTCCGCCGCGGTCGACGGATCTTTCTTCTCGTCCATGGCGATATCATAGATCTCGCCGGCGCTCTTGGTGTCGGTCACCGAGAACGCGCTTTTAATCCCGGCGATCTGATCGGCGCGGAACCCTTTCATGGCCGAAGCCATCAGCGCCCTCTCATCGACCGCCCCGGCGACCGATTTATAATATTTTGCGGCTACGTCCTTCGCCGATTTTTCCAGCTCCGCGCGGTGGGCCATCGCGCCAGCCACGACGAACTTGACGAATTCGTCGCCCAGTCCGGCCCGGACCGCCGGAGGAAGCTGCGAATCGAGCAGGTCATAACCGCTCGCCCTCGCCGCGGCGATAAAATCGCGGCGTGCCTCGAACAGCACCCTGACGTATGTTTTATACGTCTTCTCGTCTTTGAGCAGTTTGTTGTATTTAGCGAACGCCTCGCCCGCTTTCTTCTGGCTTTCGGCGTCGGTCTTGCTCAGGTCCACGCCGTCGAGCGCGCTCAAAAGCTCGGCCAGCTCCGGGTTGTCTGGCAGGTAACCCTGCTTCCGTAGCATTACCGCCATCTCGAAGAATACCGGGTCAGAGCGGCTGATGTACAGGTTCGGCGTGATGGTGCTGATCTGCGAAGGGATCATATCCGCATGGTGCGAGAAGTAATACTTGCCATCGGTGGCAAATGTATAAAGATCGGCCGATTTGTTGGAGGCCTGGTCGCGGTAAAAATGATGGGTCGCGATCTTTTCGGCGTTATCACCGTAACCCCAGAAGAAAACTCCCAATCCGGCCCCGATCGGCCCGGCATAGCGCAGTATGCTGATCCCCCCGCCCCACCCGATGCGGGTAAAGAGGTTGGTCCCCACCCGCATAGCAAAGAGGGCGGTGACCCCGGGATCGATCAACGACAATCCGTTAGCCACGAAATTCAGTTCCGGGCTCGCAGCGATCGCTTTTATGGTCTCATTGTTCTCTATCGCTTTCCCCAATCCCCAGGAGGCCAGGGTCGATCCGAGTATGCCGGCGCCGGCGGCCAATCCTTCTTTAAGCCATTTCGGTCCGGGAACGAACTTAAGCCCCACGCCCGCGATCTTGGAAAGCGCCATGAACCCGCCCAGCCCCACTGCCCCGTTCACCATCACCATGCCGCGATCTTCCGGCCGCGCGGCCGAAATGTCCCAGAGGGTGGTAAGCCCGATCGCCACTGCCGAGGCCTTGCCGGCGCTGAGGCCGGTCGAGATCTGCGCCAGCCGGCTGATCGCTTCGAACTTGCCCCAGCTCAATCCGCTTTTGACCATCGACTTGAACGTCTCGGCGCTCAGGCCGGTCTTGTACAGCGCGAAGGGGAATTCGACCACGAATCCCATCAATGCCGCGCGTCCCGCCCCCACTCCCACCGCCGCCATTTTGCCACCCACTCCGGCGCCCGGAGCGTTCAGTTCGTAGTAATCCAGATAAGCGCTGACCCCCTTACCTTTGGGGTCAAGGTTTATCCTTTCCGTCGTCGCTTTGATCTCCGCGTCCAGTTTTTCTGCCGGTACCGCGTCGCTGCCGACCTTCACTTCCGTAGCGACCTGTTCGTAGATCTTCCTGACCTCGGCTTCCGGCAGTTTGGCCAGGTCAAGGGTCTTCGCCCGGTCCATGATCATCTCGTAAGCCCTTGCCGAGATCAGCGCGTACCGTTTGCCCGCCGCTTCATACGCCGCTTCCTGCGCTTTTTTTATCTGTCCCGGGGACATCTTGCCGCTGTTGGCTTCGATCTTGGCCAGCTCCGCATCGAGCGTGCGGAGCGCCTCGGTCTCCGCCACTATCTCAAAGTAAGCTTTCGATTCCGTGGAGATCTGTGCCAGCCGGACCTGACGTTCGATCTTGGTGGTGATATCCTCCGCCTTGGCCGGGTCCATGCCCGATGCGATCAGCGATTTCCTTACCGCTTCGCGGGCCGATTTATACATGGCCGAATTGGTGCTCTGGTTGAGCATGAGGTCGAGCGAATCGCTGTCAACCATCACCTTTTCCGATTTTCCTCCGCCCAGGTCGATCGTCAGCGAACGGCGCAATAACGCGTTCTCCACTTCCGTCCGTGTACCGGTCAACTCAAAGAGCGGAATCTCCACGGTTACATTTGCACCCGCTTTGCTTAGCCCGGCTTTGATACGGTCATATGCCGTCACTACCCTTTCCCGCACCACTCCGGGGTCAACTCCCGGATTTTGCTTTATCGCCGTCTCCACGATCTTGTTGTACGCCGCTTTCCCCTCTACAAGCGCCTTATACTGGGAGACGTTAAGAGTGATCTTGGCGCCGTTCTGTTTCCCGGCCTCCGCGTCCACCGTTATCGTTACGGCATTGTTCTCATAGGTCACGGTCGCCTTGCGCCCGTCCAGTAGGTCGATGGTTAACGGGGATTTCTTGATCGCATCCATCTTTTCCGGCAGCTGCCTGTAAACGTCTATAATATCTACCGCGGTGGCGTTGTCCTTGAAACTACCGTTGGCATCATAGAGGCCCGCTTCTTTGAATTTTTCAAATATCACGTCTTCCGACGCCACCCAGGCCCGCGCCAGTTTGGTCCCGGCGGAGATCTTTACCGTTTCGTTGCTGACAAATGTCACTTTCTCATCGATATCGACCGCGGTCAGGGCATCACGGATCCCCGCCCGGTCTCCTATCCGCGCTTTGATGGTTACGTTCTTCACATCCGGCATGGCATCGTCTTCCCCGAACACGTCGCGGACCCCTTTGCCAACATCTCCGCGGCGATCGAGCGATATCTTGAACTGGCCCTTTGAGGTCCCGTTCTTGGCGCGGTTGGAGATGCCGTCCGTCTCTTTGTCTACGGTTAGCGGATCGATGATGTCGGTCGCCGGGTTCACCGAGTTATGAACGCCCCACGAAACGCCAAAGCCAACCACCGTCTTATTGTATTTAGCGGCGAACCGCGGCAGTTTGTACAGATCTACCTCATAGGTCTTGCCCCCGTCTGTCGAGGTCCCGGTTTTCTTGACATATTCGCGGTATTGCTTCGGCACGTCCTCAAGTCTCACGGTCGTCTTCAGCGAAGCGCCCTTCATTTCCACGCCGAAGTCCCGGATCATCTCTCCCACGTTCCCCTTGGTCGCGTTCTCGCCGGTAACGATGATGCCGACCTCATCGCCGCCCAAACGCGCGATCTTCACTTCAACTCCGCGTTTGCGGAAATATTCCGTCGCCCGCCGGGAGAAGTCCTCGAATATCTTATCTCCGAGGTCCGTCCCGAGCGTCGAATAACCTTCGTTAAAGCAATTCCAGCTGCTGTACGAGTTAAGGTCGCCGCGCACCAGGACGTAACGGGTCTTGGTGGAATGCATGCGGGCCAGTTCCTTATAGTAGGCATCACGGTTAAGTATGCTCGATTTGGGATCGCGATAGATGTCGGAGCTCCATTTGTACGCGACGCCGCCGATAGTTCTCGTGGTCAGGGTGAATATATCGCCCAGCTTTCCGGAATAAGAGGCGAAACTGCCGGTATCTTTGCCGTACATCCGGACCTCGGCCACCGCGTTGCCGGTAGCATCGAGCAGCGGGACCACCAGCACCGCCTTGCCTTCCACCGTGGCGATGTGCGGCGTCTTGGCCCCGCTGGGCCTGGCGATCTCCACGTGATCGATATTGTCTTTTGCCGAAGGGACCATATTGCGGTAGCTTTCGATTAGGTATTGCTGCAGTTTGATCGGGTCTTCCAGTACCAGTCTTTGCAGGCCTTCGTTCATGGCAAAGAACTTTAGCGCGGTCACTGCTTCACTGCTCAGCGAACCTACGGCAAAGTCGACGCGCGGTACGTTCTTCAAGATCACGTCCAGGGTCGCGCGCGATATCTCCGTTGGGTTCTCTTGGTTAAGGCGGTTGGTCACTGCGATCGTCGCCTTCTCAATATCGCCGGCGCTGTATTGCTTTGATGCGGGATCGTTGGGATTGAATGCGATGACCCCCATGTTGTACCTAACGGAAGGGACCACGGTCCCGTCCTTCTTGGCCATGGGAGCGGATCCTTTATCGCCGGCCAGGAAATAAGCGCTATATTTTTTCTTATTGTCCACCTTGGTGGCCGGGATGCCTTCACGCTTGGCGATAAAATTACGGAAACGTTCGCGGGCAGCCGGGTCCTCTATTTCATTGGGCGATATGCTGAATTCGAACCTGGTAGATTCCAGAATTCCGCGCAGTTCGGTGGCGTATTTTTCGGCAGTGGCGGCGTCAATACCCTCGACCAGCACCACGCGGTTAATCCCCTGCAATTCGAACACTCTGGCCTTAACGCCTTTGCTCTGGTAAAAAGCGAGCATGATGTCTACCCCGCGGTCACGGACGATATCGCCTACATGATGGGAATAGCTGTCATTGACGGCGCTGAAAGAACGCGGATTGATCACGGTGATGCCGAATTGCTTCCCCTGTACATAGAGGTTCCCGATCTCACCGCGGAAAAGAGCGTTAAAATTTAGGACCCGGCCGGCAACGGCGGTATAATTCGCTGCAAATTTATCCATACCCTCCGCATAAGATCCCAATTTGACCTTAATGTCAGTGTATCGAGGAACTATCGATAAATATTCTCCCATTTAACCCTCTTTATTTCGCCCAATATACTAAAAAAGGAAAGCCTGATTTTTGGCTTTCCTTCAGCGATTTATTACAGGCGATATAAATCGCTCATTTATCCGGGGCTCCAATATATATATCGTATTTTGAGGCGGAAAACTTGCATTAAAAAGGGGTCAGATGGGGAGGCCTTTTTTCTCCAGCAGGCGGATTCCGAAGCCGATTTGAGAGGCCAGCTCTTTGGCAATGACCAGATCGTCCGAATATTCCCGTCCGAAAAATACTCCCATTCCCACCGCCATCACCAGCGCCCCCGCCACATCCTCTCCTACCAAGAGGGGAGCGATCAAAATACAGGGTTTATCGGTCCCGGCCGCGATCAAACGGGATAGGTCGACCCCGGTCTGTGAGCTGGGAACGGCCATGCAATCGGTCCCTTCCAGATACCGGAATTCGCGGTCGCCCTGATCGGTATGCGCCAATACATTGGGGAGGTAAACGGTACGCTTTTCACGCAGCGCAAAAGCCAGCGCACTGTTCTGCTGGTCCAACCCGAGGGCGGAAACATCATAGTTCCCCTTGGAACCTTTGATGCTTAACGTGCCTGTTTTGTCTTTTGTCACTAGGGCTGAAAAGAAATTGTAGTTCGATTTTATCCCAAAAAGCTCGTCGGCCCAGCCAAGCGTGAGATCGGTAAGATCGGCCATGCTCCTGGCTTCTCCCACATACCTGGCGACCGTATTAAGAAGGTAATCCCTTTGCTGAGTGAATGATACTCTCGCCACTGTGTCCAGGCTCCCCTGGGCGATCCCCAGCAGATTGGGGATGCGCGGGTCGCGCCCCCCCGGGATGGCCCTCATAATATTGTTCTTGATCCCGCCATTTCCGGACGGAGGAACATTCACAGATTATACTCCTTTATTTGACTCTGGACGCCTATAAGAGATCATCGTGATTTCCGGCCGATGATTTCAAATGGTATCACAGCTTATCGACCGCATCAATGATCTCATTTCGATAAAATCCGGATTTCAGACCGGTACCGGAGGTCATTTGGACTTTTCTCTCTTTACCCAACTTATAAAGTTTCCGACCTGGCCATTTTTGATCGTTCCATCTTTATTGAACATCCGGCGGATATCGGCATTCAAATCGTTGCTCCGCGAGAGATCGGCATCAAGCTTGCCGTACCCTCCGGGATCAAGGAAGTAAAGCGTCGCGATCTGGTTCTGCACCACCTTCCGCATCATCTTCGGGATCAGGTCCGTATATTGCGATGGTTTTGTAAGGCCGAACCGTTTTACTACCGCATCGACCACTGCCGGATCTTCCGGTGATTTACCCTGAAGCACTTGAAGCGCATATTCACAAATCGCTTTTTCGCTAATGGTATTGGGGACTGATCTTTCCAGGTATTCTCCGTGAGATATCCCTCCCCGTTCGATTTTGTAACCCGCCGTTACCGTACCCCAACTGATCGGCGCCAGGATCTCGGTCAGCACCGCTTCATTATTTGGCGCGTCCGCCATCGGAGCGAGCATCGTCGCCACATTGCCACGGATCCGGAATGACAGGGTCGAATCTTCGACTATCACTCCCCACCTTACCCGATCAACATATCCCTTGCTGATCTGATGACCGTTGACCTCTAGGTAACTGCCATCGTCCGCGATGGAATTCTTGTGCGCCGCGGGCATGAACACGCTCTCCAGCCAGCCGCTGACTCCCGGAGTATAATAACCTTCCGCCTTTAATTTTGCGATGGTACGGTCTTTCACGCTTCCATCATAAGGTCCGTCAAGGAAAGAGATCAAACTGTCGCCGAGGAAAGAGATCGTGGTCGCCCAGGCAAAAGTCGCGCCGGCGAACCGTAAAGCTCCGACCGCTTTTCCGGCGATCTGGCCGCTTGCGTTGAGCATTACGTCCTCGCCCACCGATGCTACTTTTGAGGTCAGTTGTTTTAATAGATACTCATAACCCATTTCTGCGCCAGAAGTCCCGACAAAGGTCAGTACCGTGTTCGCCGTGCCATCGATGCCGACGCTCTTCAGCACATTGCCGACCACCGACATCGTCCCGAGCCCTTTGATCAAATTGACCGAGAACCCGAGGAGCGGCCGGCCCGGAACGCTGTTTCCATGGCGGGGTTCAGCCCGGGGAATCGGCCAACGAGCGTTGGTCGGTCGCCATTGCGGATATGCCCCAATATGGACATCAGATCGCCGCGGACGATATCCCTCATCGGATCTGCGGAAAGGTTCCCTGAAATGATCGCACTGGCGTTTAGTTCCGGCCGGATCGGGCCACCGGTACTAGTAAAGGCGCAATTGATCTTAGGGGCATTTTCGCCGATCCCCAGGCATTGCTTAAGCCTCCCGGCGATGGTCGAAAATACATTTGATTTTGGCGGTATGTAGGTCATGACTTCACTTCTTCTTTATCGTCAGATCCGGTCCCTTATTTCAACCGTACTGGATAAAGAATGATAACACAAAATAATGGGACGGTGTCTAAAAAAAGGGGCGGGGAATAACGTGCCTGTTAAACGCTACCCCCACCCCAATTATTAATCGAAACTCAGGCCGCCCTTCTTGCGTCCATCAATACGAAGGCCAGACCGAAGGCCCATCGTAAACCTGAACGCCCTTCTTCTTTGCCTCTTCATCCTTCTTTTGCTCCGCGTTCTTCCATTCGGTCACAAGTCCGTTGAGAACTCCGACGTTATAACTATGATATCCGCCGATGAATTGGTCCTCGCCTTTGTAGACCGAAGGCTGTGCGCCAGCGAACATGGAATCCACCTTTGACGCCACACCATTGAAGATCAACCCTTTTGCCGTTTCATCCATATCGGCAGAGAAAATCGCATCCCAAGCCTTCACAAGGGATTCCATTGCTTTAAGGTCCCAAGTCGCTGTGTCTAATTTATCCCCAACCGCATCCAGTTCTTGCCCGATCTTGCTCTTGGCCAAA
>DATJPS010000004.1:0-15366 GCA_035506255.1 Candidatus Omnitrophota bacterium | reverse complement strand
GCAAGAAGAATGGAGTGCTGTTGACCATTTCGGACCTGACCGGGGTGAAAGAGCTGGAAGAAAAGGTGAGGCGCGCCGACAAGCTTTCGGCCCTGGCCACCATGGCGGCGGGAATGGCGCACGAGATCAAAAACCCGCTCTCGTCGATGAAGGTTTTATCGCAGCTGCTGCCGATCAAATACCAGGACGGAGAGTTCCGCGACAAGTTCATCGAGATCATGCCCAAGGAGATCAACCGCATCGACCGGATCGTGGAATCGCTGCTCGGGTTCGCCCGCGCCACTTCGCCCAAATACGAAAAGATGAAGATCGAGGAAGTGATCGAGGACGATGTGAAGTACTACACCGACCAGGCAAAAGCGGGCGGGATCGTAATCGAGACCGAATACGCCTCGCTGCCGGAGATCATGGGGGACCACGACCAGCTGGGGCAGGTTTTTTCCAACCTGATCCTCAACGCCATCCAGGCGATGCCGGACGGCGGGAAGCTGAAGATCAGGACTGTAGAGGGAAATAAAATAGAGAATCTCCTGCAAAGCGTCGTGATCGAGATCTCCGATACCGGGCACGGCATTTCCCCTCAGAACATGAAGAAGCTTTTTGACCCGTTCTTCACCACTAAATATTCAGGGACCGGGCTTGGCCTGACCATCGTCCATAATATCGTCGACGGCCACCGCGGTACGATCGACGTGAGTTCCGAGCCGGGCAAGGGGACCGCCTTCACTATAACTTTACCGGTCGGGCAGGAGTTGATATAATCATCGGTATATGGCCAAGTTATCCCCGGTCCTGATCATTGAGGACGATTCCAAGGTCGCTTCCCAGGTGGCCGAGGTGCTGCGCGACCGGGCCGAAATCCTGTCTTACGGGAAGATCGAAGAGTTCGTCAAAGCTTCCTCCGAACGCCCCAAATGCCTGGCGATCATTGATTACGACCTCAAAGAGAACGATGGCCTTTTCGTGCTGCGCCGGCTTAAACAGCAGAACCCGTATGCAAGGACGATCATGCTCTCGTCGTCGAACAACATCCCGCTGGCGGTAACGGCGGCCAAGCTCGGCGCGCTCGAATTTTTAAGAAAACCGCTGATCGCGGCCGACCTGGTGCAGGCAGTGGAACGGCTTTCGCGCGAAGAGGATGTGCGCGGTTTTTCGTTCGACGCGGTGGCGGGGACCGAATGGCTGCAGGGGAATAGTACGGCCCTGCTCGGTTTTGAGGACGAGCTGATGAAGGCCAGCGGATCGATCCGCGATCTGACGGTGCTGGCGGAGCGCGGTATCGACAAGCGGGCGGTGGCGGAGCTGGTCCACCGCAATGGGCCCAACGGCGGGAAAAAGATGGTGGAGATCGATCTTGATTCCTTCAAGAAGGAATCGCTGGAAGGGCATTTCTGGGCCACGCTCAATGAGCTGCTCTCCGGCGGCAAGCCCGCCGGCATCGGGAGAGTGGAGGAGGAACCGGCCACGGTCTACATCGAAGGCTTCGAGACCGTTTCCGAGCATTTCCGCCTGAGCATCTTCGATTTCATGAAGAACAAGGACCGGAAGAACGGCATTAATCGGGAGATTAAGGTTGTGCTGGGAGTATGCGAGGCGTCGCTCCTCCCGAAACTTGATAATTTCGACCTGCTCACCGTACCGCCTCTGCGCGAGAGGAAAGCGGACCTCCCTGCCATCGTCGCGGAACTGCTGCGCGACCGGACGGAGGCATTGAGCGTGTCAGCGGAAACGCTGGAGATGCTGTCGTACTATGATTTTCCCGGGAATTACGAAGAGCTGGAGAACCTGCTCCGCTCGTCTGTGCCGGAGAACGGAGTTCTGTCCCGGCTCAGCCTGGGGCAGAGCGCGTTCCTTTCCTATGTTCGGTCTCTGACCCGGATGTACCCGCTCAATCGGCTGCGGGAGACTTTCGAGAAAAAATTGTTAAAACGGCTGATCGGGATCAGCGGCGGGAATCTCCACGCGGTGGCCCGTTTCCTCAACCTTCCCAAGACCGTCCTCGACGACCGGATGCGCGACCTAGATCTTTAATACGCTTTCCGCCAGGCGGCGGGCTTCGTCTTTGGTGCGGGCTTCGGCGATCACGCGGATGATCGGTTCGGTGTTGCTGGGGCGGACATGGACCCACGAATCCTTCAGCAGGACTTTGATCCCTTCGGTGGTGTCCAGCGTCTCGCGCGCAAAATGTTCTTTTATCTTGACGATGAAATTATCGGCCTCATCCTGACTGCGACATTCTTTTTTCAATTTCGATGAATGGTATTCGGGAATGCCGCGGGAGAGCGCCGAGACCGGCTTCCCCTCCGCAGCCATATATTCGAGTATCAGCGCCATCCCCGCCAGCGAATCGCGGTTATAGCCGACCTTCGGGAATATCACTCCGCCGTTCCCTTCGCCGCCGATCAGCGCCTTTTCCGCCTTGATCGCCTCCGCCACGTGCACTTCCCCCACCTTGGTCCGCAGCACCACCGCGCCGTAATCCTTCGCGATGTCATCGAGCGCGCGCGTGGTCGATAGATTGGCGACCACGATCCGCTTGCCGGTGAGCGAGCGGGTAAGCACATGTTTCGCGCAGAGCGCCAGCGTGTATTCTTCCGAGATCGCCACCCCTTCGTCGGTCACCAGTGCCAGCCGGTCGGCGTCGGGATCCTGCGCGAACCCGATGTCGGCGTTCTCGCTCACCACCGTTTCGGCCAGCTGGGCCAGGTTTTCTGGGGTCGGTTCCGCGCCGTGGGGAAAAGGCGAACGGACGCTGGTGTTGATCTCTACCACGCGGCAGCCGAGCTTCTTGAGAAGCAGCGGCGTGATAATCGATCCGGCGCCATTGACCGAATCGAGCACCACCTTGAATTTTTTAGAACGGATCTTGAGGCGATTGACCGCCGAGAGGACCTTTTTAATATGGCTTTCCCCTCCGCGCTTCATCACCTTTACCGATCCGCCCGGCTTTTCGCTGAAACTATTTGACTCGTAAATTTCCAGAAGTTCTTCGCCCTGCGAAGAGTTGAGGAAGATCCCGTCGGAACGCATGAACTTCAATCCGTTCCATTCCTTGGGATTGTGGGAGGCGGTGATCATGATCCCGCCATCGGCTTTCAAATGCCTGATCATGAAACCGAGGGTGGGGGTGGGAACGATGCCAAGGTCGATGATCCGGCAGCCGCAGGATAAAAGCCCCTGCATCACGATCCCCTTGATGAACTCGGACGATTCGCGGGTATCGTTCCCCAGCAGGAGCGTTCCGCCTTTAAAGTAGGTCCCCGCCGCCTTGGCAAAATCAAGGCAGACCGCAGGGGTCAGGGAATCGTTGGCGATGCCGCGGACGCCGGAAACGGAGATCTTAAGCATGAGGAATTATATCATAACTTTTCGGTAGCAGGCGCCCCGTCCGTTCTTGCAGTTTAAAAACAATTGGTATATCATTCATTCAATCATGATCAAATTCGGAATGATCAGCCCTCATCCGCCGATCCTGGTGCCGCCGGTCGGTGGGCCAAAGATCAAAGAAGCGGAACGCAGCCAGCGGGCGCTCCGGGAAGCGGCCCGGCGGTTAAAAGCGATAGAGCGGGAGATCGACACGATCGTGGTGGTTACCCCGCACGGCTCCGTTCTCGGCTCAACTGTCCCGGTCTACGCTAACCCGGTATTTGAGGGGGATTTTTCCAATTTCGGCGCCAGCAAGCCGCGTTTTTCCTTTAAAGGCGACCCGGAACTGGCGGTGGCGATCATCCGCGAAGATTCCAATCTCGTCTCACGCACGCCGGAGACCATGCTTGACCACGGCGCGCTGGTGCCACTCTATTACTTGAACGAGGCAGGGATAAAAAAACCATTATTGCCGATCGGCATGGCGTTCACCGCCCTTCCGCGCCTGTTCGAGTTCGGCAAGCTGCTGGCGGCGGCCGCCGATAAGCTCAAGCGGCGGATCGCGCTGGTTGCTTCGGCCGACATGTCGCACCGGCTTACCGAGGACGCCGCGGCCGGGTTCGACCCGTCGGGCAAGGTTTTCGACGAAAAGCTGGTCGACCTGGTGCGGCGCAATGATGTTAACGGCATCCTGAACTTTGATCCCGCGCTAGCCGAAACGGCAGGGCAGGACGCGCTCTGGTCGATCGCAGTTCTAATAGGGGCGCTGGACGGCAAAAACTTCAAGCCGGAAGTCCTCTCTTATGAAGGGCCTTTCGGCGTAGGTTATATGGTGGCTACATTTGAACCCGCTAGTTGAGCTTGCCCATAAAGCGATCACCGCGTACATAAAAGAAAAGAAAATAATTAATCCTCCGGAAAACCCGACCGATGAGATGAAAGGCAGGGCGGGAGTGTTCGTCTGTCTAAAGAAGAACGGAGATCTAAGGGGATGCATCGGCACTTTTTCCCCGACCACTGAAAATATCGCGCAGGAAACGATCCATAATGCCATCGAATCGGCCACCCGCGACCCGCGATTTCCCGAGGTGAAACCGGACGAACTGGCTTCCCTTGATATCACGGTGGACCTGCTGACCGACCCGCTGAAAGTCGCGTCAATCAAAGAACTTGATGCAAAGAGGTTCGGAATTATAGTAAAATCAGGGATGAAGCGGGGCTTGCTGCTTCCGGACCTGGAAGGGGTGGAGACCCCGGAACAGCAGATCGCGATCGCCAAACGGAAGGCCTGGATCGCGGACGAAGAGCCGATCGAAGTCTATAAATTCGAAGTGAGGAGATACAAAGAAAATGAAAAATAAAATAGGGATCATCGGCGCCGGCGGTTATGCCGGTGTCAATTTGCTGGCGTTGCTGCTGCGGCATCCGGAGGCGGAGGTCGTCTGGCTGATGTCGGAGGACGCTCATAAGGGGAAGAAGATATCCGAGCTCTTCCCGCACATGGCGGGTGAATGCGAGCTGGCGTGCCTGACGCTGGCTGATCTCGACGGAGCGGCGGAAAAAGTTGACCTGATCTTTCTGGCCCTGCCGCACGGGATCGCGCTGAATTATGTCCCTAAGCTATTGAAGATGGGGAAGAAAGTGGTAGACCTTGGCGCCGATTACCGGTTCAACGACGAAAAGGTTTTCTACAAGTGGTATAAGATCGAACATCCGGACAAGGCGGCGTTGGCGGAGGCGGTCTTCGGCCTGCCCGAGATCAACAAGGAAAAGATCAAAAAAGCGCGGCTGATCGGCAATCCCGGCTGCTACCCGACCGCCTCTATTCTCGGCATGGCGCCGCTGGTCAAACACGGCTTGATCGACAATCGCTCCATCATGCTCGACGCCAAATCAGGGGTCTCGGGAGCGGGGCGGGGCGTTTCGCTCAAGGTGCATTTTTGCGAACGGAACGACGGCGTGGTCGCCTATGCCGTCAACAACCACCGGCACATGGGCGAAGTCGAATATCAGCTTTCGCTGATCGCGGGAACGGATTTCCCTGTCACATTCGTTCCGCACCTGATGCCGATGGACCGGGGGATACTCGTCACCGGCTATGCGAAGATCCGGAATCCGAAATCCGAAATCCGAATTAATGATCTGGTGAAATTATATAAGGAGTTTTATAAGGATGCGGCATTCGTCCGGATCATGGAGTCGGGAGAGCCGTGCACCAAGGACGTTTCCGGGACCAATTATTGCCGGATCGGGCTTTCGGTAAACGAGGCGACCTCGACCGTGATCGTGATGTCGACCATCGACAATCTGATCAAAGGAGCGGCAGGACAGGCGTTACAGAACATGAACCTCATGTGCGGGTATCCGGAAAAGACCGGGCTCGACCGGATCGCCGTTTTTCCATGATCACCAAACCGAAAGGCTTTTTGGCCGCGGGCGCCGCTTGCGGGATAAAGAAGTCGGGCAAACCCGACATGGCGCTGATCGTTTCCAAGATCCCCGCCGCCGCCGCCGCCGTCTTCACCTCCAACCAGTATAAGGCCGCCCCGGTGATCGCTGATATGAAGCAGGTCCGTTCCGGCCTCTGCCAGGCGATCATAATCAATGCCGGTAACGCCAACTGCGGGACGGGGGAAAAAGGATTGGCGGACGCTTACCGGATGATAAACGAGACTGCCAGCGCGCTGACCATTTCCAGTAAGCATGTGATGGTGGCATCCACCGGGAGTATTAGGCACTTCCTGCCGATGGACAAGATCGTCGCCGGAATCAGCAAGCTTTCGCAGAAGATCTCGGTCGAAGGTGGGGAAATGGCGGCCCGGGCGATCCTCACCACCGATACTCGCAAAAAGGAGATCGCGGTCAAGATCGACGGTTATACTATCGCCGGTATCTGCAAGGGATCGGGAATGATCCATCCCAACATGGCGACGATGCTCGGATTTATCACCACTGATGCGGCGGTCGACCGGAAAACGCTGCAGTCGGCGCTTAAGAAGGCGGTCGATATCAGCTTCAATATGATAACCGTAGACCAGTGCCAGTCGACCAACGATTCGGTTTTTATTATGGCCAATGGCCTTTCGGGGATCAAAATAGAAGGTAAAGCCAAAAAGGAAAGGTTCGAAAAGGCTTTGATCCGTGTTTGTATCCACCTGGCAAAAGAGATCGCCCGCGACGGCGAGGGGGCCACCCAGCTGATGGAAGTAAAGGTTTCAGGTGCGCGCAACGAAAAAGAAGGCCGGGTCGCGGCGCGCGCCATCGCCGGGTCCGATTTATTGAAATGCGCGGTCTACGGGCGCGATTACAATCTGGGACGGATCCTGGCCGCGGTCGGGTCCACCAGCGTCCGCCAGGACCAAAAGAAGATCAAGGCGGACATGAAGTTCAAGAAAGGAATGGCGCTTATCACCTGCAACCTCGGCGCGGGAAAGGCGGAAGCCATCGCCTGGGGTTGCGATATGACCGAAGGTTATATTAAGATAAACGCGGAATACCATACATAGGACGGTAAAAGAGGAATGTTCGAACATTTGATAAAAAGGGCCGGAATAGTCATCGAAGCGCTCCCGCACCTGATCAAGTTCTATGGCAAGACCATTGTCATCAAGTATGGCGGCGCGGCGATGAAGGATCCGGAGCTCAAGAAGTCAGTGATACAGGACATCGTATTTCTCAAGTACGTGGGGATGAACCCGATCATCGTCCACGGCGGCGGGCCGGAGATAAATAAATATCTGATCAAGGCCGGGATCGAGCCGATATTCATCGGCGGTTACCGCGTGACCGATGCCGCCACTCTAAAAATAGTTGAAAAGGTCCTCGGCGGAAAGATCAATTCCGAGATCGTAACTATGATCAAACGGCTGGGCGGTAAGGCCAAGGGGTTCTGGGGGAAAAAGGGTAAGGTCATCAAGGCGTTCAAGTATTACAAAAAAGATGAGCACGGCAACAAGATCGACCTTGGGTTCACCGGGCAAGTGGCGGGGGTTCGCTACCGCTATCTTAACAAGTGGATGAAGCTTGGCTACATCCCGGTTTTGACCTCGATCGGGGTGGGTAAATCGGGCAAGACCTATAATATAAATGCCGATAAAGCGGCGGCGGCCATAGCGTCCTACCTCAAGGCCTCAAAGCTGGTCCTCATGACCGATGTCCGCGGCGTGCTGGACAAGGACGGCAAATTGATCTCGGAGATCAACGGCTACAAGGCGCAGAAGCTTATGAAAGCGGGCGTCATTTCCGGCGGAATGATTCCCAAAGTAAAATCTAGCCTCTACGCGATCAAAAAAGGCGTTGAAAAGGTCCATATCATAGACGGTCGCATACCCCACGCCCTGCTCCTGGAGCTGTTCACCGATTTCGGTATCGGCACCATGGTGGTAAAATAATTTGCCGGCCCATGCAAGTATTTTGCATGCCGCCCCGATAATAAAAATGGAATAAGATGCCCTAACCTCTAACTTGCCTGTTAGTGGGGGTTTTTTATTTTAGGGGGATAACAATGGGAGCAACGGACGGTCCCGCAAAATTAAATGACAACCAAGCTTTAGCCTGGACGCATTTCTTTGCCCGCAATACTTCTAGTGAGAACGCCAAACTGCTTGAGGACCAAATTAAAAAGGGGAATACGGTCATCTATGTGCAGAACAACGGCGGGAAACTCACGATCTGCGACGTAAAAGCCAAAGGCGCGATCAAGATAGATCTTTCCGATGGGCTGAGCAGGGATGAGGCTAAAGCGCTCGGCATCGACATCAGTAAAGGGATCAACAAGGTCGCCGCGCAGGGTTGGGCGCTCAGCGGTGAAAAAGATATACAAACGAAAGATGCGGATGTAAGTGTTATCGACAACGATGAGATCGTAAAGTTCGACCAGGCGGTACAGCAGTACGCGGACGCAAAAGGGTGGACCTTCGAGGAAGCCCAGGCCGCTTATTACGCCAATGAGACGGACTTCAGCCGCCAGGACCTGGATTCGCAAAAAACCAACCGCTTGGCATCCGTAGAAACGCTGAATATCAATATGAAGGACGTCAAATCCAACGACGATTATCTGGCCAAGATCAAGGTCGAGATGGGGATCACGGACGATAATAACCCGATCTTGTTGAATCTTAAGCAATACATTGCTGATCAGAAACTCGACCTGTCGAAACCTGATGACCGCGCAAAAGCGAACGCTTACATCATGAAGAACGCTTCCGCCTCCCAGTGCAGCAAGAAGTTCCAGAGCGAAGGGCTGAAGTTGCCCAATCCGATCGGCGTCGCCTATGACGGCCCGATGGACCTGGCGTCCGTAAAAGCCTGGGCGCCCACCGCCAAGACCTTTGAAGCCGCAACGGCCGATAAACCGGCCGCAACCCCGGACAAACCGGATGAAGTAAAAGGTCCCGATAAACCGGCCGATGCGCCAAAGCCCGATGCTTCCAAACCGACCGCTGCCGGTACGGTAGCGCTCCCGACGGTACCGAAGGGGCCGGCCCCGGAACTGTTTATCGGTTTTAATTTCCCCGATGTAGACGACACCAAAATGCCGAAGTACGGAGCGGCTACAACGGAAAAGAGCGGGATGGTAACTAAAAAATGGAAGGCCGGCAAGACCCCGGTCGAATGGACATATAAAAAACCGGCCAAAGGGGCGGAGATGGTCGAAGGCGTAATGAAGTTCGGCGACAGGTATTATCAGGGAACGTTCAAACTGGACGGAACGCTGGTTACCGGGACGCTTACCAAGGACGCAACCGTATATCATATCGCGGAGAATGGGGAGATCGATGCGGTTCAAAAGGGGAACGTTGTCCAATCCGGATTTGCTCTACTGGGAGATTTTAACGGATCGCTCGATGTTACCGATCCGGACGGAAACGGTGGAATGCAGTTTATCGGGAAGTGGAACAAATATAGCCTTGATCCGACAGGGGAAATGACGATCGTAAAATACACGGTGGTCAATAAAAATAAAGTCCCTGTATCGCAGACCAAGATCGATAAGGCCGGGAATCCGTTGGAGCATCTCGAATATAACAAAACTGGCGGTAAGGCCAGGACTTTGACCTTTACTAATTGCGAATATAATAAAGACAACCAGCTGGTCAGGGGGACGATCGAAGAGACGGTCTATGAGGAGGACGGAACGAAAGTAAAGAGCAAGCGGGTGCTCGAGGGCACTTTTAACGCTGACGGCAGCCTGAAGGACGGAAAGGTTACCGAGAACGGCAAGGTCACTTATATAAGGAACGGCAAGCCGGTGGATGCGACCACCGCCGGGGATTTCAAGAAAAGCGTATTGCCCAAGCTTAACGCTGAAGGTTTTGCCGTGGTGTACGATATGGCCTGGGAATCATCCAGTTCGGCATATATTTGGGTGAATAGCGACGGCAGCGTGGGATGGGGGGATAAGGCCCCTGAAAATGCCGCCAGGGTGTTCAGTAAAGAGGAGGTACGGATTATCTTTGCCAAGCCGGAAGAGGGAGGGAACAACGACCTCCGGTCCGCGGCGGCGCTCCGCGCGTACGATGTGATGACCAGAGGGGTTTTTGCCGGTGATCAGGCGAGAGCGCTGATGGCTTTTCTGCCTGCCCCCGATCCGAGCGGCAAAACGCTTGGCGTTGAAGTGAAGATGGTAAGCCTGAGGGTAGGCGAAGATACGAAGGTAAGCTGTCTTACTTTTTACAGGCAGAGCAACGGGAAATGGGCTTTGTCACCTGAGACCCAGGCGAAATTGACGGCGATGGGGTATTATTACAAAGATGAGAACGGTCAGCCGATATTATATAAGAAGCGGGAATGGCACGGGGTCGATTTCCTCTATGTGGACGATAAGATCCCGGCGGGAAAATCCTCGATCGACGGCCGTAAATACGAATTAAAGGTGATCTGGCCCAAAAGTACCGGCGCCTGATCTTTAAGGCCTTAAATCTTCTTGGCCTGCAAGTCTGAACCACAAGCCAGTGGGAATGCTTTCCCTATGCAAGTTTTTCCTCTCAAAGCCCGATAATATATATGTAATAAAAATAACCCTGAATTGCCTGTTATAAGGGTTTTTTATTTGAGGTATTATATGGCTAACGAAGGCGTACCAGCTTCAAAACCAGATGCCAAAAGGATAGATTCCCTTTGGACCAATTTCCTCAAAAGCAACAGTTCCCGCCTTTCGGGCAACGAAGCTCTCCTTGCCAGGATCGTGAAGACCCGCGCCGAAAGCGGCGATGAGTCCGTCATTTATGTACGTCTTAATGATAAACAACAGCTGGTGGAATGCAAAAAAGGCGATACCGGCGCAGTGGAGATCGACCTAACCAACGGTCTGGATCAGAAAGAGGCCGACATTCTCGGCATTAGTCTGAAAAGCGGGATCAACAAGGTGATCGCCCAAGGCTGGAAGATGGATAATGATGCCGGCAAACAAACCGGGACCGACGCCGTCACCATCGATTATACCGAACTTGATCAGTACGATACCACGGTCCGCTCTTATGCGGACGCGCACGGCATTAGTTATGACCAGGCCGTCCAGTTGTACCAAAAGACCGGCGACTTTTACCGCGAGGATTTTGTACAGGTAAAACAGCAGAGGGAAAAAGCGGAGGGTGATCTGGCTTCCCAGTACGCGGAATGGCAGAAAAAGCCGGGTAACGAAAAAAAGGCATTTGCGGATTTTCTGGGCGACCAGGGAGTCCCTTCCGGATCTCCGGTGCTCGCTAACCAGCCGGCCAAGCCTTCCGACCTTACGCTGCTGGCATTCGCTTCCCGATTCACTCCCGAACTGCAAAAGTCCGTGCTAAGCGTTAAAACTCCGATCACCACTTTCTATAGCGGGATATATGATGCGGCAGCTTTAATAACTTGGGCAAAAAGCGGGACTGCGGACGAGGTAAAAGTCCCGGGAAAGCCGGTCGCCGACAATCCGACGGTCGATAAACCAAAGGATGAAAAGGCGGTAAAAGCGCCCGAAGATATGGAACTGAAAGGAGTAAAAGCCACAGGCTATAACCAGTCAATAAAAGCGATGAAAGACCTGTTCGCTAAAAAGCCAGATGTTAAGTTGAAGGTGGGGGATTATTACATCGCTTGGGATAAGAATAAAAAGAGCTTTGTCGTTACCACGCATGACGGGACCCCTGTCCCAGCCTTGTCCAATGAAGATGGCGTCAGGAAGGTCTTGGTAAAAGGTATCGGAGATGATAACAACGGCAGAGGGGTGTATCAGCTATTGATCGGCATGACCAAAGAGGATTCCATATTTAACAGTTCGCCTCTGGACCTGGTGGCGATGTCCCAGGCCTATGAAAAAGACAAAAGCCATCCGGTAACTTATAAATTTGAATACGCAACGGATGCGGCGGTCCCGAAAGCGGACACGGCTAAAAAGGACGATAAGCCGGCGGCAATTCCCGATTCCGGTATACCTAAAGGCGGATATAAGCTAAGTACTCCAACCGCGGTCATTCCGGAAGCTCCTTCGTTTAGCGGAGTGGCTGGAGGGAAGGTCCCTTCATTAACGCTCACGCCAACTATCGCGCCAATAATAAAACCGGAACCTACCTTAAGCAAGGCCGACAAACTTAAAAAGGCGAAAGAATCGCTTGATCAGGTTGGATCGGCGATCGATATCTTCAGCAACCGTTTCGGGGAAGCGGTAAAAGCGAACGCTAAAGTAAATGAAGCGATCGGATTGCTCAACGGATTGGATGCAAAGGATCCCAAAGTGGCGGCGGAAAAGGCCAGGGCCGCGATGTGGCAGGCGTATGCCAGTGGCAATGAAGAATACCGGCTCGGCATGGAAGCGGAGAAAAAGGGCGATAAAAAGGAAGCGGACAAGCATTACAAACTGGCGGCCGAATGGTTCTCCAAGATCGATACCGCCAAGGAAAAAGACCCGGTAATAAAGATGTATGTACTGCTCCGCTCCGCTCAACTGGAAGAGAAGCAAGGCAACCTTGTTAAGGCGATAGCCCTGTACCAAAAAGTGGTCGCCCTTAAACCGACAGACAGCGCGATAACGGATGATTGCAATAAGAAGATAGCCGCGCTTAATGCTGAAAAAGCGGAAGCGGAAAAACAGGCAAAAGAGCTTGTCGCGGGAGCGAAAAACTTGGTTAGCAGAGCGGTGGAAGCGGGAAGGAAATTCCTATTTGGTAATATTCCCCAGAATCCCCCGCCATTTAAACCGCCAGCCCCGCAACCGACAGTAGCCACACCGCCAAAAAAGGGTGCCGGCGAAGTGCCGGTAGGGGTGGTCACCCCGCCGGTCCCGAAAGCGACCACACCGGTGATCCCGACGATAAAAGAAGTTGAAGACCTGCTAAAAGGTCTGCCTTCGGAGACGGCGATCTACATGAATAAAGATAGCGCGGCCGATGCGCGTAAAAAGACCCAGGCGGCGCTCGATAAACTTAAACTGATGGATCAATCCAAACCGGAAGTAATTAAGCTCGCCGCGGAAGCGACCCGCAGGTTTAACTTCGCGGAAGGTTGTGAAAAATACCGCCTCGGGGTTGAGGCAAAAGAAGCTAAAAAGCCGGCAGAGGCCAAGAAACTGTTTGAAGAGGCGGCGGCAGCGTTTGAAAGGGCAAACGTCAAAGATTCGGACATTACATTCATAAAATTGTATGGCCTGAACAGGCAAGCGCAATCCTATGAGGAATTGGGCCGGACGGATGATGCGATCGCGACTTATAAAAAACTGATAGATGCGAAGCCGGGACCGAATATGAAGGAAAACGCGGAAGCAAGGATCGCTGAGTTGGAAAAGAGCAAGGCTCCGAAACCTACGGTCGCGGTGGCAAAACCGGAGCCGCCAAAACCTACGGTAACAGTGATGACGCCTCCGAAGAAAGTAGCGCCGCCACCGACGCCTGTAGTTGTGACGCTTCCGAAAAATGTGGAACAGCCACCAACACCCGTAGCCGAAATTAAGCCTCCGAAAGATGAGGTAAAAAAAGTTGAAGTAAAGGCACCAACAGTAACAGCGGCCGTTATTCCGCCTACTGTCACGGTCGCAAAACCAAAACCGACGCCTGAATCATTAATTGCCGAACAAAAACCGACCGTAGATAAAGCTTTGGAACTGGCCAAAGCGGGAAAGTATGACGAAGCAAGAAAGCTGCTGGAGGCGATCCCTGCCGCAAAGCGCTCCACCTCCGCGACCGCGGCGCTGGAGCAAATAAAGACGGACCAGACAACGGCGAAAAAGGACGAGGAAGCTAAGAAGGCGGCGGAAGCAGCGAAACTGGTCGAAACGACAAAGAAGGACCGGACCGATAAAACCAAAGCAATGTTTGAGCGGTCAGAAAAACTCGCTGCCGATCTTGAAGCAAAGGGCGATAAGGCGTCCGCCAAAGCGATACGCGACCAGGTCGCAAAAGTGAAAGCGGATATAGAAATGAACAAGTCCAGCTATGATAAAGATGTTGCCGCGCTTGGGACCATGTTGACAAATGGCGACACAAAATTAGCGGCTATTAAAGATAAGGAAGTAAAAGCGGCAGCGGCGGCAGAGGCAAAAGTAGAAGCCGAGAAAAAAGCGAAAGCAGATGCGGCGGCCAAACTGGCGAAGAAACCGGTTGCGGGCAAACCGAGCGCTCCGACCGCTGCGACGCCGGTATTAGCGGTGTCGACCGCGCCAACAATATTGAACGCCGTTTCACCCAATGATTTATTGGTGGAATATTTCCGCCTGCTTGGCGCGGATATACCTGCCGGAACGGATCTGGCCGCATTGATCGGCGCCGATGCGGTGGGCAAGATGAGCACGGACGGCATATACAACTATAAGAACACTTATGTCAAAAATAATGGGTATGATATTGACGCAAATATTATCAATAACAAGAAAATTATGTTTAACGGAAGCATACTGATGGAAAAAACATATGCGGATGGGATCCTGGATGGAACGAAAGACGGCGTGATCACGCTTGCAGAAATAAAAGCTTACATCGTTTTTAAGAGAGCGGATAATCTGATAAATCAAACGGACCTGCCCGCAGCCACAAGGGATAAATTAGCCGCCGAAAAGAAACGGATCGAAGGGCTTTCGTATAGCCCGCGCGCGGACGCGATCCCGGGGTTCGCTAAATTGGTATTAGACGGGGAAATTGAGTTGTTACGGGCTAAGGGATTGGGGACGGAAGCGAACGCGCAGGTTGCGGATATTAACGGGAGCGATCCACAGAAGGCGAAGGACGCCTCGGCCAAAGTGCATATGATGGCATTGGCGCTTATGGCAGGGGTTGAACCGAAAGATATAAAAGTGGCGGCAGCCCAAAAGGGGAGCGGGCCGATCGCCGGGCTTATTACCAAGAAAGAACAAGATATAAAGGCGGAACGGCTGGCGGCGCAGGCCAAGAAAGAGGAAGCGAACAAGATCAAGTCAGTGCCGGTCGAAGAAGGGGAGATCCTCCGCTTGAACAAAATGTTGATAACTCCGACCGTACTCGCCAGACTTAAAACCGATGGGTCGCGGCGCATTGATGGGTACGTTGAAATAAGCGCTGACGGGAAAACCGCAAGATACGTGGCCGACGGAAAGGAAATATCACGCACGAAGGTTTATATCGATAATCCTAATTTCCCGGAAAATAAATATGTTAAACAGGATGGCGGCTGGTATCGATTCAAATCGCCGATCCCGCTTATAATCGTAGGCTAGTTCGGTCCCGCGAAGAGAACGCAATAACTTTCGCGCCGTATGACCGTTGCTCCTTGGGTCGGTACGTTGTTCTTCCAGGAATTAATTCTAATGACACCACTGTATTCTTCGCGCTGTTCTGAGATGAAAAGATCAACCTCCAGGTATTTCTTGCTGAATTTATTCGCATAGATACTTCCCCAATTTGTCCCATTCTCTATCCGCTCGCTGAGATCCGTAAGATTGTTGTGCATTTCGCCGCCATAGACCGCCAACCGTCTGGCGGGATCGGACCGGAGCAGGGCCTCTATCTTCTTTTTAGTCGCAGTCCCGTTGTATCTCATCGCCGTCTTTTTCAATTCCAG
>DATJPS010000003.1:0-19542 GCA_035506255.1 Candidatus Omnitrophota bacterium | reverse complement strand
TGAGGCTGGTGAGCTATCCTGATGTCACCGCCGGATACTGGACCTTTGAGCAGATCAATGACATCGGCACGCTCGGCATCATCACCGGTTATCCGGATGGTAAGTTCAAGCCCGAAGGCAACATTACCCGCGCGGAACTCTCCGCCCTGCTGGTCAGGACCAAGCTGGGAACGCAGACCGCTCCCGCGGTGACCAAGCCGCAGTTCAAGGACGTAGCGGTAACGCACTGGGCAAGCACATTTGTGGATTACGCGGTCAAATCAAATATCGTGCTCGGCTATCCGGACAAGACCTTCCGTCCGTCGGCCAACATCACCCGCGCCGAAGGTTTGGCGATGATCGCCAGGTTCGGAGGAGTGACGGAAGAAGCTTATACGCCGATATTCAGGGATATAAACGCCAAGCACTGGGCAGCCAAGATCGTTGCGGGATCGTTCCGCGATGGTTTGCTGCAGTTCTTGAGGGGCAAGCCGTTCGAACCGAACAAGAAGCTGACCCGCGCCGAAGCGGTAGAGATACTCTTCCGCACCAGCCCGGTCAAGGTAATGGTCAACGACTTGATGAACTTTGACAAGGGCTACGGCACGGAAGCTCCCAAGATCGAGGCAACGCCGGTAAAATAAACGGCTAGTTCAGCAGATAGGTCTTAATTAAGGCCTCTGATGTGTTGATCACGTCGGAGGCCTTTAATTTTGCTTCTTTTATCAAAGAAAGGGCGTTCTTATAATCGCCCAGCATGCAGGAAATGTGAGAATCCGATCCCACCGCCACCTTCCACCCCGCCCGCTTCACTTCCTTCACGATCTCAAGCGCGGTATCGTGGCTTCCCGGGCGCGACAGTTCAGAACTGTTATTGATCTCTATCAGCACTCCGCGCTCCCTGGCCGCCGCTACCGTTCTTTTGATGTTGATCGGGTACTTTGGATTTTCCGGATGGGCGATGATCTTCACCCGCGGATGCCGCAACGCCTTTATCAGCGCATCGGTGTTCTCTTCCGGCCCCTTGTCCTCATACCCGCAGCGCGGATGGAAAGTGACCAGCAGCAGGTCCAGATCGCCCCAGGCGATCTCATCGTCGCTGATGTCGATGTCACCCTGATCGTTTATAATGTTCGCTTCCGCCCCGCGCAGTACCCGGATACCGTCGATCGTGCGCGGTATCATGCGCATATTTGCAAAATGGTAGTTGTATGGTGCCCCCGGCATGGCCGGGCCGTGATCGGTGATGGCGATCATTTTAAGTCCGCATTTTTTTGCCGCGGCGACGTATTCTTCGATGGTGGAATAAGCGTGGCCGGAAGAGACGGTATGCATGTGAAAATCGGCGACAAAGCGCATTATTTGGACTCTTGTTCTATTATATCGTCCGATATGTCAAAATTGGCGTGTACCGCCTGAACGTCGTCCAGTTCTTCCAGGTTGGCGACCAGATTGAGCATCTTACGGGCGTCATCGCCCGCCAGCTTCACCGTGGTCGAAGGGACCATCGTGATCTCGGCGTTCGATGGCGCGTATTTCTTGATGGACAGTGCGTCCCGGACCTTTTCAAAACTGTCCGGTGTGGTAAGGATCTCGATCTCGTCCCCCTCGGTCTTAATGTCCTCCGCCCCCGCGTCGATCGCGTCGAGCGAAAGCGCATCGGCGTCGTACTTTGATTTATCGTACATAATGCTTCCTAAACGCTTGAACAGGTACGATACCGCCCCGGAACTCCCCATATTCCCGCCGCCCCGGGTAAAAACGTTCCTTACTTCGCCGGTGGTGCGGTTCTTGTTGTCGGTCATCGCCTCCACCAACACCGCCACCCCGCCGGGACCGAACCCCTCATAAGTGAGCTCTTCCATAATGGCGGCATCCGGACCGGCCGCTTTGTCGATGGCGCGCTTGATGTTGTCGTTGGGCATGTTGGCCGCTTTGGCCTTGTCGACCGCCAGGCGGAGACGGGGATTACCGGTCGGGTCGGCCCCGCCGATCTTGGCGGCAGTGGTTATTTCCCTGATGATCTTGGTGAATACTTTGCCCCGGGCGGCATCGGTCTTGGCTTTGGCCCTTTTAATGGTGGCCCATTTGGAATGTCCTGACATATCATTGATATTTTAGCAGAAATATCAGTTGCTTTCAAAGGGATTGGCCTTTTCGAAATCCGGCAGGTATTGGTCGGAACTTTCCATCTCCTGCCCTAAAATATTCTCAAAGCCGAGTTTTATCGCCGCATCCAGAGCTCTTTTATATTCTTCCGGCGTTAGCTTGCGTTTAAGCGAGCCATATTGCGCCGCTTTATAGCGCGGATGGTACTGGGACATCAACGAAAGCCAGATATCTTTTGAGACCGAGGCCAGGAATTCAAGCGATCTGCCGGTCCCGGCAACATCTTCCGGCAATACCAGATGCCTTACCAGCATCCCTTTGAGCGCCACCCCGTCATTATCCATTTCAAGGTTCCTGACCTGGCGGTACATTTCGGTAATCGCCGCCCGGTTCGCGGCAACATATCCGTTAATGCCGGAGTATTGGAAAGCGAGCGCGTCATCAGCATATTTGACATCGGGAAGATAAATGTCGATCAAACCTTCGAACATTTGCAGCATTTCGACCGATTCGTATCCGTTCGAGTTGTAAACTACCGGAATTTTAAGCCCTTTTTGCTTCACCAGGAGCAAGGTTTCGATCACCTGCGGTCCATAATGCGTCGGGGAGACCAGATTTATATTATGACAGCCCTGAGCCTGCAGCGCGATCATCTTTTCGGCCAGTTCTTCGGGCGATATCGCTTCGCCCTTCCCTTCCTGGCTGATCTGGTAATTCTGGCAATACACGCACGCCAGGTTGCAGTTGCTGAAGAATATAGCTCCCGATCCCCGTGAGCCAGAGATCATCGGCTCCTCGCCGAAATGCGGGCCGATCGACGCTACTTTAAGTCCAAGGCCGGCCCGGCACACGCCAACCCCACCTTTTAACCGGTCAACTTTGCATTTCCTCGGGCAAACCGTGCAGGCTTTAAGCAGATCATACACTTTTTCGATGCTTTTCGTGCTCACTTCATTAAAGAATAATGTACAGAAAGGTTACATGCTCAGGAACGCCTGTTTGCTCATCTTTTCGGCGGCTAGCTTGCGCGCCGGGGAACTTACTTCAAGGTCCACCCCCACTTTTTTCAGGGCTTTTTGATAGAGATCGATATATTTCCTCGCCGAAGCGTCCCAGGAATAGTCGTAGCACATCACTTTTTCCACCAGCGACATCCATACCCGCTTGTTCTTATAGGTCTCGATCGCCCGCTTGACCGCGCCCAGCAGCGCGGCGGAAGTGTATTCCTCGAACACGAACCCGTCCCCTTTTCCCGTTTTTTGATCGTAGTCGTGGACCGTATCGGCCAACCCGCCGGTCTTTCTGACGATCGGGATAGTACCGTACTTATACGATATCAGCTGCCCCAGGCCGCAGGGCTCATACAGGGACGGCATCATGAACATGTCGGCCCCGGCATAGATCTGCTGCGCCAGCGCCGAATCGAAGCCCAGGTTCACGCCGATGTTCTTCGGGTATTTCTTTTTTTCCGCCAGCAGCAGTTCATGGTATTTCAGGTCGCCCGTTCCCAGTATCACCATCTGGCATTTAAGGTGCATTATTTCTTCCAGCGCGCCAGCCAGGATGTCGAACCCTTTCTGGTCCGCCAGACGGGTGATCATGCCGATCAGCGGGAGGCCGTCCTTCTCGGGAAGCCCGTTTATCCTCTGCAGTGCGGCCTTGTTCTCGTATTTCAGCGGCACCGATTTGATGCCGAAATTCTTCACGATCTTGGGATCGGTCTCCGGGTTCCAGATCTTGTAATCGATGCCGTTAAGGATGCCGTAGACGTCCGCGCTCCGGCTGCGCAGCAATCCGTCCAGGCCGCAACCGTACTCCTTGGTCTGGATCTCCTTCGCATAGGTATCTGAAACCGTATTGACGGCGTCGGCAAAGACGAATCCCGCTTTGGTCAGCGCCACTTTATCCCAGAACTCCAGGGTGTCGGGAGTGAACATTTCCCAGCCGAAACCGGTCTCAAAAATCTGCGTCTTGGGGAACAATCCCAAATAACCCATATTGTGCACCGAATAGATGGTGGCGGTCTTCGACCATTTGTACATCCGTTTAACATACGCTATGATCAGCGCCGTCTGCCAGTCGTTACAGTGCACTACCTGGGGAAAGAAGGAGGTCTTGGGGATGAACTCCATAACCGCCCGGCAGAAGAACGAGAAACGTTCGCAGTTGTCCGGATAATCAACGCCTCTCTCCTGGTATAGGCCATCGCGGTCGAAGTACTTTTTATTGGCGATGAAGTAGACGGTCACTTTGGTGTTGGGGATGCGTGAGCGGTAGATATCCGCGTATTCGATCCGATCGGCCACTTTGACCGGCAGGCCGTCGAATACCTTCTCCATCTCGAACTTTTTTTCGTCCACCTGGCGGTACTTTGGCATTACCAGCACTACTTCATGGCCCGCCTCCGAAAGCGCCACCGGCAGCGCGCCGGCCACGTCGGCCAGGCCGCCGGTCTTGGCGAACGGCACGATCTCGCTAGAAGCGTAGAGTATCTTCATCTTGTCCCCTCTTTCTCCTATTGAAGGATCTCGTCGATCTTTTTAGTATACTCCGACAGCAGCCGCCGCGCGTCCTTTTCTTTCGCGCATTCGGCAAAAAGCTCGATCACCGGGCGGGTCGGGTGCGGCAGCACCAGTATCCAATCTCCTCCCAGGTGCAGTTTTATCCCGTCCACCAGTTCCACTTCTTCTTCTTTGAGCTCCTCCGCCAAGGTGCGGATCACTTTCCCCTTCAGCTCGGGAAGACAGGAGATGTCTTTCTTGAATATGTTCGATCTGGGGATATCGATCTCCGAGATCTTCACCCCGTTCTTTTTCAGCAGCTCCATCAGCTTGACGATGGAGAACATACCGTCAAAATGAGGCTGGAAATCGGGAAAGATGAAACCGCCCAACCGCTCACCCACGAAAGCGATCTCCGGCCGTGAAGCGATGTCCATCATGTGGCGGAAGCTGGTCTTGGTGCGCATCACTTTACCGCCATACCTCGCCGCCAGCACGTCTATCGACGAAGACGTGTTTATCGGCACGGCCACGGTCGCGTTCTTGCGGCTGGTGAATATCAGCGTCGCTAAAAGTGACAGCGCCTCGTCGCCGGAATAGATCCTCCCTTTTTCGTCGCAGATGAATATTTTTTCCGCTCCCGCGTCAAGCATCACTCCCAGGTCGGCGTCCAGCGTTTTCACGATCATCGACATCTGCTGCAGCGCGTGCTCGAACTGCTCCTTTGTCTTGGTCACTTTCGTCTCGTCGATGTAAGCGTTCAGCGCCACCACTTCGCAGTCAAGCTCGCCCAGGATGGAAGGGAATATCTGGGAAGCCGCTCCCCAGGCGTAATCGACCACGATCTTGCACTTACGGTTCCGGATCGCGTCGAGGTCCACGTGGTGGATCACACCTTCCTTGTACTGCTCGGCCACGCGGTGGAACGGGAAGTTAAGCTCCCCCACCTCTTCCGCCCGCAGGCGCTTGAAGTCCTCGGCAAAGAACATCCGCTCCACTTTCTTTTCTTTGGCGGAATCGAGGTCAAGTCCGTTGTCGTCAAAAAACTTGATGTCGATCACTTCCGGGTCGTAAGGTGATTTTCTCACGTGGAAGCCACCCTTGCTTTTAAGCGCTTTCAGTTCGTAGCGGGTGACCGGGATCGGGGTCATTTCCAGATCGGATACGCTGACCCCCGCCGAAAGCGCCCCCGAAAGGAGCGCGCGATAGATCATGCGCGATGCCTTGTGCGAATCGCGCGAAGCGGTGACGACACATCCCTGCCCCAGCATCGCGCCGTAGGCCGCGCCCAGGTTGGCGGCGAATTCGGGGGTGAGCTCAACGTTGCAGATCCCGGTGACGCCGAACGGGCCGAAGATCGTCTTCGGGTACCGCTCGCGCTGGACCATGCTGCGGGAAACGGTCGAACCCTCTTCTATCACCTTTCCCGGCCAGACCTTCACATGTGGACGGACGACCGCGTCCCGGCCGATCCTCACTTCGTCCGCCACCACCGAGTTCTCTTCCAGATAAACGCGGTCCCCCAGCTGCGATCCTTTCCCCAGGATCGATCTTTCCATCCTCACTTCGCTGCCAAGCTCGCAATTGTCCCAGATGATCGCTTCCCGTATGTACGATCCGCGGCCGATCTTGCAATTATTGCCGATAATGGAATTGATGACCACCGCGTCGTCAGCGATCGCCGTATTGTCCCCCACCGCCCCCGTCCCCTCCAGCCTGGCCGACTTCGCGATCACGCAGTTCTTTCCTTTTATGACCGGCACGTCGGCCATTATCTGTTCGTGCACGCGGCCGTATTCCTCTATATTGCCGATATCCTTCCATAACCCTTCCGCCACGTAACCGAATAGTTTCTCTTTCTTTTCCATCAGCCGCGGAAAGAAGTCCTGTGAAAAGTCGAATTCCTTCTCGTCCGGTATCTCCCTCAGCACTTCCGGCTCGATCATGTAAATGCCGGTATTGATGGTGTCGGAAAAGACCTCCGACCAGGACGGTTTTTCGAGGAAGTGCTTGATCCGGCCGTTGCGGTCGCAAATGACGATACCGTAAGGGAGCGGGTTGGCGACGCGGGTCAGCACGATCGTCAGCGCCGCTTTCTTGCTCTCGTGGAAGTTGTTTATCTTTTTCAGGTCAAAGTCAGTCACTAGGTCGGCGCTTATCACCAAGAACCTTTCGTTCATGTTCCTGGAAGCGTATTTTACCGCGCCGGCGGTGCCGTAATTTTTGGGGGCTTCGACGTAGTTGATCTTGACGCCGAACTTATGGCCGTCGCCGAAATGGTTCCTGATGATGTGCGGCTGGTGGTAAAGCAGTACCGATACGTCCTTGAACCCGTATTTCGCCAGCAGCTCGATGGTATATTCCATCAGCGGCCGGTTCACCACCGGGATCATCGGCTTGGGGATGTTAATGGTGAGCGGATGCAGGCGCGTCCCCAACCCGCCCGCCAGTACGATCGCTTTCATTATTTATACACCCGGTAATCGATCTCCGGAAAAAGATTATCGCGCGTCTCGATATCCTTGAGATAAGGAACGTCGATCCGGTCCTGTCTTATCCCCTCGTACAATCTGATGAACCGTTCGATGTGGTCTTTGAACCGTTTTACGGCGTAGGGGACCACTGTGCCGGTCTTCATGATGAACGCCCAGTCCGACGACTGCGCCAGTAACAGCTCGCGCGCGCATTGATCGAGCGCTTCCTTCTGAACGCCATTCGCGGACGGATAAAGATTGGCCAACTCCACCATCCGGTCGGCCGCGGTGTGAAGATGACGGTAGATCCAGTCGTTGCTCCCTTCCAGCCATACCTCCGCGTACCCCTTGTAGCCCCAGGAAGAAAGGGACGGCGTTGAGACCTGGTTCTTGGGATTTTCTTCCAGGTATTCGCTCAGCGTCACGGCACGGATGGCGTCCTGATCATAGTGCAGCTTGCGGAAAAGGAAGTTTAAAAATTCCGGCCCTTCGTACCACCAGTGGCCGTAAAGCTCCGCATCGTACGGGGAAACGATTATCGGTTTCTTCCCCAGCCAGTCGTAAAGGTGCTCGACCTGTTTTTCGCGGTTGAACATGAAGTTGCCGGCGTGCGAGGCCGCGGTATCGAGCGCGCGCTGCGGATCGTACGGCTCCTTGTGGTCGGAACGGCCAGTGATGCGGTAATACTTGATACCGGTATTGATACGGATGCCGTCGGAATGGATGTACGGTTTTATATATTCGAAATCGAGATCGAACCCGACGTCGCGGTAAAAATCGCGGTAGTTGTAATCACCTGGATAACCCTCCTCCGCCGACCACACCGCCTTGCTCGATTCCATGTCGCGGCCGAACGCCGCCACCCCGCTCTTGCAGTAGACCGGCGCGAACACGCCGTACTTGGGCCGGGGTGAGCCGTGAAGGATGCCGTGGGTGTCGGTAAGAAAGTACCGGATCCCCTCTTCCCTCAGCGACTGGTCGTCGCCCGGCTGGTAACCGCATTCCGGCAGCCAGATCCCGCGCGGCCTCCGGCCGAAGATCTTCTCGTAATGAGCTGCCGCCACCTTTATTTGCGCGCGCACCGCGTTGCGATTGATCTCCATCAGCGGCAGGAACCCGTGGGTAGCGCCGCAGGTAATGATGTCCAGCTTCCCCATGTCCTGGAACTTCTTGAACCCTTCGCACAGGTTGCGATGGTAACGTTCGACAAAGGCCACCCTCGCCTCTATGAATTTCCGGTTGTACATGTGCGCCAGATGATTGAACGCCGGCTCCCAGCGGGTCCGTTCGATCTCTTTATAAGAAAGTTCGATCAGGCTTTCGATGTGGTTGATATAACGGTTTTGCAGCAGTTCGTCGGTCAGCATGGAAGCAAGCGTGGGAGTAACGGACATAGTGAGGCGGAAATCGGCGCCATCGCGGACCAGGCCTTCGAACATGTTCAGCAACGGGATATAGGTCTCGGTTATCGCCTCAAAGAGCCAGTCCTCCTCCAGAAATTCGTCGAATTCCGGATGGCGGACGTAGGGCAGGTGCGCGTGCAGGACTAAAGCCAGATATCCCTTTTCCATCAGCCCGATTATATCACAAAAATAATTGTCGCGGGGCGCTTACCGATCAGCCCGGTCGAAACCTTTTTTCCTCAATAAACAGCTGTCGCAGGTTCCGCAAGGCTCGCTTCCTCCGGCGTAGCACGACCAGGTGATGTCGATCGGGGCTCCTAATTTTCTCCCTAATTTAATGATCTGTTCTTTTGTGAGTTTTATCAACGGTGCAACGATCCTGATCCCGCCTTTTTTAGTCCCTTTCTCCGCCACTTTCTGGAACGCCTTAATGAACGCGGGGCGGCAGTCGGGATAGCCGGAATAGTCGATCGCGTTGGCGCCGATAAATATCGCGCGGGCGCCGATCGCTTCGGCATATGAAAGCGCGAAACTTAAAAAAATAGTGTTCCTGGCTGGAACATAGGTCGAAGGGACGCCAGCGAGCTTCCGCCGGGACGGCACCTTCATCTTTTTATCAAGAAGCGAGCTCCCTTTCCAAGGCAACGAGATCCTAAGTATCCGATACGGGACTTTGGCCCGTTTCGCCACCGCCACCGCCGAACGCAATTCACGACGATGCCGCTGGCCGTAATCGAACATCAATGCGTGACAGGCGTAGCCTTTCTTTATCGCGTAATATAATGTGGTGGTGGAGTCCAATCCTCCGGATAACAAAACGACCGCTTTTCTCATGCCTGTGTTATAAACCCGCAGGTTCGATCATAAAGGTATTATCTGGCCGCGCTCCGCCCCTACCGATACCATCGACATTTTCGCCTCCGCGATCTCTTCCAGCCGATCGAGATATTTTTTCGCTCTGGCGGGCAGTTGTTTATAGCTCTTGATCTTGGTGATGTCTTCCCGCCAGCCTTTGACCGTAGTGTAGACCGGTTTGCATTTGGCCAGACGGTTGATGTCGGTCGGGAAGTCCTTTATCTTTTTTCCCTCGTACTCGTAAGCCGTGCAGATGCTGATGTCGGCGAACGAATCGAGCACGTCCATCTTGGTGATCGCCAGGTGCGTCAGCCCGTTTATCTTCGATGCGTGCCGCATCACCACGCCGTCGAACCAGCCGCAGCGGCGCGGGCGGCCGGTGGTGGCCCCGTATTCCCCGCCTTTCTCGCGCAGCATGTCGCCGACCCCGCCGGTGATCTCGGTCGGGAACGGTCCTCCGCCCACGCGGGTAACGTACGCTTTGACCACTCCCAGCACCCGGTCCACCTTTTCCGGACCGAATCCGGCGCCGATGCACGCCCCTCCGGCGATCGGGTTTGACGAGGTGACGAAAGGATAGGTCCCGTGGTCGACGTCCAGCATCGTCCCTTGCGCCCCTTCCATCAATATGTTCTTCTTGCGGTCGATCGCGGAATTGACCAGGGAACTTGATTCTTCGACCACCAGTTTCTCTATCTTATTGAAATAACCGAGGTATTCGGCCATGATCTTGTCGATATCGTATTTAACCTTGCGGCCGTACATGCTCTCAAGGATGATCGATTTTTCCTTTAAGTTCCATTCCAGCTTTTCACGGAACACCTTGCCGTCGTAAAGGTCGGCCACGCGGATGCCGCGGCGGTTGAATTTGTCCACGTAACAGGGACCGATGCCACGGTTGGTGGTGCCGATACGGCCCGCTTCGTGCACCTGCTCCTGGGCCGCGTCCATATCGCGGTGATATTGGAATATAAGGTGCGCCTGGGAAGATATTTTTAGATTGTCCGCGTTATGGCCGCTCCGTTTCAGGGTCTCGATCTCCTCTATCAGCACCGCGGGGTCGATCACCACTCCGTTGCCGATGACGCAGGCCACTTTTTTATAAAAGATGCCGGAAGGGATCAAATGCAGTTTGAAAGTCTTATCGCCGATGACAACGGTGTGCCCGGCGTTGTTGCCGCCCTGGTAGCGCACCACCATGTCCATGTCCCGCGCCAGCAGATCGGTTATTTTCCCTTTACCCTCGTCCCCCCACTGCGTCCCTACTATTACCGTAACGGTCATCTTGTCTTTCTCTCCTTTGCTTAATTAAACGGTCGAACGGATATGGATATCCTTGAGTTGTTGAGGATCGACCGTATCCGGGGCTCCGGTCAGCGGACAAAGCGCGGATTGCGTCTTGGGGAACGCGATCACGTCGCGGATCGAATCCATTCCCGCCAGCATCATTACCAGCCGGTCCAACCCCAGCGCCACTCCGCCATGCGGCGGCGCGCCGTATTCCAGCGCTTCGATCAGGAACCCGAAACGGCGGTGAATCTCATCTTCCCCGATGCCGAGGATCTTGAACAGCTTGTGCTGGATATCGGAACGGTGGATACGGATCGAGCCCCCGCCCACTTCGATACCATTAAGCACCAGGTCGTACGCCTGAGCCTTGATCTTCCCCGGCTCTTTGAGGAATTTCTCCTCGATCTCGTCCAGGTTCCCCTGGGGGGAAGTGAACGGATGGTGGCGCGAGACCCAGCGCTTTTCCGTCGCCGAATATTCGAACAGCGGGAAATCGATCACCCAGGTGAAGTGGAAGCTGTTGCTGTTGTAATCGATCAGCTGCAGCTTTTTGCCCAGTTCCAGCCGTATCTCGCCCAGAACGTTACAAGCGATATCGAAGAAATCGGCGACGAACAGCAATATGTCGCCGGTCTCGCATTTGGTACGGGTATAGATCAGCGCCAGTTCCTCCTCACGGAAGAACTTGGCGATCGGAGATTTTGGTCCCTCGGCCGTCAGCACCAGCCAGGCCAGCCCTTTCGCTCCCAGCTTTTTGGCGGTCTCTTCCAGCCGTTCCAGCTCCGCGCGTGACAGCTTTTTCTCCCCGCCTTTAACGTTGATGCACTTCACCACCCCGCCCCCCGCCACCGTTTTCTTGAAGATCGTGCAGTCCGTGTCTCGCACCAGATCGGAAACATCGACCAGTTCCAGCGAGAACCGGAGATCGGGTTTATCGGAGCCGAAACGGTTCATCGCCTCGTCCCAGGTGAGCCGCGGGAACGGCAGTTCGATCAGCGGGATCCGCTTGCCGCGGTACTGGTCGATATCCTTTTCCAGTTCCGCCAGAGTATGCTTGAGCGTCCATTCGATCACGTCGATCACATCATCGCGGGTAACGAACGACATTTCAAGGTCGAGCTGGGTGAATTCCGGCTGACGGTCGGCGCGCAGGTCCTCGTCGCGGAAACAGCGCACTACCTGGAAATATTTTTCCATCCCCGATACCATCAGCAGCTGTTTGAACAATTGGGGCGACTGCGGTAGCGCGTAGAACTTTCCCGGGTTGACCCGGCTGGGGACCAGGTAGTCGCGCGCCCCTTCCGGCGTCGATTTGGTCAGGAACGGGGTCTCGATCTCCAGGAATCCCTGCCGGTCAAGGTAGTCGGTCATCGCCTTGATCAGCTTATGGCGGAAGACCAGATTCTCCCTCATCTTGTTCTTTCTTAGGTCAAGATAACGATAACGGAGGCGGACCATTTCGTCCGGTTCGGTGGTCGCGTCGGCGATCTCGATCGGCGGGGTCTTGGACGTGTTGAGGATCTCGAGACGGTCGCATTTGATCTCGATCTCGCCGGTCTTTATCTGGGAGTTCACGGTCTCGGGAGAGCGCCGCACCGCTTTTCCGCCGAATTGCACCACATATTCGATGCGAAGCTTTTCCGCCTCGGTGAACAGTTTGGCGTCCTCTCCGGAAATGACGACCTGCACGATCCCGGTCCGGTCGCGGAGATCGATGAATATCAATCCGCCGTGATCCCGGCGGCGGTGCACCCAGCCTAAAAGGTAAACCTCGCGGTCGATGTCCTTTACGCCCACTTCGCCACAGTAATGGGTTCTTTTCATGATGTACATTATATCAGATATCGATCAGTTTGTAATTTGGGAGATGCTACACCAGCTTTTCGTAGATGGTCACCGGCAGGCAGGCCTCCGTTTCCAGTTTCCGGAAGCCGTACCGGAGAGCTATGTCCTCGTACACCAGCGGTCCTGAGCAATTAAGCTGGAAAACCAGCCCGCCGGGCCGCAGCCGGGCAAAGATCGATGCCAATTCTTCGTCCTTGATCGCGTGGTTCATCGGGAACCAGCCGATCACCGCGTCCGCCTCCTCGATCCGGGCGTTATCGTGGCCGGCGCGGATATCGCCCTGATAGAACCGGGTGGGACCGACCTCGTGACCGAGCCGGTTCTGTAAATACTGCCGGATGCGGTAGGACCAGCTCACAAGCAGCGGATCGAACTCGATCCCCGACATTCTCGCGCCGCTGGATATGAATTGCGACAGGGCAAAGCTTATGATCCCCAACCCACTCCCCAGGTCGATCACATGTTTAAGTCCGCTGATGCGGTCCGAAAGCGGGTTGGTAACGGTGGTCAGGTAATGGAATACCTGATAAGTGAAGAAAGGATCCGACCCGAAATAGATCGCGTGGGGAAATGTCCGGGAACGGTAACCGGCCTGTCCGTTCCGCAGTTCCGTTTCCACATCGGCCTTGATCCGGTCCAGGTCGTACGGAAGGAAGATCGAAGGATAACGGTGGTGTAGTTCCACGCTTTCCGGCAGTACTCCGTCCTCTATTTCTTCCGGGGAAGCGACCCGCACCCGGTCGATGAACGGAGAATCCAGCGAACCAAGCTTCACACTCGTCTCGGTCGTGATGGCGCAAATATCGCGTCCTCCGGACGAATACAGATATACGGTGTTTTCTTTGAGATCGTACAACCGGTTATGCAGCAGGGCCTGCGGGTTCTGCTCGATCGCCCTGGCCCCGGCATCGGTCAGCCAGTATTCGCGGCTAACGCAGCCGGTCGAAGGCGCCCCGGTCATGCGGTTCAGGTTCGGGCAGACCTTCGGTTTAAAATTCGCGGCCGGATAAAAAGCGGCCAGGCTTAACAGCGTCATATACCGATTTATCTGTTTTTTGTGAGGATAATTTCAGGGGATCAGGCGGTCACAACAAGGAGAAAAGCGCGATCAGTTCCGTTTCGGTCACTTCTTTTTGAGCGGCGGTCTTCATGTCTTTTAAAAGATAGCGCCCGTTCTTTATTTCATTATCACCTATGATGAGCGCGTTCCCCGCCCCCGCCCGGTCCGCCGCCTTCATCTGCGCTTTCAGGCCGCGGCCGGCATAGTCCAGGTCGGCGGAGACCCCCGCTTTGCGTGCTTTGGACACTATTTGGAACGCGATCTTTTTAGCTTCGTCCCCCAGCGCGGCGACGAACAATTCAATCCCTTTCTCGCCTGAAGGCAATACGTTCTTTACGATCTCGACCAGCCGCTCCAGGCCGATCGCGAACCCGATCGCCGGGGTCGGGCCGCCGCCCAATTCCTCCACCAGCGTATCATATCGTCCTCCGCCGCAAACCGCGTTCTGCGCTCCCAGTTGCCGGGAGATCACTTCAAAAGTGGTACGGGTGTAATAATCCAGGCCTCGCACCAGCCGGTGATTGACGCGATATTTTATTCCCGAAAGCTCCAACCCTTTGATTACGCGCTCAAAATGATCGCGGCATTCCGGACAGAGCGAATCGCCGGTGGACGGCGCCTTTTCTATGTATTTCTGGCAGACCGCTTCCTTGCAATCGAGTATCCTCAACGGATTTGCCTCGAACCGTTTGCGGCAATCGTCGCACATATTGTTCAAGTTCTGCTTGAAATAGTCTTTAAGCTTTTCGATGTATCCCGGACGGCAAGCGGCGCAGCCGACCGAATTGACGTCTATCTCCAGTTCCTTCAGCCCGAGCCGGTCGAAGAGCTGCCCGGCGAGCGATATCACTTCAACGTCGAGCATCGGATCGGCGGAACCGAACGCCTCCACTCCCGCCTGGTGGAACTGGCGCTGGCGCCCCGCCTGGGGCCGCTCGTAGCGGAACATGGGGCCGAGGTAATAAAGTTTGACCACATTTTCTTTTACGATCAGCCCGTGTTCGATCGCCGCCCGCACCACCGGCGCCGTCTCTTCCGGGCGCAGTGTCAGGCTCCTCCCCTTGCGGTCGAGGAAGGTGTACATCTCTTTGCTCACGATGTCGGTGGAAGAGCCGATGGAGCGGCTGAAAAGATCGGTCTGTTCGAAGATGGGAGTGCGTATTTCCTTATAATCGAAAAGTTCGAACGTCCGGCGGGCGCTCTTTTCGATCGCATGCCAGACGCCGATCTCGGAAGGAAGGATATCCCGGGTGCCACGCTGCGCGGTGTACTTCACGGCTTTATTTTAACACAGGGCCGGGTCTTTACGCTATCCAATAATTGAGGAGCGGGCGGAGATCGTCCGCCAGGTGGGGCTTGTTTAAATTATTTTCGTTATATCCGCGCAAAAATCCCAAAAAATATGCGGGCAAATACTATTGATTTCCCTCTGAATAGGTATATAATCATTACACCTTTATTACATCTAAATACGGGGGAATGTAAATGAAAAAACTATTAGCTTGTCTGTTGTTTGTTTTGCTGTCCTCTTCCGTCCTCGCGCTTTCCCGTACCGTTTCCGGTCATATTTCAGCTTCACCCACCCCCTCTCGCCAGTGGGGCGCTGATGGCATCATCCTTAACAACACCCCTTCCACCTCCAACCAGATGAACCCGGCCAGCATCTATTCTTCCGACGGCAAGATCATCGTCGTCTGGATGGATAGTTTTTATACAGGCAACAATTATTACATGGACATCATGGTACAAAAGTTCGACCTTTCCGGTTCTCCGGTCTGGGCGAACCCGGTCCGTCTAACCAACGGTAGGGCCTATTACAACAGCAGTAACCCTCCCCTCATTGTTTCGGACGGTGCGGGCGGGGCGATCATCTCGTGGGAAGATGGGAGCTACTGGCTGCCGGTCGCTCAGCGCGTGAATTCCAGCGGTAGTCCGCTATGGAACCAATACGATACCGGTCATCTCAACTACTTTTCCGGCGGGGTATATGTTTTTACCAGTACTGCCGGTTATAACGCGCTCAAGGCCGCGTCCGACGGCGCGGGCGGGGCTTACTTTACCTGGACCGATTACCGCAATTATTCCAATCCTAGCTATCTTACCGATATTTATGCCCAAAGGCTGGACAGCAACGGCACCGGCTGGGCCGCAGACCTTCAGGTCGCATCCGCCGCTGACGGACGGAACCACTATTTAACCAACAACCCTCAGTGCGTTCAGATCGTGCTTAACAAAAGCACCGGCGGGGCGATCATCGCCGCTTACAATCAGTCGCCTTATCAATATCTCAATCCTTACGGGTACGGATACAACACCTGGATCAGCACTTACTGGATAAAATCGGACGGCACGCAGGTGTTAACGGACAAGACCTGTGATTCTTCCGATATCAGCAGCCGTTATAACCCTTCCATCGCCGCCAACGATTCGGGCGAATGTTTCGTGACCTGGCAGGACGGGCGGAACGCAAACGGAAGCGCCTATCAGTCGGATAATATCTATTGTCAGAAATATTCCTCCGGCCGTGCCCCGCTCTGGACCGCCAACGGCGTCAAAGTCAACCAGACCGTTACCAATTTCTATACCGTGACCCCGGCGATCCTAGCGGACAACGCGGGCGGCGCTTACATTACCTGGGGAGATAACCGCAACAGTTATAATCCCGTTTACGCGCAGCGAGTGACCAGCCAGGGAGTCGCGTCCTGGGCCGCTGATTCCCAGCTTTCCAACAGCTATGACAGCTTCGATCTGCCGATGAACATCATTTCCGACGGCTCCGGCGGCGCGTTGGTCTGCTGGAACAGTTATGACAATAATAAAGGCATTTATGTCGATTACGCTCAGCGGGTCGGCGGCGACGGCCAGGTTGGAGGCAACGATTGGCCGGCTTACGGCGTTAATTTGAACGCCAGCGCGAACGATACTTACGGATATTACAATCCGATCGTTCCGGACGGATCGCACGGCGCGTTGATCGCCTGGGGCGATTTCCGTGCGGGTGTCAACGGCGATATTTACGGTCAAAGGATATCCGCCAATGGCGATATTTCCTGGGCGTCCGGAGGGACCGCGCTGGCGATAGAGTCCGCTGAATCAATTTCGATGTGGGCCGCATCGGTCCCCGACGGATCCGGCGGCGCGGTAGTTACCTGGTTCGACAATCGTCTCAGCTATAATTCAATATTCGCCCAGAGGTTCGATCCCAACGGCAATCCCTTATGGGGAAAGGACGGCGTAGCGGTCGACCCCGACAGTTCATCGGATAACCCGTCGATCCTGCCGGCTATCTGCCATACCGCCAACAATTTCATCATTACCTGGTCGCGAGGCGGTTCCGGCGGCGGTGACGATAACGTCAATAACAAGTCCAGTTCATTAACTTCCAGCTCTAATCCGTCATTCTCCAAAGCCCCCGGATTTGCCCGTAACGTCAGCCCCGGCCGCTCGACCGCCAGCTCCAATACCATATCCGCGTCCAAAATATCCCGTTCGTATGGCAGACCCGGCGTTTGGGCGCAAATGTTAGACCTGAACGGCAACCCGATCTGGAACGTAATTGCCTATTCCGATGGGACGTTCAAGGTAGGAAAGTTCGTTAAAGGCATCGACAACGTGGCGCATCCCGCCCCCGTCGATCTGGACGATACTTCCGATTATGCGTTTCCCGCCATCACCGCCGATGACGCTTCCGGTGGCGCGGTGATCGCTTTTCTCGCCATGGGGTCGGGAGGTTCAGGAGGGCCGGAGAACAGTCAAACCCTAAAGCTGGGCGCCGCGAATACCGCGGGCAAGCCGGCCGGCATGAATTTTTTCCGCTTCTTCAACCGTCCCAATCCGGCCGCGTTTAAAAAGACGAATGATTCCGGATCCCGCTACCGGTCGCACGGCCGTGCACTGCCCGGCCAGACCTCAGCAATGAGACCGTCGCAATTAATTGGAGGATACTATATCTTCGCCAAGAAGATCCTTTCCTCGGGCCAGCTAGATTCGAATTGGGGCATCTACAACTATGATCCGTACGACACCGGTATACAGGTTTCCTACGGCGGCTACGACGCTTTCCCCTCCGTCTGCAAGCTGGACGACGGTTCCTGCATGGTCGCCTGGGATTATTACAATAACGATTCAGACACCTACAGCATCATGGGACAAAAGATCAAGCTCGCGGACGGCAGCCTGGTCTGGCCCAACGAGCTCCCCATCCAGTCGCTGGATAACGGCTGGTCCACTCTTCCCACCATTGTAAAGACCGGATCTCAGGAAATACTCGCCGTCTGGGCCGACTGGAAACAAGGAACTGACGATGGTTACGGTCATTATGACATCTACGGACAAAAGTGTACCGTCAACGACAGTTACATCCATGAAGCCAAGAAGCCCGCATCCGCAAAAGCGTCGGACATCGTCCCGCTCTGGAGCGCCGGCGGCAATCTCATCAGCATCACTTCCCATCCCGGCACCAATCCCAATGGTGATCCTTCCCCGTACGACAATTATTTGCCGAGGGTCACCATCCTTCCCAACGGCAATGCTTGCGTCGCCTGGTTCTCAACTTACGCCTGGGATTTGGGACCGTTCAATCACGATTGGCCCTCTTATCCCTATACCGGCCATATTTATCTTCAGACCGTTGACATGAACGGAAATCCCATGCTTTCAAGTGATTTTCCGGTCGCCCAGGAATCAAAAAATTCAGGCAAGCAAGTACCTTTCGTCGCCAATACGTCGCAGCCGAACGAGGTCTACGTGACCTGGGACTACAATACCAGCACGCAGGTAAAGCCAAAATGCATTTACGGGCAGAAGATCTCGTTCCCTTCCTCCCCTTCGTCCATTGAGGCGCCCACCAATGTCTCCGGCAGCGCCCTCTCCACATCTTCCATCCGCTGGTCATGGTCCCATGACGGCCGCAACATCTCCAACTTCATCGTCTTTGCGGATTCCGGCACCGCCGTGGCCACCCTTTCCGCCTCCACCTTGAGCTACGACGAGTCCGGCCTGGCTCCCAACTCGCTACAGCGCCGCTATGTCATGGCCTTCAACAGCTCTCTCGGCATCGGCGCCTCTTCCGCCGTCGCTTCCGCCTATTCCCTGGCCGATGTCCCCACCGGCATCACCACCACCGCCGCCTCTTCCTCCTCCCTTTCACTTACCTGGAACGGGGACGGCTCCAAATATTCCATCGAAAGGGCTCCCGCCTCTTCCGGCCCCTGGTCCTATCTCGCCGGCGACTCTTTTGCCGACGCTATCTCTTCCGCTTCCTTCATCGATACCGGCCTGGCCTCTTCCACCAACTACTGGTATCGCGTTTCCGCTTTCAACGGCGACGGCATCCGGTCCGCTCCCTCCGCGGCCGCTTCCTTCTCCACCACTTCCGGCGGCTCAACCAATAATCCCGTCGTCAACAGCGTCTCGCCCGGCACCCGCCTCCTTGCCACCGAGACCAGCGGCGCCTTCTCCCTTACCGGCTTCAACTTTAAGCCCGGCGCCACCGTCATCCTCCGCAAGGCCGGCCAGCCCGACATCACCGGCGGCAATGTCACCGTCAGCGCTGACGGCACGCTCGCTAATTTCTCCGCCTCACTTCCCGGCAAGTCCAACACCATGGCCGTCGGTTACTGGGACATCATCGTCACTAACCCGGACGGCGGAACCTACACCCTCCCCAAGGGTTTCCTCTTCGAATATCCCGAGGGTCAGGTCTTCTTCTATCCTTCCCAGTTCTCCACTATCGGCATCAGGGCTTCCGATACTTCCACCCAGCCCCGTATCGCTTACACCCTCTCCGCCGATAAGCCGGTCGATGTCTTCGTCTACGACGTCCGCGACATGAAGGTCGTCTTCCACCGCCAGTTCGCTTCCGGCCAGACCGGCGGCAAGTTCGGCTACAACGAGATCTTCTGGAACGCCAGGTCCGATTTTGGCGGCACCCTTGCCAACGGCTCTTACGTCCTCCAGGCCTACACCCGCGGCGTTCTCATCGGCCAGACCTACTTTACGGTGAAAAATTAATTTAAAGGAAAAGA
>DATJPS010000002.1:0-5010 GCA_035506255.1 Candidatus Omnitrophota bacterium | reverse complement strand
TTACCAGACCGATCCCAACGACGGCTATGCGCTCGATGTGATCGGTTCCGGCGGTAATTCCGGACGGAGCGGAGAATATATGGTCAATACCGAAGAGGATTGGCGCATGGAGATCGCGCCCGGCATCTATAAGATGGCGGTGGTCACCGGATCGGACGGTTACGGCGCCGATCCGGTCGATGTGATGATAACCGGCAAAGGCTGCGATTCCGCGCCGCCCTTGACGCTGGCTTACGCGAAAGGAGTGTCCAACCCGCGGCTGCGCTCGCTTCCTCCCTGGCTGGCTGGGGAGCTTCCCTGGTTCAAGACGATCTCGTTCGATGACCGTCTCTACCAGAAGAAACTGGTGGAAGGGCCCTCAAAGCTTACTTTCCTAATCGGACCGCAGCCGAAGATAACGGCCCAGGTGCTGGCGGGCAACATCGGGATCGACAAGACCAAATTGGCGGTGATCATCGATGAAGGTACCACCTCGCAAAAGATCTACCGCGACCCGCAGTTCTCGGATTATTCCGAAGTGATGGGATTGACCGCCCCGCGCGAGATCGATTTTTCGGTCAATCTGAAGACCATCGGCGATACGCTCGCCGAAGGGGACCACCAGGTGACATTCTATGCCGGCAATGCGATCGGCACCACCTACGAAGCGGTCAAGGTTAAGATGATAAACGGTCTCCAGCTGGTCGGGACCCCGATAACCTTCCCGTCGCCGCTGCGGCTTGCGTCCGACCAGCTGGTGATGTTCCAGTACGGCCTCACAAAGGACGCGAACATCGATATCTATATTTTCGATATCAGCGGCACGGTGATAAAGAAGCTTTCGTACGGCGCGGGACAGAGCGGCGGACATGTCGCCGGGACCGCCAACCCTAACAAAATATTCTGGGACCTCAAGACCGACCAGGGGGCCAGGTTGGGCGCGGGAATATATGTGTGGACCATCGTCAGCCGCGACGATAACCGGGTGCTCGGGAAGGGGAAATTGCCGGCCTACCCGTAGATCTTTTGGATATTTCCTGATTGAAAAAGGCGCGATTTTAGGGTAAAATACTACCCTCATGCCGGAAGAAAGAATCCCACCCCAAAACCTGGAAGCGGAGCAGTCCGTGATCGGCTCCATGCTGATCGACAAGAACGCCATCATCAAGGCGGTGGAGACCCTTAAACCGGACAGCTTCTACCGCGACGCGCACCGGTTCATCTTTGAGGCGGTGCTCGAGCTATTTGACCGAGGGGAGCCGGTAGACCTGGTGACGATAACTGAAACGCTCCGCAAATCGGGAAAGCTGGAAGGCGTGGGCGGATCGGTTTATGTCGCCGACCTGATCAATTCCGTCCCGACCGCCGCCAATGTTGACTATTATGTCAGGATCGTGGAAGAGAAGGCGACCCTGCGGCGCCTGATTGATGCCGGCACCAATATCGTCCAGGCGGCGTTCAACGAACCGGAGAACGTCGATCAGATCCTGGACCAGGCGGAAAAAACGATCTTTGGCATCGCGATGAAGCGCGTGCACGAGGGCTTCCACAAGATCGATGGAGTCCTCAAGCGTGTGCTGGAACGGATCGACAAGCTATATGGTAAAAAAGAGCATATCACGGGCATCCCCACCGGTTTTGCCGACCTTGATAACATGACCGCCGGTTTCCAGAACTCGGACCTGATCATCATTGCCGCGCGCCCCTCCGTCGGGAAGACCGCGCTCGCGCTCAACATGGCGCAGAACATGGCGATCAAGTTCAATATCCCGGTCGCCATCTTCTCGCTGGAAATGAGCAAGGACTCGCTGGCGCAGAGAATGCTCTGCTCGGAGGCGGAGATCGACGCCCTGCGGCTCAAGACCGCTTCGCTCCCCGATACCGGATGGAAAAAGCTGACGCGGGCGCTGGCCAAGCTGTCGGAGGCCCCCATTTTCATCGATGATACCTCCGCCGCGACCTCGATGGAGATCCGCGCTAAGTGCCGCCGGCTAAAGCTTGAGAAAGGGTTAGGGGCGGTGATCATCGATTACATGCAGTTGATGCAGGGGCGGGGAAGGATAGAGAACCGCGTGCAGGAAATATCCGAGATCGCCCGGTCGCTCAAGACCATGGCGCGCGAGCTGGACGTGCCGGTGATCGCGCTTTCCCAGCTTTCGCGCGCGGTGGAGCAGCGCAATGACCGCATCCCGCGTTTGTCCGACCTCCGCGAATCGGGCGAGATCGAACAGACCGCCGACGTGGTGATGTTCATCCACCGCGACGATTATTACAATCCCCAGTCGGAGCGCGGCAATATCGCCGAGATCATAATCGCGAAGCAGAGGAACGGACCGGTCGGCTCGGTCGAACTTGTCTTCCGCAAGGACATCACCAAGTTCTGCAACAAGGAGACCAGGTACGAAGAGGTCGGATGAAAAAGCTTCTGCTCTTCGCTCCGACATTTATTATCCTGATGATGGGCATAGCTTTAGCGCAGGAAAAAGAGCTGGTCATCAACGCCACCAGCCTGTCGTACGACCGTGATGGCTCGCGGGTGGAGGCGCGCGGGTCGGTGGAGGCGGAATACCGCGATTCAAAGATGACGGGAGAACACATGGTTTATTTCTCCGCGAGCCGTGAAGCGGTGCTGGATTCGGGGTTCCAGCTGGCGTTCAACAGCCTTACCTTTACCGGCCGGACCTTGAACCTGGATTTAAGCCGCGAGACGGGGACCGCCACCGGGGTAAGTATGGAATATGAACGCGCCCGCATCAACGGCGGGCAGGTCTCGTTCAGCCATCAGCTGGTCAAATTAAAGAACGCTGATTTTTCCACTTGTGGGTTAAATCCGCCTCATTACCATATTACCGCTTCCGAGATCGATCTTTATCAGAAGCAGGCCTGGCTGGTAGCCTACTGGGGTCTGTTCTGGCTCGGTCCGGTCCCTTCGCTCCCGATCCCGGTCTATGTTTACGATTTTAAAGCGGAGCAAAAGGGGAAAAAGAACGTCATGCCTTATCCCGAGGCCGGGGTCAATGACGATGACGGGTTCTGGATCAAAGAGACGATGTCATGGCACCTGCAGCCGGACCTTAACGGCAATTACGATATCAGCTATGCCGCCCGCAAGGGTGTGGGAGGCGGGTTCAGCCTGCAGTACCAGATCGACGAAGACCGGGAAAGCGACGCCGGGATCTCATTGAACGGGGGTGAAGCGCCTAGCGGTCTGCTCGAATACCGCCGAAGCTTCGGGCGCGAGATAAGAGAGAAGCACGACCTTCTCCTTCTACCTGAGGAGATCTATAAACAATTCTATGTTGACCTAAAGCTGACCCGGCGTGAAAGGATCAATTATGAGAGGGTTAGCAAGACCCCGGAGATCGTACTGGGAATGAGAAGGACGAATCTGTTGGACGGATGGCTGGAATGGTCGGCAACGTCCGGCTCGGTCGCGGAAGAGTCTTCGGGAAAGAACCTGGCCCGGACCAATGTAAGCGCGACCGCTTCTTATCCCATAAACGACGGCTTGAGCGCCGGGCTCGATTGCGACGCCACGCTCTATGGAAATCTTACCGACTGGGCCAAACTGATGGGCAGGCTCGATTACGCCAACAATCTTGGGGACGCGGTGGCGTACGACCTGGGATATTCTCATTACTTAATAAACCACGGGCAGGGCGCGTTCAACTATGAACTTTACCGCTTTAACGCCTCCGATAAGATCGGATTGAGCGTGTATAATACCAGTTTTGCCGGAAGGTATGTGTTCAGCTGTTCCTATACTCTGCCCGACCTGGCGCCGCAGGACATCGACTACACCGCCGGGCTGACGGTTCATTGCTTCAATGTCGATCTTACTTACCGCGCCATGCGGGGAGAATTCGTGCTCGGGTTCAGTTTGAATTAAAGGACAGGAGGAGCTATGTTCATAAGTTTTGAGGGGGGCGAGGGATGCGGCAAATCGACCCATGCCGAAATGCTGAAGAAATATCTTGAGTCCGCCGGCAAGCAGGTCGTGATCACCCGGGAGCCGGGAGGGACGGCGTTAGGCGGGACACTCAGAAAGATCCTGCTGGACGACGATCTTTCGATCGAACCGCTGACGGAAATGCTGTTTTTCGGCGCCGACCGGGTCGAACATGTGGAAAAAGTGATACGCCCGGCGCTGGCCGAAGGAAAGATCGTGATCTCCGACCGATTCATCGATTCCACGATCGCCTACCAGCTGGGGGGAAGGGTGTTGCCGGAAGATATGGTAAGATATATCAACTGGATCGCCTCAAAAGGACTGGTCCCCGATCTTACTTTTCTGCTGGACGTGCCGGTGGAGGAAGGGCTCAAGCGGACCGCCGCCCGGGGCAAGACCAACCGCTTCGAAAAAGAGATCGTCCAGTTCCATGAGCGGGTAAGGGATAAATATCTGGAGATCGCCGCCGGAAACCCGGGACGGGTCAAGGTGATCGATACCTTCAAGGGGATCGAAGAGACGCAAAAGGAGATAAGGGGATACCTGAAAATATGAAAAGCGAAGAGATCAGGCGTTCGTTCCTGAAGTATTTTGAAGAGCATGGGCACAAACTGGCGCCTTCCGCTTCGCTTATACCGGCCGACCCGACGGTGCTGATCACCCTGGCCGGCATGCTTCCGTTCAAGCCGTATTTTCTGGGATTGCAGAAGCCGGATTCAAAGCGGGTCACCTCCTGCCAGAAATGCGTACGCACCAACGATATCGAGAACGTCGGCCGGACCAGCCGCCATCACACCTTTTTCGAGATGCTCGGGAACTTCTCCTTCGGCGATTATTTCAAGGAAGGGGCGATCGGGTTCGCCTGGGAATTGCTGACCGGAATTTTTAAACTGCCGGCCGACAGACTGGTGATCGCGGTCTACGAAAAGGACGACGAGGCGGCCGGGATCTGGGAGAACAAGATCGGCATCCCCAGGAGCAGGATCTATCGTCTCACGGAAGAAAATAATTTTTGGGCGGCCGGGCCCACCGGCCCCTGCGGCCCCTGTTCGGAGATCTATTACGACTACGGCCCGGAAAAA
>DATJPS010000001.1:0-14770 GCA_035506255.1 Candidatus Omnitrophota bacterium | reverse complement strand
TGGAACCGCCTTCAACGATCCGCCCATACAGGAGATTCCTTCCGGTCGCCCGCACGATCCCGATCAAGTCCACTCCGTGGTGGCTGTAAAATCTTTCGTCCTCCACTGCCACCGCCGCTTTCTGAAGATATGGGCTTATTCTGGAAAGCGGTACCACGCGGCGGTTTTCCTCTTCATGGAAGCGGGCGATTATCTTTCCATCCTGAGTGAGCAGTACCGAGGCTTCGGAAGGAGTGTAATAGTTAAGGTCGTCTACATTTGGCAGCGAAAAAAGGATCTGCAGAAAAAGACCGGAAACCGCGGCCAGCAGGACAAAAATGGCGATGATAAAGGCCCTGGAAACTTTCATACTTATATAATATTATATCATAATATGAGGGGTTTAATTAATCTCCTGCGTTCGCTGGTGCTCTGGACGGTATTCTTTTTGGGGCTGTTGGTCGTGGCTTTTATCTATCAGCTATCCAAAGTTTTCCCCGGCACCCATGAAAAGTTATTTCAGTGCCTGAACCGGATCGTGCTTTCGCTGGCGCTGCGGCTGTCCGGCACCAGGGTTGAAATTTCCGGCATTGAGAATATTCCTGACAAAGGCGGATTTATCATTGCCGCCAACCACAGCAGTTTCCTTGACAATATCGTTCTGATCGGCCGGTTGCCGCTGCTTTTTAAGATCGTTGCGGGCGGCGCCGGTTTTACCCTTCCGTTCATCCGGAGCGTTTACCGCGGTGCCGGATATATAAAAGCGGGAAGACGAATGAACCTTGCGGATATCGCGTCCCTGTACAAAGCGCTTAAGAAAGACGAAAGGGTCCTGATCTACAGCCATGTCGGCGGGGAGAAAGGCCCCGGCCGATTCTCCGAGGCGATGATCAATTTTTCCAGACAGAGCGGCGTGCCGATCCTGCCGGTATGCCTGGTCGGTACGGCGCAGGTAATGCCGATGAAGGTCTTTATTCTCCGTAACGGAAAGATCTTAATGCGGATCGGAGCGCCGATCTTTACCCCTGATCTGAACCTGCTCCAAGAAAAAATACAGGATCTGTATCGATCCGGCCGATGATCCTATCTTCGAAATAAAACATCCCGCTGATTTCCGGCAATGCAAGTTTTTTATCCCCGATACCGAAAATAAAATTGGCCGATCATATGGTTAATATTAATTTGGACACCAACTGGTACCGGGGAGCGGTCTCAAAGAACCCCGATCATCGCCCCGCGGCGCGCCACGAATTCGCCGAGGCGGTCGACGGCGCCGTACAGACCGCGGCCACCGTTTATGATATGGAAAATAACATTCCCCGGACCGATCAAAGCAATTTTGCCAACCGCTTAGGACTTATCGGCATACTCATTGATCTGCTTATCGGCGGGAACCGTAACGTGAAAATGCTGCCCAAACAAACCGATGCGAATAAAATCCCCGTGCCGGAGGTGAACATCAAACAATGAACATCGAATGGCAGTTCTTTCTCGGGTTCGCGGTCGGGATCATGTTCATGAATATCTTATCTCTTATTGGCGCATACTTGCGCCGCCGCCGGGCGCTGGCCGAATTGGACGCCACTGAAAAGCGTCTGCGCGCTTTGGAATCAGAGCTTGAGGCCAGAAAAGTACGATTGATCGGCCGGATCAGGAAGGAATAGGGAGGGAAATAGTGGCCGGATTGAACGTCGTAACCAAACTTCCCCCCGCTTCGGTGCCGCCGCCGAAGACGCATCTGGCGCCAAGCGACGCGCCGTCGATCGGCCCGGCTTACACCGTGGCGCTCACGGGACATCCATCAACGGGCATAGCGCCGTTTGACGGACAGCCGGCGGGCAAAGCATCCGATCCGCTGCCTGTCCCGGAAGGGAAAAAACCTCCGCAGGACAGCTATGGCCGCGCCTGTGATCTGATGACCCGCCTGTTCGGGGTGGAATTTTACGACGGCAAAGGCGGGTTGGGCGAATATTTAAGGACCCATGATCGGATCATTGTGCACAGCCCGGAATTCAAGGAAAAGCTGGCACAGTGGCTGGGTATACCGGAAAACATGATCACCGATAAAGGGCTCGATTATTTCTTCGGCGATCAGAACGGAAAACTTGACGGCAAGGACGAAATGGAACTTCCCGACCTTATAGACCGGCTGGAATTCCTGGGCCCTATTTTTACCGCAATGCGTGCGGGCGGGGGCGATTCCGCCGTTCAGTGCTTAAGGACGGAGGACATCGTCCTTTATGGAGGCGATCGGGGCGGCGGTGCCGCGCTTGCGGGCGTCGATTTCGCCGAGCTGTTCCGCGCAAAAGACCAACTCTTCTTCGAGTGCATGAGGATCGCGGCCACGGTTATCTATCAATCACCCGGATCTACCGATGCGGATAAAACACAGGCGGAGAACATCCTCATGTTCCTGGACGGAAAGGGAAGCAATTGGTTCGGAGAAGTTCCGGATTCCATGAAACCTCTGCTTCACTCCGCATATTGGGGGAAATTCAGGCGGGCGACATATCGGATGGAACTTCCCTACGATGCGCTGATCAAGAAACCCGGATTAAAAACGGACCTGTTCAACGGACTGTTCCTGGACTTTATCGCCGGTCACAGCGACAAGGACCCCGCGAAAATAACTCACGACCTGCCGTCCGGTCCCGATCTTGAGACCAGCCGGGGGTTCCTTTGGCTTGGGCCTAAAAGAACGATCCTGACCGAGGAAGCGATTATATCGGCCGCCAGACGGCACGAACGGTCGCAAAGGAGTTTGTCGGCCGTGCCGATACCGGCCGATAGCCTGTAAATCATGAGTTAATGTTGAACAACGTTTATATCAGAGAAACGACCGATCTCCATGATAGGGAACAAGTCTATCAGGGAAGCATCGCCGTTTCGTTCATCCCCTCGAACGATCCGATGCCCAATACGCCTACGGTGATGTCCGATCATACGACTATCGCTTCTGCCGCTTCCGGGGCGGTCAACCCGACATTGACCTCGATCAAACTCAATCTGTCAGGAAAAGATGGAACGGACGACCCCGGTTATATAAAGAACGATAGCACCGGTGGTCCAGGCGGATCAGCGCCGGCGGGGGACGATCCGGGAACGATAGAAGGCGGTATGGCGGCCGCGGGACAGGCTGACCAGGACATCAAGGATATCGAACAGAGTTTTATCGACGGCGACCAGGACGGAGGGCTCTGGAGCGTCGATCCCAATACCGGATATTATTCGATCAATGCCGATAAGCTGGAGCAGCTTTACCGGGAACTGCTCGGTCTGTGCAACCTCCGGCTGGCCCTGTCGATGATGCAGGACCAGAAAAGGGAAACGCTGGAAATGATCGCCGAAGCGTTCATGAACGCCGATCTGTCGGACCTGCATACCAATAAAACCTCACTGACGCAATTGACCGCCAAATCGAACCAGAAAATGAGCAAGGCCATGCAGCAGGCCGCCGCCCTGCTGGAACAGAAGGTACAAGCGAAGAACGTCGAAGTGTATAACAAAAAGATCAAAGAGGCCAAGGACGGTCACAGTTCGGTGGCGGCGTTCTTTGAATCATCTGACGATTACGAGCAAAAGAACGAGGACGAGAAGATCCGGGATGCGCAGCAGGAATTGCGGTCGGCGACAGAAAAATCGCTTAACGCACTGAACAGCGTGCTGGGCGTCGGGTTCAAAGGTCTAGAACCGGAGGTTCAGGACAAATGCGACGATATTAGCGACAAGCTCAAGAACGCGGACGGATACATTAAGTATGACGCCAACGGTTATATCGATCTTAACCTTAGCAAACAGTGGATCGCCGACCTCAGGGAGGAGCTGGTAGGCCTGCTGAACCGGGACCGGCTGGTGGTGTCGATCGAAAAAGAGAAAGAATCGGAACAAAAACAGATGTTCGAAGCGCTGACCGGCAAGAACAACCAGAGCGACCGTCTCGACGGGGCCGAGCAATCGGTCGAGGCGAACAACGCGCACCAGACCGCGCTTTTTGACCAGGCTTCGAACGAGATCCTGCAGATACAGAAGACCTCGAACGAGATCCGGTACATGGACCTGACGATTAAGTCGCTTGACGACTGTTTCTGGTCGAACGTCTTCAGCTCGATCAATAAATGGATCTCGGTGATCTGCTCCGTCCTGGCATACTGGTGCTGGGTCTTCGCGATCGTCGCGGCGGTGGCATCGTTGATATCCTCCATTATCGATATGGTGAACGCGGACCATAAGCATGATGTGGTCAAACCGTACACGCCTACGCTCGATACTTATAATGCGTCCGATCCGGACAGACCGAAAGATAAAGGGAACGGAGTGCTTTCCGAATCGGCCGACCTTAAATATGAAGAAGACCAGTTATTGAACCAGATCGGCGATGGCCAGATAGAGACGCTGGCGGATGGGTTTAAAGAAGTGAACAATGCAAGGATCGCGGCGCTGAGCCGGCAACTGGCCGGGATCCAGAACGCCCAGCTACTGATCGCCAAAATGCTCCGGCAAATGGAGCAAAAGCGCAGATTGATAGAGCGGGCGTTCACCGGACTTTCCGGCGGCTGCGATAACGATCTGATGATCTCGGCGGTGGAGGAGATCATAAGGCAAAGGTCCTTCCAGTTCCAGGTGCTGGTATCGAACCTGGGCGAGTACAAGGACGCGGTGAATACCGAGACCCAGAGAACAAAGGATTACAACAAGGCCCACGACGCTTCCCTCGGCAGCCTGATCGGCTGTATCGGCGGCTCAGCCGGAAGCAGCCTGGGTGGGGCGATCGCCTCGATGGTCGATTCATCGGACAAGACCAAGGACATCAAATACGACCCGAATGCGGACGAGCTGACCGGCTCGGGTACGCCCGGGGACGGGATCTCCGGCTATTACGATGCGGAGCTGTCCAGCATCTATACCGAACTTTTCGCTCAAGGCACGGCCGACGCCGGAGGCGGCTTCATCGCTCTGAACACCAACAAGGTTCTGCAGCTGCAAAAGCGGATAGAGAGCATCTACATCGCCATCGCGAACCTGATCTGCATCATAGAGGCGAAGTCCGCCACGGTGCGAGCGGTCTGGCAGGCGATCGGCGTGCCAGTTGACGAGACCATGACCGTAAAGGACCTGAACCGCGCTAATTTTGAGGCGACGATGCGGACATTCCAGGCGGCGGTCCGGGCCCTGGGCGAAAAAGTGGAGGTCGCCAACCGGGCCAACACCGCCTCGGACGAATATAACAAATCGATAATCAAATTATGCATCGCCTGCGTTGGATTCGCCGTATCGTTGATCAACAGTTCGATCGGCTCTATCCTTTCGGCCATTTGCCAGGTAGCGATGCAGGCGGTCGACCTAGGCTATTCCCTCAAAAACCAGTACAGCGGCTACGGCGATCTGGAGGGGATGATCGATCCGAAAAGTAAGGACGCGGACAACGACAGGCCGGCGGAAAAAGACAATCCCAAAGAGGCTCCGGAATGGAAGGTCATGCGTGATGCCGACGAGCAGGAGATGAACGTGGATCTGGACCGGAGCGCGCTCGAGGACATCGGCGGCGGGAATATCGGTGTAAACAGCGGCGTATTCGAGGAAAAGAGCGAGCAGCTGGAGCGCGTTTACCGGATAAAACAGATCGTCGCGGACATCATGTCGCAGATGGCCGAGGTCAAGGCCAAGGTTGCCGCAGTGTTCGGCGGCGCTCGGCCCGCCATTTTTAACGCTCTGGAAGCGGCCAATTATATCGCTCACGCTGTCGCCACTCAGATGCTGCAGACCCAGATGCAGGCGCTCCAGCAGTACGCCAACCGGCATAACCAGATGAACGCGGCCGAACGGACCTCCATCATCAGCGGTATAAAACTGGGGATTTCCGTAGTGGAGGTGGTGGTTTCGTCCGCCACCATGTCTTGCCAGAACGACAGCAAGGAATACGATCAGAAAGCCGAAGCGGGTGAAAAGAACGAAGGAGCGGGGCCGACCCCGGCGGAGGACGCGAAACAGGAGAACAATCTTGAAACCATCGCGACCTTGACCCGGTTGCAATCATCGCTTGCGATCATCGATTCGCTGGTCACCATGCTCGGAGGCACCATCTACGACCGGCTTATAAGCCGGGAAAGCAATATCACGTCGCACCAGGGAAAAGCGGTCGAACAAAAGAACAAGGACATCGCGACGCAAAAGAAGGTCCTCCTGAATTTTGGGGAGAACATGGATCAGATGGAATCCGATGCCACTCTTTCTTCGCTTCGTGCCGGCGAGTTGGACCTGGAGACCCAACTGACCGAAATTTTAAAGAACGAAGAGAAGGAACTGCTGGAAGGGGCGAAGAACGTGGGTAAGAGCGTGCTCGGTGCGATCAAGAACATCCTGGCGACCAAACAGCAGGCTGAGCGGATCAAATTGCTTAAGGCCGAAGGCGAGGCCAGAATAGGGGAAAGAAAGGCGTTGGACCAGCATCAGCAAAACATAGCGGCGCTCGCCGCCGCGCAGGCGAACCACGCCCGGGCCGTCTCCGTGTATGATGCCGCGGTCAAACTGTCGAAAGAAAGCGATCCGGGGCCGAGCTCCCAGGCGCTGGCCGGAAGGCTGGATGAACTCGAGCGGCAGGTTAACGAGGCGGCGGACCGACTCTCGAATGCGCAATCAGCAGCGCTCGAAAGCCAGCAAGCGGTCAAGGATGCGGTACAGAACTTGAGGGCAGTTGAGCAGGGCTCGGAACCCGGCTCGACCTCCGATCCCGACCTTCCTGAGACCATCGTAAGCTCTGAAAAAATGCCTGGATCGACGGCGGTCACGGAAACCGCTGTTCTTAAAGAAAAATGCGATCAGGCCGGCCAGGTCCCCGCGGTGTGGGTCGAAACGACGGTCGGAGGAAAACCGGCGATCGCGGAGATCAAATTGAACCGGCAGGGCGAGCATGTCATTGCCATACCCGACGGGACCGGTAAACCGGTGGAAATGAACCTGCAGGCTTATGTGGTAGCCAGAGAAGCGGAGATCGTGCAGCAGAAGGACCGCGCGCAAAAATTGGCCGGAGAAGCGCAGGCCGAAGTTGAGCGGGCCGAGGCGGTGGCCGGTAAAGCGAGTACGCCGGAAGAAGCTCGTGAAGCTAAGGTGAGAATAGTAAAGGCAAGATCCGAGGCCGCCCAGGCGGCCGAACAGGTGAAGATCGCGGCGGACAGAAAATACCGATTAAATGATGATCCGGTGGTCAAGGCATACCTTGGCCAGGTACAGGCCAGGAACGAAAGGGCCGTTCAGGCGGCGAACGGGTTCAGTGAGGGTGTGTCGACTTCGCAGGTTTGGGTCGATGCCTCGGAGGTCGCGAACCGGGGCGAAAAGCTCTCGTCGCTGAAAAATGAAGTGTTCGCAGAAATGAAAGACCGGCTTAATGGTAAAAAGCTTGAAGATATGTCAGCGCCTGAACTGAACGAGCATTACAATGACATTTATAGGAAAGTGTTCGAACCTGCGCGCCGCGAGCTGCAGGAAACAATCAGAGAAAAGAACGATATCATGAAAGAAATGAAACGGGATGGCGCCGACCGGAAAGACCTGCAGGTAAAATTCAATGACGCGCTCAAAAAGGAAGGGATGGCGAGGTCACGGATAAAAGCGTTCAATCAATATGTCGGCGTCCTGAACCAGCGCTATCGGGAAGAGCTTAAAAAAGAAGAACTGCCCGTGCATGACCTGAAGCTGGATCGGCCTGAAGGGGAAGACAAGGAGATCGCGCCGGAGCGTTCGGACGACGCCGAAGGCCGGAAGGCCGATGGCCCGCCGGCCAGACCATCACCCCAGGTAATGTTCCTGGTTGGCCAACTGCTGGGAGGAAAACTTCGGATCGACGATAAAAATCGGATCCTGAATTCCCAGGCGGGCGACATGCCGGTCGAACAGCTTGAAGGCTCCCTTGAAAAGCTGATGGAAGACGATAAGAACGGTGTGGTCCAGCTTTCTGCTGATGAAAGAAAAGAGATCAGGAGGGCATATGACGACCTGACCAATATTTCGCGCACGACCAGCGGGACCCGCACGGCCGGGACCGCTGCGGCGGCGGATGTTCTGGCGGCAAGCGTAAAAAAACCGGATAAAGACAAGGAAAAACGGGAGAGCGAATTCGATGCCGATCAATTGTTAAAGCGCGCGCTCGAAACAGTGAACGGGATAGCCGACAGTCTGGAAAGGTCGGCCCAGCAGATATTGGCCAGCGACCGTAAGCGGAAACAACTCGAGACCATTATAAAAGGATAGGAAAATCCATGATATTACAAAAGCCGGAAGATCTTAAGGTATGGCTGGAATCGCTTAAAAAGGAATACGCCGGATTGGTCATACTGCTCAAAATGAAGCGAAAAGAGATCGATTCGCTTTCGATCGGGATCGAAAAATATAAAAATGACGATGGCATGCGGTCGATGCTTGAACAGATCATCAAACAAAGGGTCGAGGAGGTGATCGGGATGAGTAAAAGGGTCGACGGGTTGAACCGCGAATTAATAGGGGTCAGAAAAGCGCTGAACCTGACATTTGAAGCGGTGATGCGCAACGCTAATGCCCGGAAAGCGCCGCCTGCCAGCTCCATTGCGGGATCGTCCGACGATACGGAAAAGGAGCACTTGCATGAAGCTGTAGCATTGAGAGAAGGAGCGCCTCTTGAGAGGAACGGCGATCCTGATATCCCGTCTTCGTCCTATCAAAAAGAGATCGAGGAAAATATCATCGAGATCGTCAATGTAGAGCCGCCGCCGCAGAAGGAGCAGCCAGACAACGACCTGTACGATAAAGCGGAAAGAGAATCTAGGGCCCAGGAGGAATTTTTAAAGCGATTATCCCGGTCCTCGACAAATTATGGTGAGGCATAAGCCTTTCCGGGACATGCGGCGATCGGATGCAAGTTCCGTGCAAGTTCTCCCGATAGAATTATGGGAGAGTGAATCGATCCATGGAAGTAGCCTCATTAAGGATAAATTTGGACCAGGTTGACGGCGATATTAGCAGCATCATGTCGCAAATAAAACCTTTGTTCAATCCCGACAATAGCAATATAAAAATCCTGGATAATGTGGTAAACTCAGTTGACCTAGAGAACGCATGCAAGTTTTTTGGCGTTGGCACCGATAAATAAAATGGAGATGCGTTAATGTCAATAAATTTCGAAGCCGGTAATGGTTTTGTGCGTAATAAAGCGCAATGGACGCTCCAGGGCGGATTGGGCAATAAAGCTCAAGCTTTTACCGATTCCACCCGCCGAGCCACCCAGGCGCTGACCCAGGACCAATTCATTCACGGAGCTCATAATACCGAGACCCGCGATCCCACAACCGGCAAGTATGAACGTCTTGAAAAAGGATATACTACGGTCCTTGAAGAATTCTTTACTTGGATAGCGAACCTCTTTGGCCGTGGAGCTCCTAAGACCGCTCCGGGCGATCCGGGCGCGGGCGGCGATGCGATACCGACCCCGGCAGGGAAGCCTGCGGGACAGATCGCTCCGGGCAAACCGACGGGAGGGGACATAGCACCCAAGGGAGTTACGGCATGAGCTTTCAATTCTTTTCATTCATTATCGGTATGGGGGCGGGTGTTCTTATCATGTCGGTGACCGGCATGATCGCTTCTTACATGAGGCTTAAAAGGGCGCGCGCCCGTGTAGATAGGGTGGAAGAAAAGCTAAGGCATTTTCAGGAAGTTCTGAATAAGAAAAGGGACGAACTGACCGGACGGATCGAGGAGGAGAAGAAAAAATGACGCCTCCTGTTGGCGACAGGCCTTTTGTTCCCGCTGGTTTGGCCCCCAAGCCGTATGCCCCACCTAAAGGCAATATCGGCCCTGGGTACAGTCCGGATACCGTTTCATTATCTCCGGAAGCCAAAAAGCAGATCGCTCCCGGCGCGAACAGCGTAGATGCGATACCGGTACCGGGAAGCAAAACACCTGACGGAGTGGGTAGGGCATTGGGGCTTTTATCCGATCTGTTCGATTCCACTTTTTACGATAAAGGCGGGCTGGGGGAATGGATCCGTGAACAGCGCACCTCTAATCCTGACGGTAAACTGGACTTCAACGATATCAAATTCCGCCGGGCCTTGGCGCGGGAACTGTACGGTTCAGAAGTGGATAACTGGAGCGACTCAAAAGTAAAGGACAAGATCACCGACGAAGCGATAGATTATTTCTTTGGCAATCAGGACGGCAAGTTGGATGCTAACGATAGCGGGACCGTTGCGGACCTGATTAAACGGCTCGAATTCGTGGTCCCCAGGTTCAAGGCCCAGGCGGCGGGTGGCGGTGAAAAAGCGTTCGCTTATTTAAGCTCGCACGAAATAATTATCATTAAAAGTGCGAACATCCCCACTTATATGAAGGGGATCGATTTTGCTGCGTTGGGCAAAGCTAATGATCGCATGTTCAATCGCAGCCTTGAAGTGACACTTGAAACATATAAGTATCTGCGTCTGAGGAACATGATAACCGAAGAGGAGTTCCAGGCCGGAGTGGAAGCGTACGCCAAAGCAAAAAGTGGGAACTGGGACGATGCGACCCTGCCTCCAAGATTCAAGGAACTGATGTTCACCTCGTATTGGGGCCTTTTCAAGGTGGAATGCGGCGCGCGCGGATTGAAACTGCCCAAAGATGAATTAGAAAAAGACCCGCAATTGATGACCGCTCTTATGCAGGGCGCGTTCCAGAACTTCGTGGAAGGCCACAGCGACAAGCAGACCCCGTCCAACATCACCCATGACCTTCCCGACAGCCTTGACCGCGATTCGATCATGAAAGCGAAGGCCGAGAGGGATAAACAGGTGGAAGGCAGGAACGCGGCTTCCCCGGACCAGGTCCCGGTAAAGAAATAATTTAGCTAAATTACCCCTTTTTTATGCAAGTTCCATGCACTATAATCCGATTAATATAGTGTAATGGTAAATGGCGTAAATTTAAATAATCCGGTAAATAACGTTAAGGATAAAAATGATGTCTACCAGGGCAGCATAAATCCTTCTTTTATTTCGACCAACGAACCTGAGCCTGGAGAGACCAAAGGGCCGGCCGATACCACCGCCATATCGTCCACCACTCCCGGAGCCGTTAATTCGGCGATGTCGGCGGCAATCCTGAGCCCAGGCGCCACCCCAACACCGGATGACGCCGGGTATATCAAGAATACGCCCACGCCTCCCAGCCCATCGCCCACACCTCCCAGCCCGCCACCGCCGCCTCCTCCTGGGGACAGTGGCAATGCCGGCGGGGTTGGAGGGGGCGCGCCTGCCGGAGATACGAACGGTACGAATTCGGCCATGGACGTTGCCGGCGATGTTGATCAGGGAATGGACGATTTCTGGAACAGCGTACTGCAAAACCCCATGTACACGCAGGATGATAACGGCTTCCAGTCTCTGGACGGGGACAAACTGGAGCAGCTATACCGCCGTCTCCTTGAGCTGATGAACACCCGGTTGTTCCTCGTGATGTTCATGGAACAGAGGAGTGAGATCCAGGACCTGATCTTCAAAGCTTTTCTGAACACCGATTTGTCCGACGAGAATAAAAAGACCTCGCTGGTCGAGCTGGTTGGGAAATCCAACGCCAAGATGTCCAAATTCTTCCAAAAGGGCATCTCTATCTTGATGACCAACATCACAAACCATAACAACGCGAGACTGCAGGAGTTATTGGATGAGGCCGATGCGGCCAAGGGCGATGGTTGGTCGAACTACTGGACCAGCGATGGCGATCAGAAGCACGCACTGGAAATGGCGGAAGACGCGAAGAAAGAATACAAGGCCGCCATGGACCGGAGTGTTGCCGCGATGAACCATGTGTTCGGGAGCAGTTTTGTGGGGTTGACCCCGGAGACACAAAGGAACGGCGACCAGGTGATGGCGGAACTAAAGGATTCGGAGAACCACATAACCTACAATTCCGATGGCTTTATCGATACCGGCGCCTTTAAGCAGTACCTGGTGGACCTCCGCAACGAGTTCGTCGGGCTGTTGAACATGAACCGGGCGGTGGTTTCGGCTGCTCGTGAAAAGGAATCGGTGCAGAAGTCGATGTTCGAGGCCATTACCGGCAAGAGCGGGTTGAGCGAGAGGTTGGGAGGGGCGGAAGAGGCGGTGGAGGCCGAGAACGCTCATCAGACCGTCCTCTTCGACCAGACCGCCAGTTCGATCATGGAAGTCCAGAAAGTAAAGAACGACATCAAGTTCATCGATAAGCAGATCGAAAAGATAGACAATTCGCGCTGGGAGATCGTACTGGGGAATATCTTCGAGGCGGTGGCGATCGTTGCCACCATCGTGGTGGCGGTAGCGGTATCGATCGTTACTTGGGGTTCGGCCGCAGCGGGGGCAGTGGCGGGAGCGGTGGCGCTGGTCGGATTGATAGTAGCGGTATGTGCCGGTATCTGCGCTGCGGCATTCAAGTACGGCGCGGCCGAGACCGCCGACGCGGTGGACGATGATTACACTCCGTCGGTGGATACATATACGCCTCCTGATAATAAAGCAAGAGACAAGGACCGGAAGAACCTTGTGGACCAGAGCGCGGACCTGCAGTACGAAGAAGAGATGCTGGTGAATGGCGTCGGCATGGGGCAGATCATGACCATTACCGACGGCGACGACGCCGGCTACCTTGCGGTTGATAACGGCCAGATCGCCAACCTTACACGCGAATTGAACGGCATCCAGAACGCATTGCGCGTTATCGCCAAAATGATGAAACAGCAGGCGGAGATCCGGCGCATGATCGAGCGCGCTCTTACCGGCCTTTCGGGCGGCAGTGCCTCAGGAAATCTTACGAGTGCCGCGCTGGACGAAGTGATGAAGCAGATGGGAGTGCAGTTCCAGGAACTGGTATCAAATTTAAGTGAATACAAGGACGCGCAGAACAGCGAGATCCAGCAGGCGCGTCAGATGGAGGCGGCACGGATCAATTTTGCGGTCAGTATGGTGACGGCGGTGGTGGCAGCGGTGATCGGGGCGTGTGTCCCGGGCGTAGGCGGATTGATGGGAGCTTTAATCGGGTTCTCGATCGGCATGGCCTTGGGATCGGCCCTGGGACAATATATTGCCGCTTCGGAGTACGATACCCGTGATACTTCGTATACGCCAAATGTGGATGATTGGGAGCCGGTCGGAAATGTCGGCAAGGGACGTAGCGGATCGGTCCTGGCGCACCTCGATACCGAAGCGTTCAACGTCTATAACGAACTTTTCGCGGTCGGGACCTGCGATGCCGGCGACGGCAATATCGGTTTGAACACCGGAAAGATCCAGGCCTTGCAAAAGCGGCTGGAGAACATCTTTATCACCTTCGCGAACATCGCTTCCACCGTCGAGGCCAAGAGCAAGATGCTTAAGGCGATCTGGCAGTCGCTGGGAGTGGTGACCGATGAAACGGAGACCATGTCCGATATGGTGAGGGGTAATTTTGACACCGCGATGAAGGTGTTCCAGAGCGCGGTAAAAGCGCTTTCGGAAGAGGTGGAAGTGTCCAACCGCGCCAATGCCGCCCAACAGCAATACGATAATGCCGTCACCAAACTGGCCGTTACCGTGGTATTGCTGGCCGCTTCGATAGTGACCGGCGCCGCGACTTCGACCGCGGTATTGAACCTATGCCTTTCCGTTTCCAATCTGGTGATATCGGCGATCGATATGGTGAACTCCTGGATGCGGGCAAGGAACGATACCGGCGAGCTGGAGACGATGGCGGCGCAGACCACCCCTGAGGATGCGAAATCCGTAAAAGGAAAAATGACCTCCGAACAGCAGATCCTGGAAAAGGCGGAAGAGATGGAGGCCGGCATTTCGGTCAATTCGCAGATGGTCGTTGAGGTGGGCGGCGGTAATGTGGGGATCAACAGCGGCATATTCGATGTCCAGAGCGCGGCGATGGAAAAGCTGGAACGTATAAAAGATCTGATAGGCGATGTGGTCAATCAGGGAAAGGATGTCAAAAGCCGTCTTGCCCGGGTGTTTTACGGGGTAAGGCCGAATTCGACCAATGCCATCGAGACCGCGGGATTCATTTCGAGCACCGTTGCCCGCGCCATGCTGCAGACCGAGATGCAGGCGGTGCAACAGTTGGTAAGCAGAGAGAACCAGATCAACCAGGCGGAAAAGAACGCCATATTGCAGTCAGTAAGCACCGGGATCTCGGCGATCGAGGTGGCGATCTCGATCGCCAGCTTTGCCAAGACCAACGGCGCGGTCAAGGAATACAAGGACATGCAGAAGTTGATCGCCAGCAAGCCGGATGCAAAGAACCAGCTCAGCCAGCAGGAGGTCAACCGGATTACCGAAAATTATAAGGATGCGCTCAAGACCCAGCAGAGCGCTGCTTATGCGAACTTTACGCTGACTTGCATCCAGACGATCGTTGATTCACTCTATATTTACGGCGCCGCCCACTGGGACGGAACACCGGAGCATAGCGATAAACAGGTGAGCGATAGTAAGAACAAGGAAAATGTCGCCAAGAACCGGGCGGCGCTTTCATCGTCACAAGGGGCATCGGCAACCGCCGCGGCCGCCAATTTTGACGCGGTGGAAGCGGAATCGACCACGCTTTCTCTTGAGTCCGGGAACTATGACCTTGACATGCAGTTCAATGAAATATTGAGAAATGCCGATACCCAGTTGATGCAGACAGATGAAGGGCACCTTAAGACCCTGCTCGGCCAGGCTACCAGTATCATGGATGGTGTTGATAAACAGGAAAAAGCCAAGTTGGCGGTCGAATACGGAAAGGAGAAGATCGAACTGGCGGACAGGGAAAAGGATTTTAAAAATAA